>NZ_JBJTND010000039.1:0-13343 GCF_046073885.1 Flavobacterium sp.
TGTGCTCTCCCCAAGGATTGGTCCAACTTACGGTACCCCCACCAGGACAATCAGGCACGCTATTTTTGTATAAATTTTTATTAAAAATCAATACACCTGAAGTTCCAGGTCCACCAAGAAATTTATGAGGTGAAAAGAAAATAGCATCCAAATAACTTTCTGGATCTTGAGGATGCATATCAATAGCAACGTACGGCCCCGAACAAGCAAAATCGACAAAGCAAACACCGTTATTTTGATGCATTAATTTAGCCACTTCATGGTAAGGCGTTTTAATTCCGGTTACATTAGAGCATGAAGTAATACTTGCAATTTTAAAATTTCGATCTTGGTATTTAACCAGTAGTGCTTTTAGATTGTCAATACAAAACAACCCCTTTTCGTCTGCTGGAATTATCACAACATCGGCCATAGTTTCCAACCAAGAGGTTTGATTGGAATGGTGTTCCATATGCGAAACAAAAACAATTGGCTTTAATTCCGCTGGAATTGAAGTATATTCTCTTAAATTCTCAGGAATTTTCAAACCTAAAATACGCTGAAACTTATTCACTACACCGGTCATTCCGGTGCCCGTATTGATTAACACATCATCATTTGTAGCATTTACATGCTTTTTTATAATGTGTTTTGCCTCATGATATGCCATGGTCATGGCCGTTCCTGAAACAGTGGTTTCGGTATGTGTATTTGCAACGAATGGCCCAAATTCATTCATCATTTTCTCTTCAATAGGGCGATACAAACGACCACTTGCAGTCCAATCAGTATAAATAATTTTCTTCTTCCCAAAAGGAGATTCAAATTCTTGATCAATCCCGATGATGTTCTTACGGAATTGTTCAAAATATATTTCTAATTCGGTTTTGGTTTGGGTGGTAATCATTGCTATTTATTTGAGTTCAAATATACTACTATTAATTATTTTTTTATTATATTTGAAATACAACCTATAAAAATAAGATGCATTTACAAATAGAAAATAATTTTTCGAACTCCTTACCTGCCGATACAATTGAAACGAACGAAACGAGGCAGGTATTTAATGCATGTTTTTCCTATGTAAATCCGAGAATTCCTTCCAATCCGAAACTAATTCATGCTTCAAAAGAAGTCGCAAAATTATTGGATATTTCTAACGAAGAAGTAGCTAGTGAGGCCTTTTTAAATTTTTTTTCAGGTAAGGAATTAATTCCAAATTCCAGACCGTATTCGATGAATTATGCCGGACACCAATTTGGAAATTGGGCAGGACAATTAGGAGATGGAAGGGCAATTATTTTAGCAGAAATAAAAGCCAAAAATGCAATTTATGCACTTCAATTAAAAGGCGCCGGAAGCACGCCATACTCCCGTAGAGGAGACGGATTAGCCGTTTTACGATCTTCAATTAGAGAACATTTATGTAGTGAGGCAATGTTTCATTTGGGTGTACCTACTACCCGATCACTTTCTTTGGTGGTAACCGGTGACCCCGTTTTAAGAGACATGCTCTACGATGGAAATCCCGAACATGAAAAAGGAGCCGTTGTCTGTAGAGTTGCACCTTCTTTTATTCGTTTTGGAAATTTCGAATTGTTTGCCGCTCATAATGATATTAAAACGTTACAGCAACTAACTGATTTTACGATTGATAATTATTATCCTGAAATAACTTCTACAGGTGCAACTAAATATTTAGATTTCTTTAAAGCTGTTGCAGATAAAACCTGCGAAATGATTGTGCATTGGCAACGCGTTGGTTTTGTTCATGGTGTTATGAATACCGACAACATGTCCATATTAGGTCTAACAATAGATTACGGTCCGTATGGATGGCTGGAAGATTACAATTTCAATTGGACCCCAAACACCACCGATAGCGAACACCGCAGGTACCGTTTTGAAAACCAACCGAGTATTGCACAATGGAATTTATATCATTTGGCGAATGCCTTATATCCTTTAATTAAAGAGGCTAAGCCCCTGGAAAAAATACTTGCTGATTTTAAAAAGAGTTATGATTTCAAATATGTTCAAATGATGAAGTCTAAATTAGGTTTGCAAGTTGAACACAAGGATGATGAAAAATTAATTTCCAGTCTTGAAAAAGTAATGCAATTATCTGAAACTGATATGACTTTGTTTTTTCGAGAATTAGGTCGGGTGAAAAAAGACGCTACAGCCGGAAATGCTCTTGCAACTATAAACGAAGCATTTTATAAACCCGAAGAAATAAAAAAAGACATTATAAAATCTTGGGGACGTTGGTTTGAAAAATACTTAACTCGATTGAATACTGAACTAATTTCGGATGCCGATCGAAAAGCAGCAATGGATTTGGTTAACCCAAAGTATGTATTACGCAATTACATGGCGCAACAAGCTATAGATGCAGCAAACGGAGAAGACTATTCTATTTTGAATGAATTACACGAATTATTAAAAAACCCGTATTCCGAACAACCTGAATACTCAAAGTGGTACGCCAAAAGACCCGATTGGGCTAGAGACAAAATAGGATGTTCGAAATTATCGTGCAGTTCCTAATTCTTAAATTCCGGCAACTGCTTTGATTTCATCAATAATTCGATTTGCCAATGCATCAGCAGCAGCCTGAGTTGGAGCTTCCGTATAAATTCTAATGATTGGCTCGGTGTTCGATTTTCTTAAATGCACCCATTCGGAAGCAAAATCAATTTTAACTCCGTCAATAGTTGCTATATCTTCGTTTTTATATTTTTCGGTCATAGCAACTAAAATAGCATCCACATCAATTTGAGGTGTTAATTCGATTTTGTTTTTGCTCATATAATACTGCGGATAACTCGCTCTTAATTCAGCCACAGACACATCCAAATTAGCCAAATGAGTTAGGAATAAAGCTACGCCTACAAGGCTATCTCTTCCGTAATGAGACTCTGGATAAATGATTCCGCCGTTTCCTTCTCCTCCAATAATCGCATTAGTTTGCTTCATTAAAGCAACCACATTCACCTCACCAACAGCACTCGCCTGGTAGTTTCCTTGGTGTTTATTGGTTATATCACGCAAAGCACGCGAAGAAGACATATTTGAAACCGTATTTCCAGGAGTTTTACTCAATACATAATCGGCGCAAGCCACCAAAGTATATTCTTCGCCAAACATTTCACCATCATTTGAAATAAAAGCTAATCGATCAACATCAGGATCGACTACAATTCCGAAATCGGCTTTTTCTTCTACAACCAATTTACAAATAGCACCCAAATGCTCTTTTAATGGCTCTGGATTGTGAGGAAAATGTCCGTTTGGTTCGCAATATAATTTAACACATTCTACACCCATTTGCTCCAACAACTTCGGGATAATGATTCCACCTGAAGAATTCACACCATCAACCACCACTTTAAATTTTCTTTTAGCTACTGCATCAGCATCAACTAAAGGTAAATTCAAAACTTCATCGATATGAATATCCATATAAGCATCGTTAGAAATAACTTCTCCTAACGAATCCACATCAACAAAATCAAAAGCTTCGGCCTCAGCAATCTCTAATATGCGTTCGCCGTCTTTTCCACTTAAAAACTCCCCTTTTGCATTTAATAATTTTAAAGCATTCCATTGTTTCGGATTGTGCGAAGCAGTTAAAATTATTCCGCCATCTGCTTTCTCAAGAGGCACAGCAATCTCAACTGTTGGTGTTGTAGACAAACCTAAATCAATAACATCAATACCCAATCCAACCAAGGTGTTAATCACCAAATTATGAATCATAGGCCCCGAAATTCGAGCATCGCGACCAATAACTACCTGAAGTTTTCTTCCGTTTTCTAAGTTACCAGCACCTTCTTTTAAGAAAGTTCCGTATGCCGAAGCAAATTTTACTGCATCAACAGGAGTCAGGTTGTCTCCAACTTGACCGCCAATAGTTCCACGAATTCCAGATATTGATTTTATTAATGTCATTGGTATATATTAAATGATTAAAAGGAAAAATTATAACGCAAATATAATCATTCTACTTTTTATGTAAAAGCAAATTAGCGTATCAATTAGGGGTAAAAAATCTAGTAATCGAAAATATAAAAATGATACCTTTGCAAAAAAATCGACCATGTTAGATCAAAAAACTATTGTTGCTTTAGCTACACCATCCGGAGCGGGTGCTGTGGCAATCATTCGTATGTCGGGGGAAGCAGCAATTCGCATCGCATCGGAAGTTTTTCAATCGGTTTCAGGTAAAGACATTACAACCCAAAAAACCCATACAATTCATTTAGGTACGATTGCAGACGAAAATAAAACCTACGATCAAGTTTTACTTTCGTTATTCAAAAACCCAAATTCTTACACTGGCGAGAATGTAGTTGAAATATCCTGCCATGGCTCTACTTATATTCAACAACAAATTATTCAGTTGTTACTTCGAAAAGGCTGTCGTATGGCACAACCGGGCGAGTTTACGCTTAGAGCTTTTTTAAATGGAAAACTCGATTTGTCTCAGGCAGAAGCCGTAGCCGATTTAATATCCTCCGATAATGAGGCTTCGCATCAAATTGCCATGCAACAAATGCGGGGTGGTTTTAGTAGCGAAATTGCAAAATTGAGAGCCGAATTATTAAATTTTGCTTCCTTAATTGAACTTGAATTGGACTTTTCTGAGGAAGATGTTGAATTTGCTGATCGCACCCAGTTTAAAGAGTTATTGCACCGAATTGAATTTGTATTAAAGCGATTAATCGATTCGTTTGCTGTTGGAAATGTTATAAAAAACGGAATTCCGGTTGCCATAATTGGAGAACCTAATGTGGGTAAATCAACTTTATTGAATGCGCTTTTAAATGAAGAGCGGGCCATTGTATCCGAAATTGCTGGAACTACACGAGACACTATTGAAGACGAACTGGTAATTGGAGGTATAGGTTTCCGATTTATTGATACCGCAGGAATACGGGAAACCAAAGATGAAATTGAAAGCATCGGAATTAAGAAAACCTTTGAGAAAATCGAACAAGCACAAGTAGTTTTGTATTTATTTGAAAGTTTAAAGTTTAAAGCTTCAGGTTCGGAATACCTTACCGAAATTGAAAAAGTAAAAAATAAATACCCTTTAAAACCGCTTATAGTTGTTGTAAATAAAACCGATTTAATTTCGGAAGAAGAAAAAGAAACACTTCAAAAATTACTTGAAAATTTAGAAGTAAAAACAATTTTCTTGAGTGCGAAGAACAAAACTGGAATTGAAGAATTAAAAAACCAATTACTAGCTTTTGTAAATACTGGAGCACTTCGAAATAACGAAACAATAGTCACAAATACAAGGCATTATGATTCATTACTTAAAGCCTTAGAGGAAATACAAAAAGTCAGCTTTAGTTTACAAGCAAACGTGCCTTCAGATCTTATTGCAATTGATATTCGACAAGCATTGTATTACTTTGGAGAGATTACAGGTGAAGTCACAAATGACGAGTTGTTGGGCAATATTTTTGCCAATTTCTGTATCGGAAAGTAATTTAACTATTGATTAACAATAAAATTAAAACCATCTAAATACATTTGTTTAGATGAAAGCCTACCCATTCTACAAAATAATAGCACTAACTGTTCTGGTTATCTCCGGATTTACTTCTTGTAAGAAGGAATTTTCGGGAGAAGATTATGCAGCCTACTTTGGAGGAGAAGTTTCTAATCCAACAAGTAATTATGTGCTTTTTTGCAAGAATAATGTGGTATTGGATTCGATTCCTTTAAATACGGATAATACTTTCTTTAAAAAATTTGATTCGCTAGCTCCTGGCATGTACACTTTTAAGATAGAGCCAGAATACCAATACGTTTATTTCGATAAAAACGACAGCATTAAAGTGCATGTAGATTCGAAAGATTTTGATGGATCCGTTAATTTTTGTGGTCGTGGCGATCAAAAAAACAACTTTTTAATGGAAATGTATTTGAGAAACGAAAAAGACAAAAACAATATGTTTGACGTTTTTGATTACAATTGCAACCGTTTCAATCAATACATCAATAAAACCAATTCGGATAATCTAAAATACTACAACACCAAGAAAGAAGAAATCAAATGGAATGATGCTTTTGATGTGTATGCCAAAGGGATTGTAAATTTTCCGCATTATACCAAAAAAGAGATTTACCCAATGATTCACGAAATGCGAACTGGTGAAGATATCACTTCGCAACTTCCAAAAGATTATTATGCTTTTAGAAAAAATATAGATTTCAGTAACGAAGCATTAACTGAATTTTCTCCTTTTGTGATGTACATCGACCACATGCTTAATAATGTAGGATCAATTCATTACCACAATCATTTTTCGGAATTGGATTTGGCTCTAAAAACCAACATCAACAAATTAAATATTGCTGATACATTAATAAAAAATGAGCGCGTTAGAAATATGGTTTTAAACAATATTGCATTAAAGTATTTATTGGAAGACCAAAACATGGTTAACAACCAGGAGTTTTTAAAAACCTACCATAAGTTTTCTACTGATAACAGCAAAAAGAATGAGGTTTTAAAAATTGGAAATGCCATTCAACTTCTTAATGTGGGTAAGAAACTGCCAACCGTTAACTTAGTTTCTCGAGATGGAAAAACTACTACTTCTGATGCGGTGATTACTAAAAATTCGGTGGTTTTCTTTTGGACTGAAAAACTCACCTCTCACCTACTTGCTGCTCATAAAAAAGTACTCGCCCTTAAAGCAAAATACCCTAATTATAATTTTATAGCCATCAATCTGGATTCCGATACAAATAAATGGAAAGAACTATTGCCTAAATATAAATTTGATGGCATTACCGAATTGCATTGTGCTAATTTTGATGACATCAAAAATAAATGGGCCATTACCAAAGTACACCGAACCCTTATTATTAATGCCGATAAAACCATAAAAAATGGTTTTACCAACTTGTTTGATGTGCATTTTGAAGAAGATTTGAAATAGGACTTATGATCTTTGTTTTAAGGTGTTGGTATCTTAAATAAAATTATTTTTACATAAAAAAAGCGACTTTCAAATGAAAATCGCTTTAAGTAGGAAGTGTAAATTTGGGTTTATTTATTTCCTTTTTCGAAATCAGCGATAAATTGAGCCAATCCAATATCAGTAAGTGGGTGTTTCAATAACCCTAAAATTGCAGATAATGGTCCTGTCATTACATCGGCACCAATTTTAGCACAGTTTACAATATGCATGGTATGGCGCACAGAGGCAGCAAGAATTTGAGTTTCGTAACCATAATTGTCATAGATTTCTCTAATTTCTTGAATCAAGTTCAATCCATCGGTAGAAATATCATCCAATCGACCAACAAAAGGAGAAACAAAAGTAGCGCCCGCTTTTGCAGCTAATAACGCTTGCCCACAAGAAAAAACTAAAGTTACATTAGTTTTGATTCCTTTGTCCGAAAAGTATTTACAAGCTTTAATTCCGTCTTTTGTCATCGGAATTTTTACTACAATTTGATCGTGTAAATCAGCCAACTCCTCACCTTCTTTAATCATTCCTTCATAATCGGTAGCATTTACTTCGGCACTTACTTCACCATCAACGATGTTGCAAATGTCAACGTAATGCTTTAAGATGTTGTTTTTTCCGGTTATTCCTTCTTTTGCCATTAATGAAGGATTGGTAGTAACTCCATCAAGAATCCCAAGAGCTTGCGCTTCTTTAATATCATTTAAATTGGCTGTGTCAATAAAAAATTTCATAGTTTATTAATTATATGTAGTTGTGTTTATGTGGCAAAATTACGAATTCAATTTCAATTTTCAATTTATTAGGAATGCTTCTTAAAAATAATTTTTCTAGCTCTAGGCTATTAAATTTTATAATGATTCATCAACATTTTCTCGTATACCTTATCGGGAAGAATTCGTTTCAAAACGATGGAGAATTTTTGCATAAAAGCCCCAATTTTATAATGTCCTTTAGGGTTTGATGTTTGAATGATTTTATAAATTGCTTCTGCCATTTCATTCGGATTTTTACCACTATCAACATGTTCGTTCATCATTTGAAGCGTTGTGCCATACGGGATTTCATAATCAGAACCTTTAATTAATGGTGCGTGAAATCTTCCGGCAGCAATATTAGTTGCAAAATCTCCTGGAGCCACATTGGTAATATGAATTCCGAAGGATTTAACTTCCATTCGAAGCGCTTCAGTGATAAGCTCTAAAGCACCTTTAGAAGCAGAGTAAATTCCACGATACGGCAATCCCATATAACCTGCTATGGATGTGATATTGATAATCAAACCTGATTTTTGCGAACGCATGGTAGGCAAAACGGCTTTCATCACTTCGATTGGACCAAACAAATTGGTTTCAAAATTGTTTTTTATTTCTTCAGTTGGAATTTCCTCTATGGGACCTGTTATCCCAACACCCGCATTATTAATCACTACATCAACCCTACCCGATTTTTGAATTACTTCAATAATTGCTTTTTGAATGCTTTCTTTATTCCGAACATCAACAGCCAACAATGGAAATAAAGAATCGCTAATTCGCTCCGGATTTCTACTGGTGCCGTATACCGTATAACCTTTAAAGTGCAAGAAATCACCTATCGATTTTCCAATTCCTGAAGATGCTCCGGTAATAAATACTACTTTACTCATTTTTAATAGATTGAAGTTAGAAGTTTGAAGATAATTTTACTATTGTATTATTTACTTTCGAATTATATCTTGTCCAAACTGAATCATATAATTGTTATTATCATAAATTGCAAACTCACGCATATCCCAATCAAAATCTTCAATTTCGTAAGCAATTTTGACACTGTCTTTTATTTGATTCCAAAGTGCATCTACATCATCAGTTTTAATATAAAAAGTACCCGAAAAATAGGGTCTATCAAATGGAGTGTGCACATTAGGTTTGGCAATCATTATTTCACAATCATCTTTGTGAATTGCTGCCCAGCCCCAATTTTCATTGTAGTTTCCGCAGATAAAACCTAAAACATTACAGTAAAAATCAACTGTTTCATTCAGTTCTTTTGTCCAAATCATGGGTACTATTGGCTGAAATTTCATTTTGTATAATTTTAAAGTATAAAGATAAAAACTATATTTAATAATTATTGTTTTTAAGTAAAAAGAAACTCAGAAGTAGTTATAAAAAAAAATCCGAACCAAGTTCGGAAATAAAAAAATGGCAAGCGACCTACATCGCACCGCTCAACCACATACCTTTGCTATGTTCCCATCCTGGAGGATTTTGCAGGAGCTGGTCGTGTAGGACTTGCCGATGCAAAGATACAATCTTTTTATCTTTTTGCAAGAATTTAACATCTTAAATAATACATTTGTATTTCGAAAATTCAATCTTTATATAATGAAAAATTATAACGTATTAAAATTCATTTTATTAGCATCTTTTATGGCTGTAAGTTGCAAAGTTGCCGATACAGAAGAAAGCTATTTTAGTTTTAACGAAGCGGTATTGAAAGCACAATACACTCCAAAAGAATCCGTTAAACTTAGCATTATTGATAGTGCTAATAAAAAGATTGATAGTATTGTTTACTCAATTAACAATTTAAGAGTTGGATCGGTAGTTGGAAAAAAAGAATTAACCTTCCCGCTGAAAGATCAGAAATTGGGATACCAAAATTTAAAAGCCAGCGTATATTTTGAAGGAAAAACTGAAACCGATTCTACTCGAATTGAAGTAGTTTCTGATTTTGCACCAAAAGTTTTAACTTATACAATAGTAAACACCTACCCTCACGACATCAATTCGTATACTGAAGGTTTGGAATTTTACAAAGACACTTTATATGAAAGTGTTGGCCAATATGGCACTTCTCGATTGTTAAAAACCGATTATAAAACTGGAAAAATTCTTAAAAGTTTAAAATTAGAGGATAAGTATTTTGGAGAAGGGTTGACTATATTAAATGATAAAATTTATTTATTAACCTATAAGGAGCATATCGGATTTATTTACGATGCAAAGACTTGGAAACTAGAATCAACTTTTGTTTTTGACAAACCGGAAGGTTGGGGAATGACAAATGACGGAAAAAACATCTACTTTAATGATAGTTCCGAAAAAATCTGGACTATGGATCCGTCAACACAAAAAACAATTGATAACATAAATGTATATTCTGAAAACAATAAGATTAAAGAAGTTAACGAAATGGAATGGGTTGACGGAAAAATATACAGCAACATTTACCTTAAGAAAGCGATTGTAATCATCAACCCAAAAAATGGTGCAGTTGAAGCCATGCTTGATATGTCGGGATTAGAAAAGAAAATCACTCAGCTTCCGGATACGGATGTATTAAACGGAATTGCCTACAACCCAAAAACCAAAACCTTTTTTGTAACTGGTAAAAATTGGGATAAAATGTTTGAAATTAGAATAAATCAATAAGTTTGATGGCAACAAAAAACAATATAGTTCCAAAGCATTGCCAGGAGAATTGGTTGGAATTATCTGCTGATGAAAAAATTCGTTTTTGCACCTTGTGTCAAAAGAATTTATTTGAAGTTGATGTAAACCAAATAAGTGAATCTAATCATTTGTGCGAGCGTTATCAAGCGAATTTCGAATCCAGAAAACAAACTAAAACAGAAAAAATACTTCGCAGAATTTCAAAGTATTTAATAAAAAAAAGCCAGACTAATTAGTCTGGCTTTTAATTTATCTATAAAAGAAATTAGTCTTTTTGAGATTGTTGCGCTAAGTTGTAAATAACTAAACCAAATCCGATTTTGTTAATTGCATCAGCAATGTTGTAAGCTACATCTACACTTCCTTTTCCGATGATGCTAGTGTACCATCCGTCTGTACCTAACATGTATCCTAAAGGATAAATAGCCCATCCTACTAATACGAACCAGCATAAGATTTTGTGAGCAGATAATACATTTCCACCTGCTGTTTGAGCAATTTTAGAAGCTTCACCTAACCAAATTTCATAAACAATTACGAAATAAGCGATACCTGAAATTAATCCCCATAACCATGCGTTTGGACGATCGATAGTTTCACCTGCATATCCAGTAACTAACATTACTAAAGATAAGATGATCATTTTCCACATTAATGATTGTTTTGCACCTGCAACTTTTAAGATTAGGTAAAACTCAACACACATTAATGGCACTGTTAAAGTCCAGTCTACATAACGAAAGAAAGTTGGCGACTCTTGGAAAGCAGTCCAATAATCTCTCATGTAAAAATAGTGTACTGCAGCAATAAAGGTAATTAAACCTGAAACCAGTACAGAAACGCGCCACTTTTTATCAAATTGGTTTAGTGATAAAAAGAAAAAAGCTGAAGCAGCCATCATAGCCATACAGCCAATAAAAAACGTAAATCCTACATAGTCAGTAGGCAACAATTTGGAAACCATTCCAGGGATAAGCATAAAATTTGTCATAATAATTGGTTTTTAATTAGTTAATAATTAGTTTTGTTTAAACAAACTTATAAAATATTAAACAATATAAAAACATTTTGTTTAATTTTTTTTATAAAATTTTAAACAAAATATAATTTTTTATGGGAAAATTTTCAAATATCTCAATCGTAGCAAGCTTCTTTGGACTTTGGATCGTTTCATTTTTTTCAAGTAAAATTCAAATAATTTTAGGATTTTTATTGATTTTTAGCTTTGGAATCTTACATGGAGCGAATGATTTGCTTCTAATTTATAAAAATAATAGCACAAAAAAGACACCTGATTTTATTAAATCGCTGATAAACTATGTTTTAGTAATTATTTTATGCGCACTATTATTTTATTTAATTCCTTGGCTTACACTTTTGCTATTTATTATAGTTAGTGCCTATCATTTTGGAGAACAACAATGGAAAGAATTAATCAACAATTATCCTAAATGGATTTGGAATACTATTTTCTTAACTTATGGGATGTTTATATTTTCGTTGTTATTTCTTTTTCATGCACAAGAAGTAGAAAACATTGTTTATGAAATAACTAATGTTAAAATTTCTAAATCATTAATTCCACTCCTATTTAATGTTGTTGGAATAACATTTATTGTAACGTTAAGTTTATCCTATTATATATATGAAAGCCTAAGAAGAAAAATTTTAACTGAATTATTCTACTTGCTAGTATTTGCAATTATTTTTAAAGCATCCAGTTTGATTTGGGGATTTGCGCTCTACTTTATATTATGGCACAGTATACCATCAATAATAGAACAAATGAATTTTTTATATGGAAAATTATCAATTCAAAATTTTATGAGTTATTGTAAATCGGCTGCATTGTATTGGTTTATTTCAATAGTAGGAATAATTTTACTCTACTTATTATTAAAAGACAAAGAACTATTTAATGCCATCTTTTTCTCGTTTTTAGCAGCAATTACATTTCCACACGTAGTAGTGATTACTAAAATTTTTAATAGAAAATAAATAAATAAAAAAGCCAGACAATTGTCTGGCTTTTTTTTCAATACTTAAGAATATTCTTATTTTACTTCTTCAAAATCTACATCTTGTGTATTATCACCTTGTGCTTCTTGAGAAGGAGCTTCTTGTGCTTGACCTTGGTCACCACCTTGAGCATACATTGCCTCAGTAGCAGTTTTCCAAGCTGCATTCACATTATCTAATCCTTTTTGAATTGCTTCCAAATCTTGAGATTGGTGTGCCATTCTTAATTCGGTTAAAGCATATTCGATTGCTGTTTTGTGCTCGTCTGATAATTTATCCCCAAGTTCTTTCAATTGAGACTCAGTTTGGAAGATCATGCTATCCGCTTCATTTAATTTTTCAGCTTTTTCTTTAGCGATACGATCACTTTCAGCATTCATTTCTGCATCTTTCTTCATTTTTTCGATTTCTTCTGCAGTTAAACCTGAAGAAGCTTCAATACGAATATCATGCGATTTTCCTGTTCCTTTATCAGTAGCAGAAACTTTAATGATACCATTAGCATCAATATCAAAAGTAACTTCAATTTGAGGAACTCCTCTTGGTGCTGGTGGAATTCCATCTAAATGGAAACGACCAATTGTTTTATTATCTGCCGCCATGGTTCTAGCTCCTTGCAATACATGAATTTCAACTGATGGTTGAGAATCTGCTGCCGTAGAGAACACTTGCGATTTTTTTGTTGGAATAGTAGTATTTGATTCGATAAGTGTAGTCATTACTCCACCCATTGTTTCAATACCTAATGATAATGGCGTAACGTCTAATAATAATACGTCTTTCACATCACCAGAAAGTACACCTCCTTGAATAGCAGCTCCAATTGCCACAACTTCATCTGGATTAACTCCTTTAGAAGCTTTTTTACCAAAGAATTTTTCAACTTCGTCAGCAATTCTTGGCATTC
>NZ_JBJTND010000040.1:0-27928 GCF_046073885.1 Flavobacterium sp.
AAAGGAGACATCGTTTTAGGTGGTAACATCATGACTAGTTCATCTACTACAGATGTAGGTGGTGTAAGCACTAAAACTTCTTCTTCAATGATTGGACCAGATGTTGCTTATTTTATTGATGATAATTTCGCTTTAGAATTAGGTCTTGGAATTGGTAGCTCTAAAACGGGTTCTACTACAAGAGCTACTTCTAATGTAGCTGTAGGTGCAAGATATTATTTCTTAAACTTAGGTGAGAGATTTAAAACTTACACTAGCTTTGGTTTGAACTTTGGTTCAGATGATAATGGTGGAAACGGTGCTGAAAAAACTTCTACTTTAGGTTTTGGTGCTGGTTTAGGAATGAACTATTTCTTAACTTCAAAAGTTGCTATCAACTTTGGTTTAGGAAATGTAATTTCTTATGACTCTTCTAAAACTGGAAATTCTTCAACTTCTTCAATGAACATTAACTTGAATGAGTTTAATAATTTCTTTACTAAACCAACTTTTGGAGTTTCTTACAGATTCTAATATTTGTTAGTTATATTTTAAAAACCACTCCAGAAATGGAGTGGTTTTTTTTTATATAAAAATCACATTTGAGTAGGATTGCTAATAATTAATTTTAATACGTTGTTTTTCTGTGTTTTGGAGCTTTAATAGGAGATGGATTATTGTTAATAACTAACTTCGTTACTTTGGCTGAAATGAAATGTTTTAATATAAATTTACTATATTAACATTTAACAAAAATTAATTATGAAAAAATTTTTATTAACTGCTGCTGCAGTATTTGCATTATCATTTGCTAATGCACAAGAAAAATCAAATGAAGGTTTTTCAAAAGGAGACGTATTTATGTCTGGAAGTATTAATCTTTCAAATTCAAAATGGGCTGCTTCGGGTAATTACCAAGAAAGTGCATTCACTTTAGCTCCTAGTTTAGGTTACTTTGTATCTGAAAACTTTGCTTTAGGTTTAGGTTTGAACATTTCTAACGCAACAGCTAAAGCTACATCTTCTTCTACAGAGTCAAAAACAAGTACAGTTGGTCTAGCTTTAATGGGTAGATATTATTTTACTCCTTCTTCGAAGTTTTCTAGTTTTGTTCACGGAGAGTTTGATTATTTAACAATGACTATGGATCCTGGTTCTGTAAAAGTTAATGGAATGGGATTTGGAGTTGCTCCAGGATTTAACTATTTTGTATCTAAAAATTTAGCACTTGAAACTTCTTTTGCAATTTTAAGTTATTCTACTGCAAAAGCTGATGTATCTGGTGCAGAAGCTGCAACTAATTTTAAATTAGGTTTAGATTTATCTAAAATTAACTTTGGATTAGCTTATAAATTCTAATTTATCATAGAATGATCTTTAAACCACTCGAGAAATCGGGTGGTTTTTTTTATTGCTTCTTTTCTCGTTACTTTGTAGGTATGAATTGGAATACCTATTTAAAAAGCTACCAGTCGTTTCTTAAAATTGAAAGAGGTTTATCTAAAAATACAATAGATAATTACACTTTGGATATTGAGAAATTGTGTTTGTTTTTAGAGCAAAATGCCCTTTCAGTTTCTCCAATTACAATCTCAGAAGAAGTTATTCAGCAATTTATTTATTCCATTTCCAAAGAGGTGAATGCGCGATCTCAAGCCCGAATCATCTCTGGATTAAAAAGTTTCTTTTCTTATTTGATATTTGAAGATTATCGCACCGATAGCCCTATGGAGCTCATAGAGGCTCCCCGATTAGGTAGAAAACTGCCGGATACCCTTTCGGTTCAAGATATTGATAATTTAATTTCTGCCATCGATTTATCAAAACCAGAAGGCGAACGCAACAGGGCCATTTTAGAAACTTTATATGGTTGTGGATTGCGCGTATCCGAATTGGTAACTTTAAAAATATCTGATTTATTTTTTGATGAAGGTTTTATTAAAATTACTGGGAAAGGAGATAAGCAACGTTTTGTTCCAATTAGCGATGTCACGCAGAAATACATCCTAATGTATAAGGATTTAATACGGAGTCACCTGGTTATTCAAAAAGGGCATGAAGATACCTTGTTTTTAAATCGTAGAGGTAAACAACTCACGCGGGCCATGATATTTACCATTATCAAAGATTTAGCCGTTGCAATACACCTAAATAAAGTTATTAGTCCGCATACGCTTCGGCATTCTTTTGCGACGCATTTATTAGAAAATGGTGCCGATTTGCGGTCCATCCAATTACTTCTTGGTCACGAGTCGATAACCACAACCGAAATATACGTGCATTTAGATAGAAAACATTTAACGCAAATAGTAAATGCGTACCATCCCAGAAAATAAAAAAGCCTGTCATCAGACAGGCTTTTTTTTATAATAAATTTTAGCACTATTATTTAGCAATATTTACCGCTCTTGTTTCTCTAATAACGGTAATTTTCACCTGACCTGGATACGTCATTTCTGTTTGTATTTTTTGAGAAATTTCAAATGATAAACTTGAAGCCATATCGTCATTTACTTTTTCACTTTCTACAATCACACGTAACTCACGACCCGCTTGAATAGCATAAGCGTTTTTAACTCCGTTAAATCCGAAAGCAATTTCTTCAAGGTCTTTCAATCTTTGGATGTATGAATCCAATACTTGACGACGTGCTCCTGGTCTTGCACCCGAAATCGCATCACAAACTTGAATAATCGGAGAAATTAAATATTTCATCTCAATTTCGTCGTGGTGAGCTCCAATTGCGTTGCAAACCTCTTCTTTCTCGCCATATTTCTCAGCCCATTGCATACCTAGTAATGCGTGTGGTAAATCGCTTTCAGCGTCTGGCACTTTACCAATATCGTGAAGTAAACCGGCGCGTTTAGCCAATTTTACATTCAGTCCAAGTTCTGCAGCCATAATACCACAAAGTTTAGAAACTTCGCGCGAGTGTTGTAACAAGTTTTGGCCATAAGAAGAACGGTATTTCATTCTTCCTACTGTTTTAATTAGTTCAGGGTGTAATCCGTGAATTCCTAAATCAATAACAGTACGTTTACCAACTTCTACAATTTCTTCTTCTATTTGTTTAGTCGTTTTTGCTACTACTTCTTCAATTCGAGCAGGGTGAATACGACCATCCGTAACTAATTTATGTAATGAAAGTCTCGCAATTTCTCTTCTTACTGGATCAAAACAAGATAGAATAATTGCTTCAGGCGTATCGTCTACAATGATTTCAACACCGGTTGCCGCTTCTAGAGCACGGATATTTCTACCTTCACGACCAATGATTCTGCCTTTCACATCATCCGATTCGATATTGAAAACAGAAACGCAGTTTTCTACCGCTTCTTCTGTTCCTACACGTTGAATGGTGTTGATGATTACTTTTTTAGCCTCTTGTTGAGCAGTAAGTTTAGCCTCTTCAATAGTGTCTTGAATGTGGGCCATAGCTTTAGTTTTGGCTTCTGCTTTTAAGCTTTCAACCAATTGCTCTTTAGCATCCTCAGCAGACAATCCCGAAATAACTTCAAGTTGTTCTACTTGGCTTTTATGCATTTTTTCAACTTCTTGGTATTTCTTATTTAATACCTCAAGTTTTGATTCGTATTCAGCTGTTTTAGCTTCATAGTCGTCGTTTACTTTTTTAGCTTTTGCTAATTCACTAGAAACTTGCGACTCTTTATCTCGAATTCTTTTTTCTACTTCAGCCATTCTTTTATCCTTAGATAAAATCTCTTTTTCATGCTCTGATTTTAACTCCAGAAACTTCTCTTTGGCTTGTAATAATTTGTCTTTTTTGATGTTTTCTCCTTCAAGATTTGCATCTTTCAATATTGATGCTGCTTCTTTTTTGGCGTTTTTTAGTAGGTTGGATGCGGTGCTTTTTTCCAATACTTTAGTAATGGTAAAACCTCCTGCTAATCCACCAACCAATCCGATAATTATAGATACTATGTCCATGTTTTGATTTAAAAAAAATTATATAAAAAAAACCTACATTAATTGCTTGTATAAACTCGTAAAGACAAGTTTTGAGTTAACTCGTTGTTCAAGTTTCCCACACGAAGCGGGCATACTATAGTAACGATGATTCACTCACTTTAATTTGTTAGTGTTGAGTTTACCAAAAATGAACTAATGTAGGCAGTATTTTTAGTCTATTTGTAAGAACGTATTTTGAACTATTATTTTAGATATTGATCTAATAAATCATTAATTTTTGCCAATCGCTCTATAGATTCGGTTCCATCTATAGCGTTATCCACATTTTTTTGTTCCAATTGAGAAGCAAATTGTAAAGCACACATGGCCAAAACATCTTGTTTATCACGAACAGCATAATTTTCTTCAAATTGCTTAATCATATTATCAATTTTTTTGGAAGCACTTCGCATAGCTTCTTCCTGAGAAGGATTTACTGTTAACGGGTAAACTCGATCTGCAATTGATAATTTAATTTTAAGCTTTTCATTCATAGTCTTAATCTGCTATCTGTGAAATACAGTAATCTATTTCTCTAATTAATGAATTTATTTTAAGCTTCGTATCTCTTTTATAATCTTCACTGCCAAGTAGTGAATTGGTTAATTTTAGAGTTTCAACATCTTTTTTTAGTTGCTCAATAACTAAATTTTGATTTTGATTTGAATCCGCTGAAATAGCTAGTTTTTTTTCTAACTCCTGCTTTTTTTCTTCCAAACTGTTGATTTTCAAAAACAATTTCTGAATTTTTGCTTCTAGAGTATCTATTATTTCGGTGATTTCACTCATCTGTAACACTATTCATTACTTAATCTTACAAATTTATAATTCCTAATCTATTAAAGCAATATTTTTTGCTAAAAAAAATATTTATTTTTCAATACATTACTAACATTTTGGAAAACATGAACTTATTAAAAATAATTTCACTTATTTTTTTGTATCTTACTTATTTTGTAAATTAGCCAAAACCAATTTATTAATGAAATTTTTCCCGCTAGTATTTTTAAGCTCCTTTTTTTGTTTTTCACAAAATCAGTATCCCAAAGATTATTTTGTTCCACCATTGGAAGTTCCGATGCAACTTTCTGGAAATTTTGGTGAATTGCGACCCAATCATTTTCATGCAGGATTTGATTTTAAAACCAATCAAAAGGAAGGATTGAATGTTCATGCTTCCGCAGAAGGGTATGTCTCTCGAATTAAAATTGCATCAGGTGGTTATGGTAAAGCTATTTATATTACCCATCCTAACGGATATACTACGGTTTATGGTCATTTGCAAAAAGCTGTTGGAGCCATTCAAAATAAAATTGAAGAGTTGCAATACGCAGCCAAAAGTTATGAAATAGAAGAATATTTCAAGCCCAATGAATTGCCGGTTACCAAAAATCAAATTATTGCCATTTCTGGAAATACAGGAGGTTCCGAAGGACCGCATTTGCACTTTGAATTTCGAGATAGTAAAACAGAAAAAATTATCAATCCATTATTTTTTGGTTTGGATTTGAAAGACACAAAAAAACCAATTGTTTCAGGAGTTTATGTATATCCAATTGATGAGAATTCAGTTGTAAATGAATCAAAAATTCCGGTGATGTTGAGTTTGTCATTACAAAAAGACGGAACTTATATTTCAGATAAAGTTTTGGCTTCGGGAAAAATAGGCTTAGGAATAAATTCTGCTGATTGGGACGATGTTTCTTACAATGCAAATGGGGCTTATAAAACCCAATTAATTTCTAACGGCACTCCAATTTTTGGATATGAATTGGATCAAATGCAATTTGATGATGCGCGCTATGTAAATGCATTAATTGATTATGGAAGATATAAAAAAACGCACCAACGCGTTCAAAAATTATTCATGAAAAATCCATTTAATTGGAGTAATATTTATCAAAATGTAGCTAACGGAATCTATGATGTAACACCTAATTTCACTAGTAGTCAACGTATTGAAGTGTCTGATTTCAATCAAAATAAAACGGTTATTACGGTTCCAATTCAGTATTCAAATCAACCTGCAAAAGTTTTGAACCCAATTAAACCAACCAATTATTTTGTAAAAGCAAAAGTGGATGCCCTATTTGAAAAAGATAATTTTTCGGTGTTTTTTCCTGCAGGCACATTTTATGATGATTTCTACCTGAATTTTGAAGTTAAAAACAAGGTTTTAATTTTACATGAAGATACCGTCCCAGCGCATACTAATTTCACTATCACCGCAACTGATGAAAAAGCTTCCGATGAGGAAAAAAAGAAAATGTTTATTGCATCTTACAATGGAAAAAAATGGACGTACAATCCAACAAAACTTAACGGAAATTCCTTTACCTCTAAAGCAAAAACATTAAGTCAATTTGCATTAATGCGTGATACCATAGCTCCAAAAATAAAAATAGACAAAAATATCGAGGGCAAATGGATAAGCGATCAAAAAAGTATTAGTTTGACTATTTCAGATGATTTTTCTGGTGTTAAAACTTATAATGGTTATCTCAACGACCAATGGATTTTATTTGAATATGAGTCTAAGTTGAATAAAATCACACATGTTTTTAAGGATAGTTTGCTTTTTGAAGGTTCCAATAAATTGAAAGTGATCGTAACTGATAATGTAGGAAATTCCACTATCTTTGAAACGCAATTTAATAGAAGTCAAAAATAATTCAATTCATTTGAAAACAAGAAATAGAGTTTTATCGCTACTTTTTTTTCTAATTAGCACTTTCATTTTTGCTCAAAATGCAAAAGTTACCGGTGTGGTTTTAGATGAAAATAAAAAACCAGTAGAAGGAGTAAATGTAAGTTATCAAAGTAAATCTTCTGTTACAAATTCCAATGGATTTTATGTAATTGAGATTCCGTCAAATCAAAAAGTAGTTTTGGTTTACACCCATATTTCGTTAAAAAGAATCACAGCTACCTTTGAGCTAAAACCGAAAGAAGTTTTAGATTATAATCCGATAATGAGTTCGAAAAACGAACAACTTGAAGACGTAGTCATTACTACAAGCAAAAAAAGAGTTCAAGGAATTGTGAGTATTGATACCGATGTGATTAAGAAAGTTCCTAGTTTGTCGGGTGGAGTAGAGGGTATTATTAAAACACTTCAAGGGGTTACTTCCAACACCGAATTAAGCTCTCAATATTCCGTTCGTGGTGGAAATTATGATGAGAATTTGGTTTATGTAAATGAAATTGAAATCTACCGTCCGTTTTTAGTACGTTCGGGTCAACAAGAAGGATTGAGTTTCACCAACACCGATTTAATTCAGAATATTGATTTTTCGGCTGGGGGTTTTCAGTCAAAATACGGAGATAAAATGTCCTCTGTTTTGGATATAACCTATAGAAAGCCAACTAAATTTGGAGCATCATTAGAAGCCAGCATGCTTGGAGGTAATGTTTCTGTGGAAGGAATTTCTAAAAGCAAAAAATGGAGCGCCATCACCGGAATTCGTTACCGCGACAATTCTCTTTTGGTAAACAGCCAAGAAACGCAAACCAATTACCGGCCGACTTTTGCCGATATTCAAACGAATGTAAATTACAATTTAAATAAGAAAGTTCAGTTTAGCTTTCTAGGAAATATCTCACAAAATAAGTACAATTACCAACCCTTAACGCGCCAAACAAACTTTGGAACTTTAAGCAATCCAATTGCACTGCAAATTTTTTACGAAGGACAAGAAAAAGACCAATACCAAACATTATTTGGTGCTTTCAAAACCAATTACATCGCTTCAGAAAAAAGCACTTATAAATTGATTGCTTCTGCTTACCATACGCAAGAGCAAGAATATTATGATATTGATGCTGCCTATTTTCTTGGTGAAGTGGATACTAATATTGGCTCGGAAACATTTGGAAATGTAACCTACAACAGAGCTATTGGAAGTCAATTAAACCATGCTCGTAATGATTTAGATGCCTTAATTTTTAACGGAGAAATAAAAGGGAATCACAATCTGAAAAACAAAAATCAATTAGAATGGGGATTGAAATACACTCATGAAAGTATTCGGGATCGAATTGTAGAATGGGAAGTTTTAAATGATTCGGGATTTAATGTGAATCCTCCAAATGTACCGCCAAGAGACGAGCCGTATTCACCGGTTTATACAGGTCCATTAGTTCCTTATCAAAATGTGCGGGCGTTGAATTTTGTTTCAATCAATCGATTTTCGGGTTACGCCCAATGGAGTACAAAAACTACACTTGGTGAGAACCAGCTTTGGTTGAATGCGGGTGTAAGAGCGCAGAACTGGATGGTTTCGGGTGATGTTTCTGCCGATGCAAAAAGTCAAACTGTTGTGAGTCCGCGTGCACAAATTGCATTGAAACCCAATTGGGAAAAAGATATGATCTTTCGTTTTTCAACCGGATTTTATTACCAACCGCCTTTTTACAGAGAATTGCGCGATCAATATGGTGCCGTAAATCCGAATGTAAAAGCACAAAAATCTGTTCATTTTGTTTTAAGCAATGACTATAATTTTAAAATGTGGAACCGACCTTTTAAATTGGTAAGTGAGGCTTATTACAAATCGATGAGCGATGTAAATACCTATACTCTTGAAAATGTAAGAATTCGCTATAGAGCAAATAACGATGCGGTAGCCTATGCATACGGTTTTGATTGTAGGTTAAATGGTGCGTTTGTTCCTGGAACCGAATCTTGGTTTAGTTTTGGATACATGAAAACCGAAGAAAATCAAGACGGAAAAGGATATATAGCGCGACCAACCGATCAGCGTTTAAAATTCGGAATCTTATTCCAAGATTATATGCCAAACATTCCAAATGTGAAATTGTACTTGAATTTAACCTACAATACTGGACTGCCTGGAGGTTCTCCATCTTATGCGGATGCTTATGAATACCAAAGTCGTTTACGAGATTACCGCCGTGTAGATGTAGGTTTTTCCTATTTGTTTACCGAGAAAAATAATGAGCGTCCAGAAGGGCATTGGTTGAAAAAATTCAACGATTTGTCTCTTGGTTTTGAAATTTACAACATGTTCAATAACCAAAATGCAATTACAAATACGTGGGTTAGGGATGCGTATTCTAAAAATCAATACGGAATTCCGAATTACATGACAACGCGTGTTTTTAATATTAAATTGACAGCGAGATTGTAATTTTCACTAAATTTGATTGATAAATTTATTTCTTATGAAAACTAATTTCAAATTTTTTGTTGTGTGTTTAGCTTCACTTTTACTAAGTTGCAAGGAAAATAAAGAAACTCCAAAAGTGTCTTATGATACGAATGCCAAAGATAAAGTAGCTGTTAAAGCCGATACTTCTTCGATAAAAGTAGCTGATTTACCAATTAATTTTTCAGGAACTAATTTTCTAATTCACCCAATTGGAGATCTAAATATTGGTTATGAATCGTATTCTAGGTCAAATTCACAGCAAAGCTTTGCCATTTCTGATAATAATGAATTTGAAATAACAGGATATTTACAAAATTTAAAATTTCAGGAAATAGGGAAGGATTCTATTGTTTCTTTAACAGAAAAACAAATCCTGATACAAACTGCTACCTATTTAAAAAATACTGCGGATAAAACCAAGAAACAATTTTTAGTTTACACCCTTGCAGATTCGGATACCAATAAGGATGGCAAGTTGAATAATGACGATATCAAATCACTTTATATCAGCTCTATCAATGGTGCTAATTTTACCAAGTTATCGAATGATTTTCAAGAGTTACTAGACTGGAATTGCATAGAATCTATTTCTAGATTGTATTTTAGAACCATAGAAGACATTAATAAAAATGGTTCTTTTGACAAAGAAGATAAAGTGCACTACTATTATTTAGATTTACTTTCTAAAGAATTAAAAGCACAAGAATATTTCCCAATAAAATAATGGTACATTATTCGAAACTTTGCATTAGTACAAGTTTAGAATAGGTCCCGTTTAGTGCAAGAAGCTCATCATGTGTTCCCTGTTCTACAATTTCACCGCGGTGCATTACCACAATTTTATCCGCTTTTTGAATTGTTGATAGTCGGTGTGCAATTACAATTGACGTTCTATTTTGCATCATGTTTTCTAATGCTAATTGAACAAATTTTTCGCTTTCGGTATCCAATGCTGAAGTTGCCTCATCCAAAATCATAATCGGCGGATTTTTTAATACGGCACGAGCAATATTCAATCGTTGTTTTTGACCGCCTGAAAGTTTGTTTCCAGCATCCCCAATATTGGTGTAAATTCCATTAGGTAAATCTTTCACAAATTCATAGGCGTTTGCGACTTTTAAAGCTGCTATAATCTCCTCATCGGTTGCATTTTCTTTACCAATCAGAATGTTGTTTTTTATGGTGTCATTAAAAAGAATAGAGTCTTGTGTTACCAATCCCAACATATTTCGAAGCGAGTTCATGGTCATGTCTTTTATGTCGGTTCCATCTATTTTTATGGATCCTTCTTGAACATCATAAAAACGCGTTAGTAAGTTGGCGATGGTACTTTTTCCGCTTCCCGATTGGCCAACCAAAGCCACGGTTTTCCCTTTTGGTATTTGAAGTGAAAAATTCTTTAATACATTTTCATCTTCATATTTGAAATTAATATTTTCAATTGCTATTTCATTATCAAAAGATGCTTTAACTAAAGCATTTGGTTTATCCGTAATGGCATTTTGCACCTCCAATACTTCAAAAACACGCTGTGCTGCAGCCATTCCGCTCTTAACAGCGTAAGTTGCTTTAGAAATTGATTTTGCTGGAGTTAGGATATTATATGCTAATCCCATATACGCTAAAAATTGAGCGCCTTCAAGAACTGCTTTGCCATTTGGTAGCTTGTCAACAAGAACCATATTTCCACCAAACCAAAGTAACACGGCAATTACAATGATTCCCATAAACTCACTAAAGGGAGATGCTAAATTGTTTTTTCGGCCAATGCTATTGGATAGCTTTAATAAACGACCTACAGAATCATTAAACCTTCTTTTAAAGCTATTTTCCGCATTGTAACTTTTAACCACTTTTAATCCGGAAAGGCTTTCTTCTACTATCGAAATTAAATAGCCTCCCTCTGATTGTAGGTTTTGAGATTTTGACTTTAAAGATTTTCCAATTATTGAGATGATGTAGCCAGAAATCGGAATGAAGATAAATACAAAAATGGTCAATTTTACACTAATTGCGAACATGGCTATTATGGTGAAAATAATGGTCATGGGTTCTTTAACAATCAATTCCAAAATTGAAAAAAATGAATTTTGAACTTCACCAACATCACCAAGCATACGAGCCATAATATCACCTTTTCTTTTTTCGGAATAAAATGAAATAGGTAAGTCAATTATTTTGGTGAACATTGTAATACGCAAATCTTTTAGCACTCCATTTTTTAAGTGCATTAAGTGATTTGATGCCAAATAATTAAATAAGTTTTTAAATAAAAAGGTTGTTATTACTAAGCTAACCACAAGTAATAAAGCATATTGCGGTCCGCTATTGTTTTGTAAATCAGTTATGTAATAATATAAATACTCTTTACCGTATTTTGTTATTTTCCAAATAGATGTGTAAACAGGTTTTTCTGTTACTTTTTCGGCATTGTCAAATAAAACTTGCATCATCGGAATTAATGCGATGAAAGACAAGGTGCTGAATAAAGCATATAGAATATTGTAAATTACATTCCAAACCACATGAAATTTATATGGTTTAACAAATGGAAATATCTTCTTTAAATTTTCGTCCATTATTTTAATTGCATTGCAGCAATAATATTATTGATTTTTTGATCTAATTCTTTTTCAACTGCAGCGGCATTTTCAACTTTATCTAAAGGTGCGTTGACGCTAAAATAGAATTTAATTTTTGGTTCAGTTCCGCTTGGTCGAGCACATATTTTTGATCCATCTTCCAGATAATAAATAAGTACATCCGATTTTGGGATAGCAATAGCCTCTGTTTCACCGGTAAACATATTCTTTGCAGTCGAATTTTGGTAATCTTCAATGCAAACCACACGTTGTCCGTCAATTTCTAAAACCGGATTTTCACGCAAGTTGATCATCATTTGTTTGATCTCCTCTAAACCTGAAATTCCTTTTTTGGTTAACGAAATTAAATGCTCTTTATAAAATCCGTAGTCAACATACAAGTTTAATAGCTCTTGATATAAAGAACTTCCAGCTGCTTTAGCTTGAGCTGCAATTTCACAAACCAACAAAGTTGCTGCAACTGCATCTTTATCGCGAACGGCATCTCCTACCATAAATCCAAAACTTTCTTCGCCACCGCCAATAAATTTCAACTCAGGAAAATCTTTAATGAATTTAGCAATCCATTTAAAACCGGTAAGACCCACTTTACATTCTACTCCATAAGTAGATCCAAGTTCCATAATCATTGGGGTAGATACTATGGTAGATCCAATAAATTGCTTCCCATTTAATTTACCTGCTCGTTTCCATTGCTCTAGTAAAAAAGCCGTCATGATTACCATGGTTTGATTACCATTCAGTAAAATCATTTTGCCATTGGTGTCTCTCACGGCAACACCCAAACGATCTGAATCGGGATCTGTACCAACAACGATATCTCCATTCACTTTTTCTGCTAATTCCAATGCCATAGTCAATGCCTCAGGCTCCTCTGGATTGGGTGATTTAACTGTTGGAAAATTACCATCAGGTACTTCTTGCTCGGCAACAATATTCACATTGGAATAACCAGCTTTTGCCAAAACTCCGGGAATTGATTTAATTGAAGTTCCGTGAAGTGAGGTATATACAATTTTTAAATTTTCTTTTGCTGCAGCCGATGTACTAAAGCTTGCATTCTCTATAGTTGAATTTGTAAACGCTTCATCAACTTCTGTATCGATATATTCAATTAAATTTTCATTGGCATCAAATTTAATTTGGTCGTAAGAAAGCGCTTCAATAACTTGAATAATTTCGGCATCTTGAGGTGGAACTAATTGTCCGCCATCTTGCCAATATACTTTGTATCCGTTGTATTCTGGCGGATTGTGGGATGCAGTTAATACAATTCCGGCGTGACATTTTAAATGTTTTAATGCAAACGATAATTCGGGTGTAGGGCGTAAATCTGAAAACAAATAAACGTGAATTCCATTTGCAGAAAAAACATCAGCAACCGTTTTTGCTAGGGTATTGCTGTTGTGTCGGCAATCATAAGCGATGACTACTTTTAATGCTTCACCTGGAAAAACCTTTTTTAAATAATCAGAAATTCCTTGGGTATTTTTTCCTAAAGTATATTTATTGATTCTGTTGGTTCCTGCGCCCATAATTCCGCGCATTCCACCAGTTCCAAACTCCAAATTTTTATAAAAACTTTCTTCAAGTTCTTTTGGTGCAGAAGCCATCATTTCTCTAATGGCATCTTGTGTTTCTTTATCAAAAACTGGAGTCAGCCACTCGTTTATTTTATTTAATAGGGTTTGTTCAATTTGCATTTATAGGAATAACTTTAATAGAAATTATCGTTTCTTTTGTATTATAAATTTATTTCAGAAGCAATTTTGTATCGCTCTTCGTTGTTTTTGGTTCGAAGTATTATCTCGCCCAAAAATCCGGCAAGAAATAATTGGGAACCAATAATCATGGAGGTTAGGGCAATATAAAACAATGGGTTTTGAGCTACTAATATGGTTGGCTCATGAAAAACAAACAGTTTGGTTAATTTGATGATTATTATGGAAGCGGTAGATATCAATCCGATTAGAAACATCAATACTCCAGCTGCTCCAAAAAAGTGCATCGGTCTTTTTCCGTAGCGGGTTAAAAACCAAATGGTAATTAAATCTAAGAAACCATTGATAAATCGACTCATTCCAAATTTTGATTCACCGTATTTTCTTGCTTGGTGGATTACCACTTTTTCACCAATCTTACTAAATCCTGCATTTTTTGCTAATACCGGAATGTAGCGGTGCATTTCACCCGATACTTCGATGTTCTTAATTACTATGTTTTTATATGCTTTTAATCCGCAGTTAAAATCATTTAAATAAACCCCAGAAGTTTTTCGGGCAGCCCAATTAAATAATTTTGAAGGAAGATTTTTTGTCACCACATGATCGTAACGCTTCTTTTTCCAACCCGAAACCAAATCATAATTTCCATTGGTGATCATTTGGTAAAGCTCCGGAATTTCATTTGGGCTGTCTTGTAAATCGGCGTCCATGGTAATGATTACCTCGCCTTCGGCTTTGTTAAATCCCGCATGTAGGGCCTGCGATTTTCCGTAATTTCTTAAAAAACGAATTCCTTTTACATTGGAGTCTTTTGAATTCAAATCTTCAATTACATGCCAAGAATCATCGGTGCTGCCATCATCTATGAAAATTACTTCATAAGAATATTGATTGGCTTGCATGACTTTTACAATCCAAGAATGCAATTCGGGCAACGACTCTTGCTCGTTTAATAACGGAATGATTATAGATAAATTCATTAAGTTTTAGAAGCTTTGATTAGGATCTTTTTTTACAATAGCACCAACAATCAGAGAATATATCAATCCGAAAAACGCATACATAACTATCGTTACCGGAAAGACAATATATTGACTCATGAATTTTTTTGTCATTGAAAGAGCCATTTCAATTTGTTCTGAAGTCATGTTAGGGTTTTTCTTTAAGATTTCAGATTTAGTAATAGCAAGAATTTGATCACCAAAATCAGGAAAAATTAAATTAAATATCAAATTAAATACTGCATAGATTATTGCAGCTATAATAGCAATTGAAACTCCAATTTTCAAACATTCTGAAAAAGTGACAAAACCATTATTTATTTTTTTATAATTAGTACATCCCAAATAGATAAAAACAATTGGGAGAATTAAATAGTTTAACAGGTTTATTATTATTCCAAAACTACTACCTGCCAATTTTTCAATACCTATTATGAAGGTAATTACAAATTGTAATACCATTATTAAACCGAATAATACTCCAAGAGTAATTCCGGATTTAGATGGAGTAACTTTATTTTCCATTTTGCACAAATTAAAATTAATCTACAAATATACTAATTCCATTATTATCGTTTATTATATATTTCAAATAAAAAAAGTGCGGCAATCGTTTGTTAATTAAAAAATAATTGTACTTTTGCACTCTTAAATATTAAAAACAGAATAATAAAAGTTGTAGCGCATTCATACCTTTTTAATTAAAGCTTCAGAATAAACTACTTCATAACCAATAAAGATTTACAAAATTAAAAAAGGAGTTCACCCAGAAAATTACAGATTAGTTGCTTTTAAAGACATGTCAAACGAAGATGTTTTTATCACTAAATCAACAGTTGAAACTAAAGAAACTATCACTCACGAAGGAGTTGAATATCCAGTTTATAAAATGGAGATATCTAGAACTTCGCACCCATTTTACACAGGTAAATCTAAACTTATCGATACTGCAGGACGTATTGATAAATTCAACAGCAAATACGCTAAGAAAGCTAAGTAGTTTTTTTAAGTGTTCAAATTTTATTAAGACCTTCCATTTTATGGGAGGTTTTTTTATTTATTAAAAGTTCGTACTTTTGAACTGAGTTAAACTCCATGTATGGTTTGTTACTCCTAAATTTTAAACTTCTACCATGAATTACATACTTTTTGACGGAACGGTTCGTGACGCATTGTTACCTTTTACTTTTACAAGGCCGGTTGCAGATATTCGAATAGGTATTTTGACTATTAGAGAAAAATGGGAAAAATATCTAGGGTATACGACTACCACAGTGACAGAAGAGTACCTTTCGGAAAAATATCCAATGGTGGAAATGGAAAGCAACGTAATGATTAATGCTTCATTTTTGCCGAATCCAATTTTGGTAGAAAAAATAAAAAATCTAAAATCCAATCAAGCGCTATTTGCTGGTGACACGGTTATAGCTTTTTTTACTTCCGAGTCGCAAGATGAAGTAGATTTTGACACCTATGAAATTATGGATCACCAAGACGAAGTGATGACTGTAGCACATACTTGGGATATTTTTTCTAAAAATGATGCTGCAATTCGTGCAGATTTTGAGTTGCTTACCGCAGATAGAAAGTCGCAAGCGATACCCAAATCGGTGAATGTTATTGCTCCTGAAAATATTTTTATTGAAGAAGGTGCCAAACTGGAATTTGTTACATTAAATGCATCCACAGGCCCAATTTATATCGGTGCCAATTCGGAGATTATGGAAGGTTCAGTAATTAGAGGTCCATTTGCTTTATGCGAATCGGGAAGAGTGAAATTGGCAACCAAAGTATATGGAGCAACAACTGTGGGACCGCATTCGGTAATTGGTGGAGAAGTAAATAATTCGGTACTTTTTGGTTATTCCAATAAAGGGCACGATGGATTTTTAGGAAATTCGGTTTTAGGAGAATGGTGTAATATTGGTGCCGATAGTAATAATTCTAACTTAAAAAACAATTACGAACCGGTAAAATTGTGGAGTTACGAAACGGAGAATTTTGCGCAAACCGGACTTCAATTTTGTGGATTGATGATGGGGGATCACAGTAAATGCGGAATCAATACCATGTTCAATACTGGAACCGTGGTTGGGGTAAGTGCCAATATTTTTGGTTCTGGGTTTCCCCGAAATTTTGTACCAAGTTTCTCTTGGGGCGGCGCTTCCGGATTTACAACGTATCAAACGAGTAAGGCTTTTCAAACGGCTAAAATTGTTATGGCGCGCCGAAATGTAGAATTTACCACCGAAGATGCTGCCATCTTAGAGCATGTTTTTGAAGAAACAAAGAAGTATAGAAAAGAATAGTTTTATTTGACTTTCAAAAATAACTATATTTGCTCTCTCAATTTTTTGACAACGATTTCATTGATTGAGTTTACCTATGGAAAACAAAAAGAAAGTAGCATTCTACACCCTTGGGTGTAAACTTAATTTCTCCGAAACTTCTACCATTGCGAGAAATTTTCAAAACGAAGGATTTGACCGAGTTGAATTTGAAGAAGTTGCCGATATTTATGTAATAAATACCTGCTCGGTAACTGAAAATGCTGATAAGCAATTCAAGCAAATAGTAAAAAAAGCTACAAAGCTCAATGACAAAGCATTCATTGCAGCGGTGGGTTGCTATGCGCAATTAAAGCCAGAAGAATTGGTTGCTGTAGATGGAGTAGACTTGGTTCTTGGAGCTACCGAAAAATTTAAAATCACCGATTATATTAATGATTTATCAAAAAACGATCGGGGAGAAGTGCATTCGTGTGAGATTGAAGAAGCCGATTTTTATGTTGGAAGTTATTCAATAGGCGATCGAACGCGTGCTTTCTTAAAAGTGCAAGACGGTTGTGATTATAAATGTACCTATTGCACCATTCCACTTGCAAGAGGAATTTCTAGAAGTGATGCTTTAGAAAATGTTTTGAAAAATGCCTTGGAGATTTCCCAGCAAGGAATAAAAGAAATTGTACTTACCGGAGTGAATATTGGTGATTATGGAAAAGGTGAATTCGGAAATAAAAAACACGAACATACCTTTCTAGATTTAGTAAAAGCATTGGATGAAGTAGAAGGAATTGAGCGCTTGCGAATTTCCTCTATCGAACCTAATTTGCTTAAAAATGAAACTATAGAATTTGTCTCTCAAAGTCGCACTTTTGTGCCGCACTTTCATATTCCATTACAATCGGGAAGCAATGAAATTCTTAAGAAAATGAAACGCCGTTATCAAAGAGAGGTATATTCGGAGCGTGTTTCAAAAATTAGAGAGGTAATGCCTCATGCTTGTATTGGTGTGGATGTTATTGTAGGTTTTCCAGGTGAAACCGATCAAGATTTTTTAGAAACGTATCATTTTTTAAATGATTTAGAGATTTCCTATTTGCATGTCTTTACTTATTCAGAAAGAGATAATACGGAAGCAGCTGCTATGGACGGAGTAGTTCCTATGAATGTGCGTTCCAAAAGAAGTAAAATGCTCCGAGGATTATCCGTAAAAAAACGCCGTGCTTTTTATGAAAGTCAAATTGGCACAAATAGAACGGTTTTATTTGAAGGAGAGAACAAAGAAGGGTACATTCATGGGTTTACCGAAAATTATGTAAAAGTAAAAACACCTTGGAATCCCGAATTGGTGAACACCTTGCATCAGGTAAGACTCACACACATTGATGAAGATGGTAGCGTGCGAATGGAGTTTAAAGAATTATAAAAAATAGTAGGTAAATTTATTTTGATTTGTGTGAAAATATCAGAATCGATTACAAAATTATTTTCTGAAAATATTTTTTATCACCCCAATTTAATTCTACTAAATAGATACCTTTTTCCAATCCACTTTCATTAATAGTAATTTGACTGTCACTAGAAATAGTAAAAACAGATTTTGAAATTAATGCTCCTGTTATTGAGAAAAGTGAAAATTGTAAATCATTAATTGGGAATATTTCATGGTTAATAATTTTTATTTGACCTCCTAATGATAAAATGGAAATAGAGGCGTTATTTGCATATTGATTACTGCTAAGTTCAGGAGTTTGTGGTCCTGGTTCATAGTTTTCAAATACAAGACAAGAAGGATCAAAATTGGCTGTTCCATTTACGGTAGGATTATAACCAGTGCCACCAATATTTAAAACACCTCCAAGAGTACCTGCTAGATAACCAAATGCTTGTATGTAACCATATAGGTAATTATTAGTTCCAGGCATTTTAACACGGCAGTAATAGTAGTCATAACACGAATGATCGGACATTGAAAAATTAACCAAATTTGCTGGATTATTATACAACATCAAACCTTGTTGATTAACAGAATCACTAGTACTCCAATATACAATTTGATTACAAATGGTTAAATATTCATTTACTAAAGCATCATTAACTTGAGTTAATGAAGGATGAGTTGGCATGAAAACTGTAAATGGGTTTGTGGTTAAGAGCACAGAGTTTACTGTAGGGTCAACTTGTTGAAAACCCGAATCACGAACTAAAATTTGATTTTCGTTTAATGTTTCTAAATAAACACGAGTTACTACTCCATCAGAGATATGATGAAATCTAAAATCGGGAGTTCCATCATTATTTAAATCTATAGATCTCACCGGATAATTAGGGCCAAATAATACATCTGGTGAGAAGTTATTAAATGTAGACTGTCCTTGCATTTCTATTGCAAGAAAACCAAGCAAAAAAAATAATGTGTTTTTCATATTAATTGATTTAAAGTTATATGTATTAAATTTACCTAATTATCAATTAATTATATTTTATTACTAAATTATTTTGCTAGTTAGTAAAGGCAGTAAAAAGTTAATATGTATGTTTTATGTGGCTTTGCCTAAATTAGACTTAGGTATTTTTTTTCTTTGAATTCAATTGTGATTTTTTTTTGTAGGAATTTTGTATGCATTTTGACGCATTGAAACTAAAATTATTTATCAATTGTGTAATCCTAGTAATCTTTTTCAATTCCAATAGAATTTTAGTAAATTTAGTATACGATCAACTCCCATGTTGTCATTCCGTAGGAATCTCAACCAACGACCCGTTTAACATTCCGTAGGAATCTCTTTTAATTCCAACATAATTTTAGTATATTTAGGTAAACAATCGCCTCGTTTGTCATTCCGTTTGTCATTCCGTAGGAATCTAAAAGTAATAAAGTGTGGAATTATGATTGAATATACTGAAGGCATATACACATTTTATGTTTACATACTAACCAACAAAAACAGAACTGTTTTATATACAGGTGTAACCAATAATTTAAAAAGAAGGCTCCATGAGCATGAAAACAAACTAAATCCAAAAAGTTTTTCTGCACGTTACAATGTGCATTATTTAATTTATTTTGAGAAGTTTACTTGGATTCAATAGGCAATTGAGCGGGAAAAGGAAATTAAAAATCTTTCTAGAGTAAAAAAGTTGAATTTAATAAAAGAGGGAAATCCTGAATTGGAATTTTGGAACCATTATTTTAAGTAGATTCCTACGGAATGACAAGTTTGTGTTTTTTTTGCCATTCAGTTTGCCATTCTTTTTGTCATTCCGTAGGAATCTCTACCAAAGCCCCGTTTGCCATTCCTTATGCCATTCCCTTTGTCATTCCGTAGGAATCTCAACACACTAAAAGCCTCTCATTCCGTAGGAATCTCCTTCAATACCTCGAATCAAACTTAATTTTCGTTATCCGAAAAACGGTTTCACTGTATTGTTCGATGAATTCATACTTGTGCCGCCCCGGTTGTTTAAAGGCAATAATTTTCTCACCCGAAATTTCATAATACATGCTCGAGCCTTCCAGCATAAATCGGTCGCCTTTTTTACGATAGGCGGAGCGAATCAAATCAAATTTAGATAAATTCCATGTGGTGAATTCGGGATCCAAATCTTGTTGATCATTAAATAATCCTTCTGTAATTTCGGTTTCACAACCATAGTATTTTTCGATCGTTTCGAAAAAAGAAAGTAGGTTCTGGTTGAGTTCTTCCAAATTCATTTTGGAATACGTTATATCTTAATACCTGGAGGTAATAAGTCTTTATAAGTAGGATTTTTTCTAAAGAATAGTGCAATTTTTGGCAAAATTGGAACTACTTTTAGTTTGCGTTCGTAAGCAATTTCCATGATGTTTTTCAAGAAATCATTTAGGAAATTTTCATCCGAAAACCCATCAGGTTGGTTAATTCGAGTCAGAAAAATTTTCTTTTCTTGAAAAGAATATTCAAGAGAAAGCAATTTTCCATCCACCATGATCTCAAATTGTCGAGCGAAGGTATTGTCTTTAATATCCATTTTTTCTAAAATTATTTCTTCGTTCAAATCCAAATCTGTTTTAATTGATTAATTTTAGGCAAATTTCGGAATAATTAATGGATAATCCCACTGAAATTAAGTTAAATTATGAATAGCATCCCAGTTTATTTCATGCCCGGAATGGCAGCAAGCTCCTCTATTTTTGAACGAATAGAATTGCCGAGTGCTACTTTTGAGGTATTTCTATTGGATTGGGTGCAACCCGAAAAGAAAGAAACATTGGCTTCCTATGCAAAACGAATGGCCGAAAAAGTGGTTCGTGAAAATGCGGTTTTAATTGGTGTTTCATTCGGTGGAATTTTAGTGCAAGAAATGGCAAGTTATTTGAATCTCAGAAAAATAATTATCATTTCAAGTGTAAAATCAAAGCAAGAACTTCCATTGCGAATGAAATGGGCTAAAGCTACCAAAGCATATAAGCTACTTCCTACTAGAATGTTCGAAAATTCAGAAAAGATATTGCAATATACTTTTGGTACCGTCTTAAAGCAGAAAGTAAAACTGTATGAAAAGTATTTGCATTTGCAGAATAAAGACTATTTGGATTGGGCGATTGAACAAGTAATTTGCTGGAATCGGCAAAATCCCGACCCCAATGTTGTGCACATTCATGGAGACTTAGATGAGGTTTTCCCTGCTAAAAATATCCACTCCTATATTCCAGTTAAAGGCGGAACTCATATAATGATATTAATGCGGTTCAGGTGGTTCAACCAACATTTACCTAATATTATTTTAAATTCGGGAAACTAAATCCGATTCGATTTTTTACTTTTACAAGCAATTCAATTTCTGTTTTCAATGAAAAAAACTTCTATTTTAGGTGCCTTATTACTACTAGCTGTTGTTAGTTTGTTATTTGTTTTTTCGATTTCAACCGAAGAAAAAAAGAAATTACTACACGAAGGTACGGCGCAGTATTTTCCAACCGCAATTGATTTTGCCGGAGAAAAAACGCCCCTTCAAATTGCCGATGTGCGCGAGCGATTGGATAGGGAATTATTGGTGAATGCCAACATGCATTCGTCAACCATATTAATTATGAAACGCGCCAATAGAGCTTTTCCGATCATTGAACCCATTTTAAAACAATATGGTGTGCCCGATGATTTTAAATATTTGGCCGTTATTGAAAGTGCGCTAACCAATGCCGTTTCTCCATCGGGAGCCAAAGGTGTTTGGCAATTCATGCCCGACACCGCAAAAGAAAAAGGAATGGAAGTAAATGAAGGCGTGGATGAGCGCTATCATTTGCAAAAAGCTACCGAAGCAGCTTGTAAATATTTGGTTGCCGCCAAACAAAAATTCGGAAACTGGACCTTAGCCGCGGCATCTTATAACGGAGGTATGAATGGTGTAAACACTAAAATAGTGGAACAGCAAGTAACCGATTACTATGATTTATTACTAACTGATGAAACTTCGCGCTATGTATTCCGAATTTTGGCTCTAAAAGAAATCATGAAACACCCAGAATTGTATGGTTTTGAAGTAGATAAAACCGAAATGTACGATAATATTCCAACCAAAACTATTGAAGTTGATAGTTCTATTTCCGACTTGGCGGTGTTTGCTAAGAAACAAGGAATCAATTATAAAATACTTAAAATCCACAATCCTTGGCTGCGCGATAAGAAATTAGTCAACCCAACCAAAAAGAAATATGTAATTGAAATCCCAACTTCGGGATACTAAAATAAAAAAAGGGCTTTAATAGTCCTTTTTTTATTTCTTCCATCTTCCGTCTTCCGTCTTCCGTCTCCCAACTTCCGTCTTCTTATATTTTCTTCATTTGATCTTTCATCAACTTGATTTGATCTTTCAGCATTCCTTGCTTGTCTAATTTTTTAACCTCGTTGATTAAGTTGGTTGCCTCTAGTTTTCTTCTTCTAGAAAGCGCCACACCCGCCAAGTTTAATTTGGCAACAGCCAAATCCAAATCCATGCTTAATCCCAATTCAATTGCTTTTTTAAAGTGTTTTTCTGCCTGAATTAAATTTGTTTGCGATAACATCAACCCTTGAAGGTAATTGTAATACCCTTGTTGTTTTCTAACTAAAGCCGTTTCTGGGTTCTTAATTTTCATCAACCATTTATTAGCTCCTTCAAAATTTTGCTTACGCAATTGTAAAAAAGCCATTAAAATGTATTCGTTTTTATAGTAAAGAAAAATAGGAACGATCGTTAATAAGATAAGAAAAATCCCATTTCCAATGTTGCTTTCTGTGAATTGCCATACCGAAGTAGCAATTAATAACACAGCAAGAATCAATTTGATATTTTTGTGAAACATAATTTATTTAATTTAGGCTACAAAGGTAATAAAAGGTTTTTAAAATATTTTTAAAAAACTACTTGCAGGAAATAAAAACCTTTGTATATTTGCACTCGGTTTTAAAAGAGCCTATTAAAATAGATTAATACACGATTAAAGATAAAAAGCAATGAGCAAAAGAACATTTCAACCATCGAAAAGAAAAAGAAGAAATAAACACGGATTTATGGACAGAATGGCTTCTGCTAATGGAAGAAAAGTCCTTGCGCGTCGTAGAGCTAAAGGAAGACATAAATTAACTGTTTCTAGCGAACCTAGACACAAAAAATAATGATTAGATCCTAATCAATATCAAGCCGTTACTTTTATTAGTAGCGGCTTTTTTTTAAACTTGTTTATAAAATTTAATAAGTTTTTGAAGCTATTTCCCGCTATCCGTTGCAATCTTTTTAATTTTAAGAAAAATTTAAAAAGTATTTTCACTGCTATCGGGGCTAAGAAAAAAAGAATACAAACAACATACAACTAAATAAAAGTCAAAGAAATCTAAATTTCTAAGAAGTCTAAAACAAACTACAATGCCAAAAGACAACACTATAAAATCCGTATTAATTATAGGTTCAGGTCCAATTGTTATTGGACAAGCATGTGAATTTGATTACGCTGGTTCTCAGTCAGCGCGTTCCATTCGTGAAGAAGGAATCGAAGTAATCTTAATCAACTCCAATCCAGCAACCATCATGACCGATCCATCCATGGCCGATCATGTGTATTTGTTGCCACTTACAACCAAATCGATAATCCAAATATTAAAAGAGCATCCACAAATTGATGCCGTTCTTCCAACTATGGGAGGGCAAACCGCATTAAATCTATGCTTGGAAGCCGATGAAAAAGGAATTTGGAAAGACTTTGGTGTAAAATTAATCGGAGTAGATGTAAATGCCATCAACATTACCGAAGACCGCGAGCAATTCAAACAATTGTTAGAGCGCATTGGAGTTCCGGCAGCACCAGCAAAAACAGCCACTTCCTTCTTGCAAGGAAAAGAAATAGCACAAGAATTTGGTTTCCCTTTAGTAATTCGTCCCTCGTTTACGCTTGGAGGAACGGGTGCCGCTTTCGTGCACTCTAAAGAAGAATTTGACGAAAAACTAACTTACGGATTAGAAATGTCGCCAATTCACGAAGTGTTAATTGACAAGGCATTACTAGGTTGGAAAGAATATGAATTGGAACTTTTGCGTGATAAAAACGATAATGTTGTTATCATTTGTTCTATCGAAAATATGGATCCAATGGGAATCCACACCGGAGATTCTATTACCGTAGCGCAAGCAATGACCTTATCGGATACGACTTTCCAAAAAATGCGTGATTACGCGATTTTGATGATGCGTTCCATCGGAAATTTTGCTGGAGGTTGTAACGTGCAATTCGCCGTTTCACCAGATGAAAAAGAAGATATTGTTGCTATCGAAATCAACCCTCGTGTGTCGCGTTCTTCTGCTTTAGCATCCAAAGCAACGGGGTATCCAATTGCAAAAATTGCATCCAAATTGGCTTTGGGGTATCATTTAGATGAACTGCAAAACCAAATTACCAAATCGACTTCGGCTTTATTTGAGCCAACTTTGGATTATGTGATCGTAAAAATTCCGCGTTGGAACTTTGATAAATTTGAAGGAGCCGACCGAACATTGGGACTTCAAATGAAATCGGTAGGTGAGGTAATGGGAATCGGTCGTTCGTTTCAAGAAGCGTTACACAAAGCAACCCAATCGCTAGAAATTAAACGCAACGGACTGGGAGCAGACGGAAAAGGATACAAAAACTACGAGCAAATTATAGAGAAACTAACCTACGCAAGTTGGGATCGTGTATTTGTGATTTATGATGCCATTCAAATGGGAATTCCGTTGAGTAGAATTCATGAAATCACCAAAATCGACATGTGGTTCTTGAAACAATACGAAGAATTGTATTTGCTAGAAAGAGAAATTTCTACCTACAAACTCGATTCATTACCAAAAGAATTATTATTAGAAGCCAAACAAAAAGGCTATGGCGATCGCCAAATAGCGCACATGTTGGGTTGTTTAGAAAGCCAGGTTTATAAACTGCGCCAAGATCATAACATTAACCGTGTTTATAAATTGGTAGATACCTGTGCGGCCGAGTTTAAAGCGCAAACGCCCTATTATTACTCTACTTTTGAAGCCGATATTCAAACTCCAAATGGAGTGCGCTATGTGCACAATGAAAGTGTCGTAACCGATAAAAAGAAAGTCGTTGTTTTAGGTTCGGGACCAAACCGAATTGGGCAAGGAATTGAGTTTGATTATTCGTGTGTACACGGAGTTTTGGCTGCCAAAGAGTGTGGTTATGAAACCATCATGATCAACTGTAACCCAGAAACGGTTTCAACCGATTTTGATACAGCCGATAAATTGTATTTCGAGCCGGTATTTTGGGAGCACATCTACGACATCATCCAACATGAAAAACCAGAAGGAGTAATCGTGCAATTAGGAGGTCAAACCGCATTAAAATTAGCTGAAAAATTATCAAAATACGGAATCAAAATTCTAGGAACTTCATTCGATGCCCTAGATTTAGCCGAAGACAGAGGTCGATTCTCCGAATTGTTAACCGAATTGGAAATTCCGTTTCCTAAATTCGGAATTGCAGAAAGCGCGGACGAAGCTTCCAAATTGGCTGATAGTTTAGACTTTCCATTGTTAGTGCGTCCTTCGTATGTGTTGGGTGGACAAGGAATGAAAATTGTAATCAACAAGCAAGAATTAGAAGAGCATGTAATTGATTTATTAAAGAACATTCCTGGAAATAAATTATTGTTAGATCACTATCTTGATGGTGCCATTGAGGCGGAAGCCGATGCCATTTGCGATGGTGAAAATGTGTACATCATCGGAATTATGGAGCACATTGAACCGTGCGGAATCCACTCGGGTGATTCCAATGCGACTTTGCCTCCGTTTAACTTGGGTGAATTTGTAATGCAACAAATTAAAGACCACACCAAGAAAATTGCTTTGGCACTTAGAACGGTTGGGTTAATAAACATTCAGTTTGCAATAAAAAACGATACCGTTTATATTATTGAAGCCAATCCAAGAGCGTCAAGAACGGTTCCTTTTATTGCAAAAGCGTATGGTGAGCCGTATGTGAATTATGCAACCAAAGTAATGCTGGGTGAAAAGAAAGTAACCGATTTTGATTTCAACCCTAAACTAAATGGTTACGCCATTAAGCAACCGGTATTCTCGTTTAGCAAATTCCAAAATGTAAACAAAGCCTTAGGTCCCGAAATGAAATCCACCGGAGAAAGCATCTTGTTTATAGACGATTTAAAAGACGACCAATTCTATGAATTGTACTCCCGACGCAAAATGTATTTGAGTAAATAACAACAAAATCCCAAGTGTGAGCTTGGGATTTTTTTTATTTTAATTGTTATTGTTTATTGGATTCAATTACTAATAACGAGTGTTGAGTTTAACATTTATCAGATTATTGTAAGTCCACAATGTTTAAAATATTCAAATGTCTTGTCGTAAAACTCTTTTGGCCTAGTAGTATCAATATCGTCAATTTCGGGGATAAAAATAATCATACCTTGTCTAGCTCTAGTCAATAATACTCGATATGAATTTAAAAGATATTTTTTTGCAGAGTCTTGATTAATATTTTGCCATTTTGAACCCTTGAAATTCTGGTAATTCCATTTAGTGTTGTCGTGATATAAATTTATGTCCCATGCAACGCAAGTATAGTCAATTTCTAAACCTTGTATATCAAACTCAGTGGCAATTTCTTCTAGATAATAAGATGAACGGATATCGTCTTTACAATTTAAGAACCAATTTGCTGGTTCAATTTCATTTTTAACATCAATTCCGTTAGCACGTAATCTGCGTCCGCCCGAACTTGCAACAATTCCAATTCTTTCAGTTCCTTTTGCTTTTTGTTTTAACCAATTTTTAGCTGTTTTCAAGTTTCTTGTTAGAAAAATTGGGTAGTTGTTTTTGAATGTATCAAATATATATTTTGCTTGTTCACTTTTATTTTCTAGTACAAATTGAACGAACAAAGCAATTTTTTCACTTCTAAAAGAACGCACTGATACAGCTAAATGTAATTCTGTTTCTTTGTTTCCATTTTTTTGAAGCCACCTCAAAAGTTCTTCGTCATTTAAATACGTAGTCTTTTCGCTTAGAATTTTGTCTGAATAATAAATGTTCCAATCAGAATATTTATGTTTTAAAGATTCAATCCATTCTGAAACTCCGGCTTCACCAGTGTTGATTTCTTGTCCACCACCAATTAAACAAACAATAGTACACCAATCTTCGTGGCGATTCATGACACTAATTAGGTAATCTGGTTCAGACATTTTAAAATCTTCAATTCCTTTTTTAGTTTTCATAAACTTTGAAACTTGTTCTTTTTGCCAAGCCCTTTGGGCTTCGTCAAAAACTACAACTTTTTCTATTGGTGCTTTTTCTGTTTTTAAGTTATCATCCCTGAAATGATGAATATTTTGAATAAATGCTTTTACTGCTTTTAAAGCAATTTCTTTATTGATTCTACCATTGTTTATTTTTTCAACTAATTTTAGTTTCTGCTCGTCATTGATTTCCTTATCATTTTTAATTGAACTGATAATTGATTTTCTGGCATTTATTATTTCTTTAAAATTAGTAAATAAGTCTCTGGCTAATGCTTCTCTTAATACGTCAACTAAAGGTCCGTTTCCCGAAAGAAAAACAGAATGCTCCGATTTATCTGCTTTAAGGCGTTCATTTGCAATGTTTAAACCTGCTAAAGTTTTTCCAGCACCCGGAACGCCTGTAAGAAAACAAATTGAT
>NZ_JBJTND010000041.1:0-10021 GCF_046073885.1 Flavobacterium sp.
AAACCAAATTCTTGTGCTATTTCTTTTCCTTGCAAGAAGGAAGTGGCTGTTTTTGCTGTCCGGGATAGATTTATTGCACCCGAATCACTTCGAGATATTTCTTGAACATTATGACCTTTATACAAAGCTTGCGCTGCTTCAATAATTGTCGGGGTTGGTTTGTATTTGCTGATTTCCCATTCTGATACTTTTATATTTTCTTTTGCTGTTTGACTTATTAATATATTTTTTAGAGTGCTTTCAAAATTGTTAGCATTGCAAAGGATACAATTGTTTAAAAGTATTGCTTCTTTGATATTGTTAGGTTCATTAGGTGCATTTGTGGCAACTAAAATGGGAATAACTGTTTTTTCATGGCTGCCTTCATGAAAGTTTAACAAATCGAGACAATAATCAATTGTTTGATATTGCGCGTCTTTTGCAAAATGTTTTTCTCCAATTTTAAATTCAATTACAAAAATGAAATTATTTATAATTTATATATTGTCAACTCGTTTGCCCATTCGTGGAATGGAAAATTCAAAGTATATATTTCCTTTTATGTCTTGGAGCCATGATTTTAAAAAGTCAATTTGTTTGAGCCAAGCATTTTTTTGCTGGTCTTCAAGGTCGTGTTGGTGTTTTTTTGCAAGCTGACCGAAAATTGAATTTATGTCTTCTTTTAAAAAAATGTCTATCGTATTCTGATAATAACTTCTATTCATTTACGGATGTCGTAATATTATGTTTAAGGTTTTAGTTCTTGTATTTTTGTTAGTTTGTATTTGGTTGTTAAAATAAACAAAGCTAATTAATTTTAGTTAGTTTATAAGTTTGGATAACATCTACATTATTTAAATCAAATATAGTATTTATTATTAATTCATTATATGGCTATTTTTTTTTGCTTTGGTGTTCGCAGTGTAAAATTAAGTTGTAATTTTAATTGGTAAGCATCTTAGAAAGTAACTCCTATTTTTATGAAATTAGTGTAATAAAACTTATCTTCGCTTTGAGATAATTACTTAGTTTTACTTAATGTCAAACGCACTTCTTCTTACTCCAATTGAATACCTTAAAGGTATTGGTCCTTCGCGTGGTGAATTACTGCGCAAGGAACTCAATATCCATAAGTATGGAGATTTGATGAATTTGTTTCCCTACCGGTACATAGATCGCACACGGTATTATAAAATAAATGAACTTCAAAATACCACTGCCGAGGTTCAAATAATTGGTAAAATCATCCATATTAAAACGGTAGAATTTGGTAAAAACCAAAAGCGTTTAGTGGCTTCCTTTATGGATGAAACTGGTCAAATAGAACTCACTTGGTTTCAAGGCATCAAATGGATTCGGGAAAGTTTAAAACTGAATGAAGTGTATGTGATTTTTGGAAAAACCTCCAATTATGGTGGGCAATATTCTATGGCGCATCCCGAAATGGAGCTGCTTGAAGAGCACAAAGCCAGTTTGCGAAGTGCCATGCAACCTGTTTATCCCAGCACCGAGAAACTCACCCAGCGTGGCATTACCAATAAAGTAATCAACAAGGCCATGCAGCAATTGTTTCTGGAGGTGAACGGGCAGTTTATTGAAACTTTGCCCAATTATCTGCTGGAGCAGTTGCAACTCATTTCCAAAAATGAGGCCATGTTTAACATTCATTTTCCTAAAAGTCAAGACCTTTTGGCGAAAGCCCAATTCCGATTGAAATTTGAAGAATTGTTTTTCATTCAGTTGCAATTAATTACCAAAAATCTTATCCGTAAACATAAAATAAAAGGCCATTTGTTTGATAAAGTCGGCGCCAATTTCACCGATTTTTATTCCAATCATTTGCCATTTGAATTGACCAATGCGCAAAAACGCGTGATCAAAGAAATACGAAATGATATGGGGAGCAATGCCCAAATGAATCGGTTGTTGCAGGGCGATGTAGGATCGGGTAAAACCATTGTGGCCTTGATGTGCATGCTTTTGGCAAAAGATAATGGGTTTCAGAGTTGCCTAATGGCACCAACCGAAATTCTAGCCAATCAGCATTACCTAGGTTTAACCGAACTTGCCAAAGATTTAAATATCAGCATCAAATTACTCACCGGTTCCACTAAAACTTCCGAACGAAAAATGATTCACGAAGCACTTGAAAACGGAACCTTAGACATTCTTATAGGAACCCACGCGTTGCTGGAAGACAAGGTGCAATTTCATAATTTGGGATTGGCCGTTATTGATGAGCAACATCGATTTGGCGTGGAGCAACGCTCCAAATTATGGCATAAAAATCATATTCCGCCGCATGTTTTAGTCATGACCGCAACGCCAATTCCGAGAACCTTGGCCATGAGTTTGTATGGCGATTTGGATATTTCGGTCATCGACGAATTGCCGCCGGGAAGAAAAGCCATTCAAACGGTGCATCGGTACGATTCCAATCGATTGAAAGTTTGGAAATTCCTTAAAGATGAAATCGCGAAAGGCCGTCAGGTGTATATTGTTTATCCATTAATTAACGAAAGCGCCACCCAAGATTATAAAGATTTAATGGACGGTTACGAGAGTATTTCTCGTGATTTTCCGTTGCCGCACTACAGTATTTCGATAGTTCACGGCCAAATGAAACCCGCCGAAAAAGAAGCCGAAATGCAACGCTTTGTAGCCGGTAAAACCAATATTATGGTGGCTACCACCGTGATTGAAGTGGGTGTGAATGTGCCCAATGCTAGTGTGATGGTGATTGAAAGCACGGAGCGATTTGGGTTGTCGCAATTGCACCAGTTGCGCGGAAGAGTAGGTCGTGGCGCCGAACAAAGTTATTGCATTTTAATGACGGGATTCAAATTGGGTAACGACAGTAAAACCCGAATAGAAACGATGTGTAAAACCAACGACGGATTTGAAATTGCGGAGGTTGATTTAAAACTTCGTGGCCCGGGGGACATCATGGGCAAACAACAAAGCGGGGTGTTGAATTTGCAAATTGCCGATTTGGTTAAAGATAAAGAAATACTGCTGTTGGCCAGAGAGCATGCAATCAAGTTGTTAAAAGACGATGCGGCTATGGCCAAACCCGAGCACCAAAAAATGAAGGCCATTTTCATGGAAATGAGCGCCAAGAAAAACATTTGGAATTACATTAGTTAATTGCTATTCTTCAATTTTAGTACAAATGAATAAACTGATCTTCTTTTTACTTCCTTTTTTTACTCTGGCGCAACAGGTTTCAAAAGTTGATTTTATAAAATGCAATGCTTCTGTAGCGCCTCATTTTGATACTAAATCAATTGACGGAACGGTGACCTATAAATTCAAAGTGCTTTCAGAAATCGATTCCATTCGCATTGATGCGAAAAACATGTATTTTTCGAATGTGACTCTTAATGGAAAACCGGTTAATTATAAAAACAACAAGAAGGAATTAGTCTTATTTGAAGGTTATAAAAAAGGGACTAATGAAGTTTCCTTTTCTTATAAAGCCATGCCCAAACAAACGCTCTATTTTGTAGGAATTGGAGAAGGGCAACAAATCTGGACGCAAGGGCAGGGGAAATATACCAGTCATTGGTTGCCGAGTTTTGATGATGTAAATGAGAAAGTGATTTTTCAAATTTCGGTTCAAATTGAAGAAGAAATGAATTCATTGTCGCATTTTACCGCTATTTCAAATGGAGAATTAATTCGTAAAACCAATTCCATTAGCTGGTCTAAGGGAATGAAATATTGGTTGTACAGCTATAAAATGAAAAAACCAATGTCGTCCTATTTGGTGATGTTGGCCATCGGAAAATTCGAACACCAAACAGAAATTTCCAAATCGGGAATTGCCATCGACAACTATTATAAACCAATTGACGCCGATAAATATCCCTATACCTACAAAGGTTCTAAAGTTATTTTTGATTACCTCGAAAAAGAAATTGGAGTCAAGTATCCTTGGAAAATTTACCGCCAAATTCCGGTGGAAGATTTCCTTTATGCCGGAATGGAAAACACTACATCCACTTTGTTTGCTCAAGATTTTGTCGTGGATTCAATTGGTTTTAACGATCGAAATTACATTAATGTCAATGCACACGAATTGGCGCACCAATGGTTTGGCGATTTGGTAACAGCCAAAACAGGGAAACACCATTGGCTGCAAGAAGGGTTTGCAACTTATTATGCTTTGCTTGCCGAACGCGAAATTTTTGGTGAGGATTACTTTAATTATGCCTTGTATAGAAATGCCTTGCAACTTCGAAAAGCAGCTAAGACAGATACGATTCCGGTGTTAAATGAGAAAGCAAGTTCCTATTCTTTTTATCAAAAAGGAGCTTGGGCTTTGCATGTGATTCGGGAGGCAATTGGGGAAAAGGCTTTTCAAAAAGCTGTAAAAAATTATTTGAAAAAGTACCAATATAAAAATGTAGAAACAGCTGATTTTTTGAATGAAATTGCTGCGGTTTCCGATTTTGATATAGTGAAATTTCAAAAAGAGTGGCTGGAAGACTATCGTTTTCCAAATGATCAGGCGCTTGCCTTATTGAAGAAAAATCAAAGTATCCGTTTGCTATTTGAAATTCAAGCACAAAAAAACAAACCCTTTGCAGAAAAGGAGTCCTTTTTTATGGAGGTGATGAAATCGAATGCCTTTTATGGATTGAAAAAAGAAATTATCAATCAAATTGAAGCCGTTCCTTTTAATGAAAAAGAGGCTTTAATTCGTGTAGCAATGCAAACAAATGAGGTGGAAGTTAGGCAATCGGTAGCGGAAACTTTAAAAACAATTCCGGCTTCCTTTTTGACCGAATATGAATCGTTGCTGCAAGACAATTCCTATGATACCAAGGAAGTGGCTTTTGTGAATTTGTATAAAAATTTCCCTGAAAATAGAGCCAAGTATTTGGAACAAGCCAAAAATTGGATAGGTAAAAACGATAAAGGATTGCGAATAGTATTTCTTTCGTATTACTTGGATTTCAATTATTCCAATGCCAATTCCTCGCAATATTCTCAATATCTTTTTGAATTATTGGAGTACACTTCGCCAAAGTTTGAAAGTTCGGTGCGGCAAAATGCTTTTGAAAGCGCCTTGTATTTGGAACCCAAAAACAATAAGATGCTGAAAAATTTGGTAAACGCCATGGTTCATCCCAAGTGGCAATTGGTAAAATTTGCACGAGACACCATTCGAAACGTATTGAAGAAAGAAGGGTACCGCGATTTGTTTACTTCCTATTTACCTGATTTATCGGATGTAGAAAAAATCCAGTTGCAACGATTGTTAGACGAAAAGTAATTTTATAAAAACTCTTTTACTTCGGTTTTTAAATAACCCAATGCTAGATTATTTACTGATTCGCCTTCAATTGCATTTGTAATGATTGTTTCTCTCAATTGCTGTGAGTTGGTAATTGCACTGTCTAAAGCAACTTTTCTAATGTTTTGAATGATCGTGTTTTTTGCAGTAAGAACCATCGTCCAACATTCATCTGAAACATAAATCTGTTGTGTCAAATTATGATCAAACTCTTGTTCGATATTTTTGATTAATAAATTTTGGTAATCCAATTTGTCATCTCCAAGAGGTGCCACGCGTAATAATAATTTTGTTGCATTGATGCGTTCTAATAAAAGAGCCAAACGCTCGTAGGCCTGAAGTTTTATTGGTAAAGCTTGCTTTTGGTTTTCTCTTTGAAGCGCAAATCGTCTTTTATTGTCTTCATTTTGAGTGTGCATTTGAAAGAAATAATAAGCTACAGCTCCAGTTATTAAAGCAGGAAGTGTATAAAAAGCCAATTCAATAATTTTATCAGTATTCATTTTTAATTTGTATATTAATTGTTGACAAATATAAAGAATTAACCTTAAAAATAAATTGTAATTCAGGTTGAGTAAGCTTAAATTTGAAGATTCAAAAAAGTAAGAATGCAAAAATATATTAATCAGCTTAATGAGGCACAGCAAGAACCGGTTTTGCAAAAAGACGGTCCTATGATTATTATTGCGGGTGCGGGATCAGGGAAAACGCGGGTACTTACCATGCGTATTGCTTATTTGATGAGTTTGGGTGTGGATGCGTTTAATATTTTGGCATTAACTTTTACCAACAAAGCGGCACGCGAAATGAAAAAGCGTATTGCAGATATTGTGGGGACCAACGATGCCAAGAACTTATGGATGGGAACATTCCACTCGGTTTTTGCACGAATTCTGCGAAGTGAAGCCGATAAATTAGGCTTTCCTTCCAATTTTACTATTTATGATACCCAAGATTCGGTGCGTTGTATTTCTGGAATTATCAAAGAAATGCAATTGGATAAAGATGTATACAAACCCAAACAGGTTTTAGGTCGGATTTCTTCTTATAAAAATTCCTTAATAACGGTAAAAGCGTACATGAACAATCCGGAGTTGCAGGAGCAAGATGCGATGTCGAAAAAGCCGCGATTGGGAGAAATTTATGCCAATTATGTAGACCGTTGTTTTAAATCGGGGGCAATGGATTTTGATGATTTATTATTAAAAACCAATGAATTGCTGAATCGATTTCCTGATGTTTTGGCTAAATATCAAGATCGTTTTCGATACATTATGGTGGATGAGTACCAAGATACCAACCATTCGCAGTATTTGATTGTAAGAGCCTTGTCTGATCGTTTTCAAAACATATGCGTTGTGGGAGATGACGCGCAAAGTATTTATGCTTTTCGTGGTGCGAACATTAATAATATTTTGAATTTCCAAAAAGACTACGATAATGTAAAAATGTATCGATTGGAGCAAAACTACCGTTCTACCAAGAATATTGTGGAAGCAGCCAATTCGATTATTGATAAAAACAAAGTCAAGCTGGACAAAGTAGTTTGGACGGCCAATGATAATGGTCCCAAAATAAAAGTCCACCGAAGTGTAACCGATGGGGAAGAAGGCCGTTTTGTGGCAGGAGAAATCTTTGAACAAAAAATGCGCAACCAATTACATAATGGACAATTTGCCATTTTGTACCGAACCAATGCACAATCTCGTGCCATGGAAGACGCTTTGCGCAAGCGCGATATTCCGTATCGAATTTATGGTGGGTTGTCTTTTTACCAAAGAAAAGAAGTAAAAGACATTCTTTGTTATTTGCGTTTGGTTATAAATCCAAAGGATGAAGAAGCACTCGTACGAGTGATTAATTATCCGGCTCGAGGAATTGGAGATACTACCGTAGAAAAACTAACCGTTGCTGCCAATCATTACAAGCGTTCCATTTTTGAAGTCATGGAACATATTGATAAAATCGATTTGAAATTAAACTCGGGAACCAAAGCCAAGTTGCAGGATTTTGTGACCATGATTAAGAGTTTTCAAGTGATTAATGAAACGCAAGATGCCCTGTTTTTAACCGATCATGTGACCAAGAAAACCGGATTTATTCAGGAGTTAAAAAAAGACGGAACCCCCGAAGGTATTGCCCGAATTGAAAACATAGAAGTTTTAATGGGGGGGATTAAAGATTTTATTGAAGGTCAAAAAGAAATAGATGGTGCCCGTGGTGCATTATCAGAATTTTTGGAAGATGTAGCCTTAGCAACCGATCTTGATAACGATACTGGAGATGATGATCGTGTGGCATTAATGACCATTCACTTAGCAAAAGGACTGGAGTTTCCGTATGTTTTTATCGTGGGAATGGAGGAAGATTTGTTTCCAAGTGCCATGAGTTTAAACACCCGAAGCGAGTTGGAAGAAGAGCGAAGATTGTTTTATGTGGCACTAACTCGGGCCGAACATCAAGCGTATTTAACCTATGCGCAGTCGCGTTACCGCTGGGGAAAACTTACCGATAGCGAGCCATCTCGATTCATTGAAGAAATTAAAGACGAGTATTTAGAATATATAAATCCAGCGGATGCGGGAGGGTATCGCTACAAGCCAATGATGGACATTGATATTTTTGGTGATATTGATAAATCCAAATTGCGCTTGGCAAAACCGGTTGCCGGAACACCACCCAAAAAATATGGCGATGAGCCAACGCCTGCTTCTGCAATTCGGAAATTAAAACCAATTGGAAAAGAAAGCGCAAGTTCCAATTCGAATTTGTTTGATAATAAACTGGTGGTTGGAAACATCGTAATGCACGAACGCTTTGGAAAAGGGGAAATCATCAACCTAGAAGGAGTGGGCGCCGACAAAAAAGCAGAAATCCGATTTGAGGTGGGAGGTATCAAGAAGTTATTATTACGATTTGCTAAATTGGATATTATTGGATAATGCTTCACGCTTCTAACTTCCAACCTTAAACTTTCAAGTTATGACTCAATTCTTAAAAATATACGAAGACAATCCGAGTGAAGCTGCGATTAAAAAAGTGGTTGAGGTATTGAAAAATGGTGGGTTAATAATTTATCCTACCGATACCGTTTATGGATTGGGTTGTGATATTACGAATGCTAGGGCTTTAGAGAAAGTGGCTAAAATAAAAGGAATCAAATTAGAAAAAGCCAATCTCTCGTTTATTTGTTCCGATTTGAGTCATATTTCCGATTATGTGAAACAAATAGACACCGCTACATTTAAATTACTTAAAAGAGCTTTGCCGGGGCCGTATACTTTTATTCTTCCGGGGAATAATAACCTTCCTAAAGTTTTTAAAAACAAGAAAACCGTTGGAATTCGGGTTCCCGACAATAACATTATTCGTGCGATTGTTAAAGAATTAGGAAATCCAATTATATCCACTTCCATTCATGATGAAGATGAGGTTTTGGAATATTCTACGGATCCCGAATTGATTTTTGAAAAATGGGAAAACCAAATCGAATTGGTAATCGATGGTGGTTATGGCGATAATGTGCCGTCAACCATAATTGATTTATCTGGCAATGAACCAGAAGTGATCCGAGAAGGAAAAGGCGATTTAGATATTTTATAGCATAAAAAAACCTTGATTTCTCAAGGTTTTTTTTATTTGAATTACAATGTTATTGTTTTTTCATTTCTTTTTCGATCATTTCGTAGAACTCATCAATTTTAGGTAAAATAACAATTCGAGTTCTTCTGTTTGTTGCACGGTTTTCAGCAGTTTTATTTTCTACTAACGGAATGTATTCTCCACGACCTGCAGCAATTAACTGAGATGGTTTAACACCTAAATCTTTTGTCAATACTCGCACAATAGCAGTAGAACGCTTCACGCTTAAATCCCAGTTGTCTGTTAAAACAGAATTCCCAGTAAACGGAACATTATCGGTATGTCCTTCAACCATGCACTCAAAAGTTGGTTTGTCATTAATTACTTTTGCCACTTTAGCTAATACTTCTTTGGCTTTATCACTTACCACATAGCTTCCGCTTTTGAATAATAATTTATCAGCGATAGAAATGAATACCACTCCTTTATCTACATTTACATTAATATCTGGATCTGAAAGTCCAACCGAACTTTTTAAACTCGTTACTAAAGCAAGGGTAACGCTATCTTTTTTAGTTAAAGCATCTTGCATTCTAGAAATTTTCAAATCTTTCTCTTTGATCGTTTCTAAAGCTTTTTCTATGTTTTGAGCACCTTGTTTAGTAAGTGTAGTCATGTTGCCTACATTATTAATTAACTCGGTGTTGTTTTTCTTTAAGTATTCATTTTGCTGACTTAAAGATTCTTTTTCAGTAAGACACAAATTAAGTTTTACAGTCGCTGAGTTCAATAAATCTTGACACTCTTTGTTTTGTTTTTCTAATTCGGCTATTTTCTTTTTAGTCCCGCAAGAAGTTAAAGTTAATCCTCCAATTAAAATTAAATAAAGTGCTTTTCTCATAGTGATATTTTTTTATGACTTCAAAATTACAAATTCTTGTGGTTAATATTTAAAAAATAACCTAAAGAATTGTTAACTTCCTGTTAGAATTGTTTTTTCTGATTCAAATAATAGCTAAAAACGATGCTCTTTGATTGAAAATAGTCCGATTTTTGAATCGTTCCTCTTTTTTTAAGGGTGTAGTTAATTAAATGATAAAAATAAAAATGGGCTTTAAGAATGGCAAAGCAATGGGCGAATTTTCCTTTCAAAATAAA
>NZ_JBJTND010000042.1:0-17459 GCF_046073885.1 Flavobacterium sp.
GCATCTTTATCGGTAACTTTGGTAAAACCATCGATGATTGAAAAATCAACATTTTTTGGAAGAATGTCTTCTCCGATTCCTTCAGTAATGTAGGAATAGATTTCGTTTTCATCAAAAATTCCGGTTTCATGGTATTTTTTACATACCGAACCGTAGGTATCAATACCCCAAATTTTAATATTTGGATTTTTCTCTTTTAAATATCTTCCTATTCCAGAGATGGTACCACCAGTTCCTACACCCACTACGAAATGAGTTATTTTGCCTTCGGTTTGTTCCCAAATTTCAGGACCTGTTTGTTCGTAATGTGCTTTTGCATTACTTGGATTATCGTATTGATTAACATACCATGAATTTGGAATTTCGGTACCCAATCTTTTTGAAACCGAATAATACGAACGAGGATCGGTAGGCTCCACATCGGTAGGGCATACAATAACTTTTGCACCAACCGCACGAAGAATATCCATTTTTTCTTTGGATTGTTTGTCGGTGATAACAAAAATACATTTGTACCCTTTAACGATTGCAGCAAGTGCCAATCCCATACCGGTATTACCCGAAGTTCCTTCAATAATGGTTCCGCCTGGTTTTAATCGGCCGTCGGCTTCAGCATCTTCTACCATTTTTAATGCCATACGGTCTTTGGTAGAGTTGCCTGGGTTGAACGTTTCAACTTTTGCTAGTACTAAAGCGTCAATTCCTTCAACTACTTTATTTAGTTTTACCAAAGGTGTATTACCAATAGTACCTAATATATTTTTTGAATAATTCATAATTTTTATTTGATTTAGCAAAGATATTGATAAATAATTGTTTTGCAATACAATAAATTCTGACTAAATGTTTGCTGAATAACCCTGATGGAAGTGGCATCCTTTTTCTTTAAAAGAAAAAGATACAACGTACAGCAGGAAATTAGTTTACAGAAATGCGTAACGATTTGGTTTCAAAAAAAATTATTGAAAGAAATTCCAAACCAAGCCAAAACGAATTAAGAAATCGTGGTAAGGAAGATTGGGAGCGGAATAAAACTTGTTTCCGGTCATGGAAGAGTTGAAATGCTCTGCCTTTAGAAAAATTCGGGTTTGTTTTACACGCGCATTGATAAAGAAATCGAGCATTGGGAAATCGCCAATTTGTTTCTCTTTTTGGACAAAAAACTCTCCTAGGATTGGATTGTAATCATCGGCGTAATATTTTGAAAAATAGTTGATTGTGATTCCGGTTTGTAAGAACATCGCTCTTTTAAATACATAGTCGGAAAAATAAAGCGTGTTTCTTAAAGTAAGCTGTGGCACGTTAAGAATCGTGTCTTTTTGGACAGTTTTTTGATACAATAAAGTATTGTCTAAACCCCATTTTCTATACTTGAATTCGCGGGCAATTTTAAAGGAAATATAATTAATCGATCCCGAATACTGATGTGGTGTAACCAATTGTTGGTTGACTTGATGAATGGTGTCTTGAAAATACAAATGGTCGTCAAGAGTTGTTAATTGTACCGAAGCGTCAACCCATTGCGTAGTTGCATTGACTGATACATTATTTATTTTTTCGTTTTTAAAACTATTAAACCAATTGTAATTTGTGTACGAACTTTGATTTAGGATGTAGTTATTATTCGGTGATTTACTACTATTTTGATATTGAAAATTGATGCTGTTCTTTGGGTTGATGGTATACGTTAGTTTTGCATCTAAATTGCGAAGTGGTTGTGTAGAAATAGAATTCGAAACTAAAATTGTTCCATTCCATTTATTTTTTCGGTAATCGTATTGACCGCCAATTGTATTGATAACCGCTTGAATTTGACCCGGAATTAGGGTAGTCCCAACAGTTTTATCAATACCGGTGAAGGATTTATAAATAAAATTCTCGGTGAAAAATTGAAATTTACCTAGTGTTTTATTTTCATAGATTGCACCCAATTTATTATATAAACGATCGTATAAAATTTGATCATTGATATTAGAGTAGGTTGAAGCAGTTCCAAATCTATTAAAAGAAGAACCCAAAGTACCAATTGTTGAGCTTAAAGTAGCCTGATTGTATTCAAAAAACTTATGTTCATAATTGATTTGATTCGCAATTAATATATTATTTTGTTTGTCTTTTGTATTTAATCGAATTAATTGATCTATATAGAAGCGTTTACCTTTCAGGAAGGATTTAGCATCTGTTAAATAGACTTGAAGTCTTGGACGATTTACGTAGAGCGGGTCATTGGCTTCAAACAATTCGGGTTGGGTTAGCCCACCATTTTCACCATTTAAAAGATCTTGACCGGTGTAATGAAAATTAATTGCATACCGATTGTTTTTAGTAAAGTAACTTAAAGTAAATCGGAAGTTTCCTGTACTTGATAATTGGTTGATGTATTTACCTAAAGAGCGTAGGCCTTTGAAGGCGATAGAAACATTGAAATTTTTTGAAGTATTTAGAGTAATTAAGGCGTCTACATTTTGACCTTGTTCCATTACGGTTTTAAAGTAAAGTTCGGTTAAGGGTGTAGCGACAGAATAATATTTTATTTCATCAGCTTCTAAATAATTCATGTGCTTGGCTTTGAAACCAAACTCAGGGAATGGGGAGAATTTTTTTAACCCAAAATTTAAAGTGGTATAAGCTTGACCTTCATTGGGAAAAGGCATTAATCCAAATAAATCCCGATGTAAGTAATTATAACTGTATTCTTTTTTTATGGATAAAGTGGTATCTAAAATTATTGTATCCTTTTCTACTGAAATAATTTTATACGACGTAATAGGTGCCTTTCGGGCTAACTCTTTAGCTTTTTGGGCTTGAGTTTTAAGCATGCTTTTAGGTTTTTCAATATTTTCTTTTTCTTGTGCAAAAAGAGCTACTGATAATACGAATAAGATAACTGAATATAAAACTTTCATAGTTTAAAGAAAGGTACAAAAATAAACAATTGTTTATTAAGTAAATCATAAATAATGGGTAAAAAAAAGACCGCCATAAAGGCGGTCTTTATTATTGATAATAATAAAATTTATCAAGGTGCACCTGGAACCCAGAAAGGAGTTTTACTATTAACTGTATAGATTTCTGAAGTTGAAACAGAAGGTACATTTGCACTATTTGCAACATACTCAGAAACTGGATAGATTAATCTATATGGTTTACGAGGGTTAACTGCAATAGTTGACATAGGAGTTACAGGGAAACCTGTTCTATTGTAATCAATGTATGATTGAATAGAGTTGTTTACTCCCATTAATGCAATCCATTTTTGGTACATAATAGCATGTAATTTTTGAGTATCTGTACCAGTCCATCCAAAGTTAGCTTTTGCATTAATTGCAGCAAGGTAAGCAGCAGGACCTGCAGTTACATTACGCATAGCAAAGTTATCAGTTATACCTGCTTCGAATTGACCTTGAGGATCATTAAATAATGAAGGATATCTTAATGCTGCTTCTGCTGCTAAGAAATTAGCTTCAGATTTAGTCATTACAAATCCGTCAATACCGTCATAACCAGTAGTTGCAGCTTGATTATAAGGGTTGAAATTTCCTGATAAACCAACTCTACAAGGTAAAGCTAAACCTGTTAAAGAACCTGTAGGAGTAGTTACATCAACTACAGAACTTCCTTGAGTTACTGCTCTTCTTGGCGCTCCAGAAGCTCCTGCAGTAAACATAGTAGCAGAACGAGGATCCGTTACGTTAGGATAGTTAATACCAGAACCTGGAACAATTTCATAGTTGTTTCCAAATGCAGCCCAGTTTGTAGTAGCATAACTTTGTAAAGCTTTGTAAGCGTGACCTGTCATACAGATGAACGTTCTATTTTGTAGAATAGTTCCTGCAGCATCATAGCTATAGTATCCCCAAGCAGGATTTTGTTGTGCATTAGAATCAGCACTAAATCCAGGGTTTACAACTACATTAGCAGACAAGAAAGATCCACCATTATTGATGATAGAGCTTAAGTCAGCTAATTTAGAATCTCTGTAAGTTGCTTTAGCACCTGTACAAGCAGACATACGTAAACACATTCTTAATTCTAATGTATTAGCAAATTCAATCCATTTAGCAGTATCTCCATTTAACATTACATCATAAGGAGTAAAATCTTCTGCCACAGCTGGATCATAGTTACCTAAAATGCTTCTTGCATCTTCTAATTCAGTGATTAATGCTTTGTAAATTGCATAATCATCATCATATTTAGGAGTCAAGTTAGCATTTCCTTGCCAAGCTTCAGAATATGGAGCATCTCCATAAAGATCTACGATTTGGCTCATGTAGTGTGCTTTACAAATTTTTGCAGCAGCAACATACAAATCATATTTATGAGAATCGTTAGGATATTTGATGATTGCGTCAAAGTTCTTCAACTGAACGAATAAACCATCCCAAATTCCATTGTAGAATCCATTGTCAATTTGTAATTGTAATTCTCTATCGAATCCATTACCAAAAGACATTACGTTTCTTGTCCATGCGTTCATAAAAACGTTACCCAATTGATTCATTGTAGTAGCTTGAACTCTGAAAGCAGAAACTTGAGCACCAGGTAATAATTTACTTGGAGAAGCTTGAGAAAAGGCCAAATCATTTGGACTCGGACTGTTGATGTCCATGTAATTATCACACGAGAAAAGAGCAAGTGCAATAACCGGCAGTATTAATTTTAATTTTTTCATTTTCGTTTATTTTTTAGAATGTTAAATTCATTGTAAACCCTACAGTTCTTGAAGTTGGATATTGACCAATGTTCATATAACCTTGTGCATTACCACTTGTATATGAAGCCTCTGGATCACCATAACCATTGTTAGCAGAACCATTTCTTGGTTTGATTAATTTACCATCAGCTAAGAAAACAAATGGATTTCTAGCATTGATTCCAAATCTTAAAGATTCTAAACCAGTACCTTTTAATGCTTTTTTAGATAAACCGTAGCTTAAAGAAAGCTCTCTAATTTTTAATGCAGTAGCATCAATAATACTTGTTTCACCAGCAGCTCTGTGAACTGTTGCGAAATAGTTATAAACTCCAACATAAGAAGCATTATTTGCAGCAGGTACAGTATTTGCAGCACCAGTACTAGTAACACTACCAGGAATTACATAACCTAAGTTTCTATCAAAACCAGCTGTATCAGCATCACCTCCTGTAAAATACAATAAGTTTTTAGCTTCAGACCAAACACTAGCTCCAGTTCTAAAGTCAGCAACACATGTTAATTTGAATCCTTTGTATTCAAAAGAGTTTGTAAATCCAATGATGTAATCTGGAGTTGCTTTCCCTAATTTTTGGAAAGTAGAATTTCTTGTTGGGTTACCGTTAGCATTAACAATAACATTTCCATTATCATCTTTAACAAAAGTAGTACCTTTAATTAATGGGAACTCCTCACCTACTTCAGCAAAAATTCCAAATTGAGATGATGGTTGTAATAAGTTTACACTAGTTGCTCCATCAGCAAGTTTTATAACTTTTGTTTTGTAAGTAGAATAACTTGTTCTTACATCCCATTTAAAGCTATTTGTTTTAATTGGAGTAAATCCTAAGTCGATTTCATAACCTTTGTTTTCTAATTCACCTACGTTATTTAATAAAGTAGAGTTACCAGAAGCAGAAGATGCAGTTACTCTAGTAATCAAATCTTTAGTTGTAGCAACATAGTAAGATCCTTCTAAAGTAATTCTATCTTTCAAGAAACCTAATTGACCACCTACCTCAATAGTATTTACGAATTCTGGTTTGATACCAGGGTAAGTAGGATTATTATTGTAAGCTAAAGAAGCTAAATTTCCAAATGGGAATCCAGTTGGGATTTTAGTCAACTCATTAGTATCATAAGGAGAAGTTGCAGAAGTATTACCTACAGAAGTATACGACGCATTCAACTTAGCATAGTTTAAAATTTTGTTGTCTTTTAAAGACTCAATAGCTTTAGTTGGGATAAATGAAACCCCTACAGAAGGATAGAAATAAGAATTTTTAACCGCTGAATATTGCTCAATTCTTCCTGTTAAGTTGAAGAATAAATAATCTTGGTATGCTAAATCCACGTTAGTGAAAGCAGCGATTCTTCTAGATTCAATCATTCTATTGTTATATCCAGACGCTCTTAAAGCAGTTGGATTGTATGGATTTAACACGTTAGAAATGTTATAGAAACCAGCTACATCAAGATTTTCTCCACCTTGAGACATTTCTTTAAAGTATCTGTCTTGAACGTTGTTACCCACATTGAATTTCAAGTTCCAATTTTTTGACAAATCGTAGTTGAAGTTCACTAATAAATCTCCGTAAAAGTTTCTTGAGTAAGCAAGGTTTTCAAAGAAGTATGAACCAATTGCTCCTGCTCCACCACCACCTAATAAATCTGAATAGGTCATGTTAGTTGTACCACCATCGCTGTATGGGCTAAAGTTGTATGCAGTATTGATTTCATCTTTAAACGCATTTCTGTGAGATTGTGACTCAGAACCTCTGTACTGTAAGTTAGCAGTATAGTTCACACTAATGTGTTTGTTGAACTCATATCCTAAAGATAAAGTACCATTAATAGTATTAGTTACGTTAGAACTTCTAACATTTTTAACAGTCCAATAAGGAGAAGTAGCATATACAGTCCAGTGGTGTTGGTTTAATTCACCAAATCTATCTACAGGAATGTTTGAAGCTGTTTGAATTAAATCATCAAACAAATTACTATCTGTTTCTTCAGTTTTTTGAGAAATGTAGTTTACGTTTCCGTCAATACTGAATTTACCAACTTTTTTACCAGCTTTAAACAAGAATGAGTTTCTTAATAATTTATCATCTTGTACAAGGAAATCTGTTGATTGTCTGTTGATTGCAACGAATGCATAAGAATCTGGACCACCTACGTTAAAGTTGAATCCATTTTGGAAAATAACACCCGTTTTAAAGAATTTTTTAATGTTATCTTTAATTGGCTCCCATTTAGTAGTAATGAAATTTCCATCAGCTTGTGGCAAACCTACAGGAACAGTTGTTCCAGCCCATGCTGGATCGTTGTATGCAGGACCCCAAGAACCATTTTCGTATGGAGAAAACTGGATGTTTCCATTTCTTGGATCTGTACCTGGGAATTGAAAGTTGTAACCGTTAGCCCAACCTTGACCATATTCAGTCTGAGTTTGAGGAACAAAGTTTACAGTTTCAAAATCTACAGAAGAATTAAATCCAAAAGTGAATTTTTCACTTTTAGTTCCTCTTTTAGTTGTAACAATAATTACACCGTTCACCCCTTGTGCTCCATATAAAGCAGCACCTTGAGCACCTTTAATTACGTTAACATTTTCAATAACATCCGGAGGTAATTGAGCTAAGATAGCAGCAGATGAAATTGAGTTATCAATTACTACTAACGCTTGGTTATCCCCTGTAATTGTTCTGTTACCTCTTAAAAGGATTCTAGTGCTTGCATTAACACCATTTGAAGTAGTGTTAATTTGCAAACCAGAAACTTTACCGGTTAACGCTTGAATTGCATTAGGGTTAGAAGCTTGAGTTAACTCTTTTGCTCCAATTTGTTTTTGAGCAGAAACTACAGCATCTTTTGTTCTTTTGATACCCATAGCTCCAGTGAAAACTACATCTTCTAATACTTTAGAAGATTCTTTTAAAGTTACATTGTAACTGTTAGCAGAACCTACAGTAACTGATTTTTTTTCGTATCCTGAAAAAGACACTACTAAAACATCACCTGGTTTTGCTTTGATGGAATATTTACCATCTAAATCTGCTGATACACCTTTTGATGATCCTTTGATCACAACATTAGCACCAGACAAAGGTAGTTTACCATCGGTAACTGTACCTGTAACAGTTTTCTCTTGTGCAAACGAAAACTGCATTGATAACGCTAATACTAGCGTAAAAATCCATTTGAACTTCGATCTCATATTAATTTTTATTTGAGTTAGTTATCTCGCAAACTTCTTAATAATATCTTAAATAAACAAATTATTCTTGATAATATTTACATTTTTTTATGTTAAATTTATTTGCGTTACCTAAATTTGCTTCAAGCACAAGCGAATAAGAGCAAGAGAGGTAGCGCTATTCCGATCTTCTCTATTGATTTATGTCAAAAAATACATTATGTTAAAATTAAGATTTACTGATTTTACTTTAGAATGCGGTACCGATGAAGCCGGAAGAGGTTGCTTGGCCGGACCAGTAACTGCTGCCGCTGTAATCCTTCCAGATGGTTTTAGTTTAGATTTACTAAACGACTCCAAACAATTATCTGAAAAAACAAGAGAAAAACTCAAACCTATACTAGAAGAACTTGCTGTTTCGTTTTCGGTTACTCATATCGAGCCCAATAAAATAGACGAAATAAATATCCTTAATGCTTCAATTTTGGCGATGCAAGAGAGTATTTTGAAATTAAACCCTACACCTAATTATATAATAGTAGACGGAAATCGGTTTAAACCTGTTGGAAGCATACCTTATAGTACTATAATTAAAGGGGACTCTAAATATATGAGTATTGCAGCAGCCTCTGTGTTGGCTAAAACATACCGAGATGCGTATATGGATAAAATACATGAAGAATATCCTATGTATAATTGGAAACAAAACAAAGGCTATCCAACCAAAGAGCATCGAGCAGCCATAAAAAAATACGGCCCTACCAAATACCACCGAATGAGTTTTAAATTATTGGAAGAAGAATAAAAAATTACTCCTTATATATAAAGGTAGATTCAAATAAATTGGAAAAGTGTTTTAGAATCTTTTCTTTCACCTCGTGCTCGTTTATTTTTTCAACGCCAAGCTCTACATTTAAAGAGGTAACTGCTTTACCTTTTATCCCACAAGGAATGATATTATCAAAGTAACCTAAATCGGCATTGACGTTCAAAGCAAATCCGTGCATGGTTACCCAGCGGGATGCTCGAACTCCCATAGCACAAATTTTTCTAGCAAAGGGTGTTCCAACTCCTAGCCATACTCCAGTTTCTCCTTCACTTCGCACTCCTATTATATTATACTCTGCCAGAGTGAGAATAATTACCTCTTCTAAAAGGCGTAGGTATTTATGAATATCGGGGAAGAAATTTTCAAGATCTAAAATTGGGTACCCTACTATTTGCCCTGGTCCGTGATAGGTAATATCACCTCCCCTATTGATTTTATAAAAAGTAGCGCCTTTTTGTTCTAATTGTTTTTCGGATAAAAGCAAATTCGAAAAATCGCCACTTTTCCCTAAAGTATATACGTGGGGATGTTCTACAAATAAAAAATAATTGGAAGTAGGAATTTGGGTTTCCTGCTTTCTGTTTTGAATTTTAGTATCTACGATTTTTTGAAAGAGCGATTCTTGATAATCCCAAGTTACTTTGTAATCTTTTTTCCCTAAATCTTGAAATACTATCTTTTTATTCATATTTATTTGTTAACCAAAAAAGATTAACCCAAAATTATTCTAACAATAAATTATTTAGAATAATCCGTTTATTTCTGCATCGATGCGATTAATAATACTTCCTAAATCTTCTGGGTTATTTAAGAAATCCATATTATCTACATCAATAATTAATAATTTACCTTTGGTGTAGGTTGTAATCCAAGCTTCGTAACGCTCATTCAATCGACTTAGATAATCAATTGAAATGGAATTTTCATATTCTCTACCGCGTTTGTGAATTTGCCCTACTAAATTAGGAATTGAGCTTCGTAGATAAATTAATAAATCGGGAGCTTTAACCAAACTTTCCATTAACTCAAAGAGTGATTTGTAATTTTCAAAATCCCTATTGGTCATTAACCCCATAGCATGTAGGTTGGGAGCAAATATATGCGCATCTTCATAGATGGTTCTATCTTGAATGATTTTTTTTCCGCTTTCTCTAATTTGCAATACTTGACGAAAACGACTGTTTAAGAAATAAATCTGCAAATTAAAAGACCATCTTTCCATTTGATGGTAAAAATCGTCTAAATACGGATTGTCAACTACATCTTCAAAATGTGGTTCCCATTTAAAATGTTTAGCTAAAAGACGCGTTAGGGTTGTCTTCCCGGCACCGATATTTCCTGCTACTGCTATATGCATTATGGTAAGTTTATTTTATAGTTTGTAATTCCTTCGTTGGTAAAAATAGATAAAATTTGGTCTTTGTAATAAAAATTTCGAAAGGTTTTCTCAACAATTTTGATTTTGTTTTTTTTGCCGATTTCGAAATCACCCACAAACAAAGTATTCTCTTTTAAATAAACTATTGTATTTGGGGCAATAATTTGAATTTTTTCTGGAAGTTCTAATTTGGTAATATTTCTAACACTTCCATATCTATCGCAAGAATTCCATTGGCCTGATTTTGATATCCATTGAAAATAATTATAATCGGTTTGATAATTTGCAATTTCATTTTCTAATGAATTTCCTATTTCTTGAATATTCTTAGTAATTAAATCGTACAAAGCTAATTTTTGATTTAAAGAATTAAAAATCCATAATTTGTTTTGATCCGCAACCCCAACAGCTGAAACTACAATTGAAAAATCTCTTTCAGAAAAATTTATTCGTTCCGTTTCATTCATTTGATTATCTAAAATAACTACGGTGTTGAATTTTTCGTAAAAAACAATTATTTTTAATGGATTCAAAACATCTACTTTAGTAACTTCACCAAGTGACAAATCTTGAAATTGTAATGTAGCTAATTTATTTTTCTTGATTACTATATCATTACTACTGAAATAATAATTTTGATATCCATCAAAACCAAAATAGTTATCAGCTTTAATAGCAATAGAATCTTGAGCCAAAGGAACTAGATCTTGGGCCTGAGAATTACCTGTAAGAGTAATATAAAAGAAAAATAAATAGAATAATTTTTTCATTGGGAGGCTAAATTACATTAAACAAATTAAATTTGCCAAAATGCCAACCTAAATATTTAACAAATTATTAGTAACAAAAAACAGTTTCAATCGTCATATTTGCTGATTGCAAATTCCAATAAAAAATTTCATTATGAAAAAAATAGCAACTTCCTTACTTTTTGTTATGACATTCCTATCTTCTTTTGCTCAAAAAGACTTTCAGGGAATGGCGGTATACGAATCAAAAACCAGTACTGCCGACTTTAAAAAGCGTTTTGAAGGAAATAAAGAAATGACTCCCGAAATGCAAAAAATGATTGAGGAGCGTATGAAAAAAATGTTTGAAAAAACATTTATTCTAAATTTTGATAAGCAAGCTTCAATTTATAAAGAAGAAGAAAAACTTGATGCACCTGGACAAGGAGGTGGCGGTGGCGGAATGCGAATGATGAGCTCTTTTATGGGAGGTGGTGGCACCTATTACAAAAATGTAAAGGACAAAAAATACACTGTAGACAAGGAATTTATGGGAAAAGAATTTTTAGTTAAAGATTCATTGGTTGCTTACAAATGGGTTATGGAGAGTGAAACAAGACAAATTGGAGGATATAATTGCTACAAAGCAACTACAGTAATTCCTGCCAGCAAAACCGATTTTAGAAACTTCAGACCAAGAAGAGAGGACGACAAAAAGAAAGAAATCAATTCTGACTCTACCAAAACGGATAATAAAGAAAAGAAAACAAATTTCATGGAAGATATCGAGTTGCCTAAGGAAATAACTGTTACAGCTTGGTACACTCCAGAAATCCCTGTAAATCAAGGACCTGAAGGATATTGGGGATTACCTGGATTAATTCTAGAAGTAAATGATGGTAAAACAATAATTTTATGTTCTAAAGTAGTCTTGAACCCAAAGGATAAAGCAGACATCAAAGCACCTACAAATGGTAAAGAAATTTCTCAAAAAGACTATGACGAAACCATCACAAAAAAAATGGAAGAATTTCGTCAAATGAATCAAGGAAAAGGTGGCAGAAATTTTGAAATGAGAATTAATCACTAAATAAATAATTCAAAAGGAAGAAATTAATCTTCCTTTTGTTATTTTTATGCATACAAAGAAAATAATTATGAAAAAAAATATAGTTCTGTTTATATTATTTATTACCTCTTTTTCTTTTGCTCAAACCATTCGTTTTGAAGGAATAGTTAGTGAAGGCGGCAACACCCCTTTGGACATGGCCAATATTATGGCTGTAAATGCTACCACAAAAGCAATGGATGCTTATGCCATTACCAATAATAAAGGTAAATTTAGTTTAAACCTAAAGAAGAACACTTCTTATGTAATTAAGCTTACCTACATAGGAATGCAAAACAAAGAAATTAATGTCACCACTAAAGAAGAAAATATTGTTCAAAATATATCGATGAACTCAGGTGGCATTGAACTTAATGATGTAGAAATTGTAAGAGAAATGCCGGTATCAATAAAAGGAGATACCATTGTTTACAATGCTGATTCGTTTAAATCGGGTACAGAAAAAAAACTTGAAGATGTACTAAAAAAATTACCTGGAGTTGAAGTAAATGCAGATGGTGAAGTAGAAGTTGAAGGTAAAAAAGTAACGAAATTAATGGTTGAAGGAAAAGATTTCTTTGATGGCGATACTAAATTGGGAGTGAAAAACATTCCATCAGATGCAATAGATAAAATACAAGTACTTAGAAACTTCAATGAGGTAAGCCAATTAAAAGGCCTTGAAAATAACGAGGAAAATGTGGCTATGAATATTAAACTAAAAAGTGGAAAAAAGAACTTTTGGTTTGGCGACATGACCGCAGGTGGAGGAACTGGTAATAATAGTGGCAATACAAAGCTAGACCGCTATATTGTTAACCCGAAAGCATTTTATTACAATCCAAAATACAGTGTAAATATAATAAGCAACTTCAATAATATAGGTGAATTACCTTTAACGATTCAAGATTATTTTAAAATGACCGGTGGTTTTAGAGGGATGATGAAAAAAGGCGGAAGTGCTTTTAATGTAGCTTCAAATGATTTAGGAATTATGGGACTTCGTAATAATAGAGCTAAAGAAATTGAAACTAAATTTGGGGCAACCAACTTCTCTTACAATCCAACTAAAAGCTGGACCATAAGTGGTTTTGGAGTTTTTTCTTCTTCTAAAACACAAATTGAAACCAATTCACAATCTAAAATTATTGCTTCACAAACTCAAATAGCGTCTAAGGAAACTCCGGTTCAACAGACTAATTATGGTTTAGCAAAAATAAGTTCATCTTACAAGCCAAATACAAACTTTCAATTTGATTATGATGTATTGCTAAAAAAATCCAATCAGGAGGAGAATTCATTTATAAATAGAGAAACCACTGTTAATAGCATCACTGCCTCTGAATACATTTCGACATATAAAAAACAAAATCCAACTTCAGCAAATCAAAACTTTAGCATCTATTATACGCTAAAAGAAAAAAGTGTTTTTGATTTAGAAATTCAGCATTTATTTCAAGAAGAAGATCCTTTTTATAATGCAAACCTTCGTTTTCAACCCTTTACTTCGATCATTGGATATATTCCAAATCAAAACAGAAATGACATCAGTCAAAATCGATTTGTAAAAACGAACAAAGTAGATTCAAAGCTAGATTATTATTATATGGTTACTCCAAAAAGTAATATTAATGTTACTCTAGGAAACACGTATTCATACCAAAACTTTAATTCTGCTATTTTTCAAATATTAGATTCTGGAATTAAAAATGATCTAAATTACAATACAAACTCCAATCAAGTAACCTATAATTTTAATGATGCATTTATTGGTTTGCATTACAAAATGTTATTGGGAAAAATCACCATTACGCCTGGATTTAGCCAACATATTTACAGTATGAAAAACCAACAATTAGGCTCTGATTCTAATAGAAATTTCTCTAAATTCCTGCCTGATTTATATGTTTTATACCAACTAAAAAAAGCAGAGACTTTAACCTATAATTATTCCTTAACCAATGTATTTACAGACATTTCTCAATTGGCTCAAGGATTTATATTAAACGGGTACAGCAGTTTATTTAAAGGTAACAGAGATTTAGAAAATGCAACTTCTCAAATTCATTCGCTTAGATATTTTAAATACAACATGTTTAATTTTGAAAATATTTTTGCAAACGCATCATATACTCGAACTACTGACGCAGTTAAAACTTCGGCAACGTTTAGTGGTGCCAACCAAACTTCTTCCCCTTACAATTCGAATTTTCCAAACGAATCTGCTTCTGCTATGGGAAGTTACGGGCGCTCATTTTTAAAAAATTACAAAGCCTCAGGAAGTGCAAATGTAAACTGGTCTAAATTTAGCAACATTCAAAATGGAAGTCAAATTGAAACGATATCAGAGAGTTTTACTCAAAACTATTCAATCAAAACCTCAACAATGTTCAAGAACTTACCTAACATTGAAGTAGGATATACTACTACTATAAACGATTATAACCACGCAAGATATTACACTAACACCCCATCAATCACTTTGGATTATTATTTCTTGGATGGATTTGCATTTGTTACTGATTATTCATACAATCATTATTTTAACAGTGATAAAACAATTGATAATCAATACCAATTTTTAAATGCAAGTTTAAATTATCAAAAAAAGGATAGCAAATTTGAATATAAAATTTCGGCTACAAATTTATTGAATACCACTTCTTTAAATGACAACAATTTTAATCAATTTACAATTTCAAGTTCACAATATATTGTGCAGCCACGCTATATTATGTTTAGCATGAAATATAATTTATAATTCTCCTTTTCTCAAAAAAAAACAGTAGCAAAGTTTATATTTTGCTACTGTTTTTTTTTATTTAATAATAACCTTAATTAAAGCATTTGAGGAGCCTATTCACTAGTTACCACCTTCCAATCGCTCTTCTTTTCTTTCCTCAATACGATTTTCAATTTTCTCTTTACGAGCCTTACGTAGTTCAGTCCATTTAGTATATTGCTCTGGAGTAAGTATCGTTTTCATACGCTCTTCTGCAAGTGCTCTTTCTTCTTCAAATTTTGCTTTACGCGCTTTCATTTCCTCTTTGGTTAAACGAATTTGCCCCTCTTTTCTTGCCTCCATCTCAGCTTTTCGAGCTTCTCTTAGTTCAATTTCTTTTGCGGCAATAACACGAATCTCCTGAATTTGTTTTTCTGTTAAATTCAACTCTTTAGTTAACTTCTTAATTTGAAGGTTAACTTTTTGTTCTGGAGTTAATTGTTTTTTAGGCTCATCCATTTTTTCCTGTGCAAATGTTGTCATCCCAACAACTAATAATGCAGCAACTACTAATTTCTTCATGATGTATATTTTTATGTTATGCTAATTTGACATTTATAAATCTGAAAAGTTTAATGCTTAACAAAAGTTTAATATTTTACTGTTATTACTAATTTTACTAATTTAGCAAAATAATTAAAAACAAAACACAAGTTTTTAATTCACAAGTAGTCTAATAATATAATGAACAAATTTCTCATTATAGTTGCATTAACCTTATTTCTAAAACCAGTATTTCCGGTTATAGACTACCTAGTTAACTACAAATACATCAGCACTGTCCTTTGCGAAAATAAAGACAAACCCAAACTAAACTGCTGCGGTAAATGTCATTTAAAAAAAGAATTAGCAAAAGCTTCAGAAGGAGAAAAACCAATCCAATCCAACAAAAAGGACAATCACAAACAAGAAGTTGAAAATTTATTTTTTCAAGATCTAATTTCTTTATTAAACAATAAAATTAACACTAGTAATAAGCCTAGTTTAACAAACTACTATTCAAATCTTTATTGCTATTTAAATGGCAATTCTGAGTTTCATCCACCAACTTTTTCTTAATTTATTTATCGAATAATAAAAGTCAATTTACATTAGTAAAATTACTAATGTAGCTATTGGCGTGCACTTATATCAAAATTAATTTAAGAAAAATAAAATGAAAAAAATAATTATTACTATAGTATTATTAGCAACATCAACACTTATTTATAGCCAATGTGCTTGTTGCGCTGGAGCAGGAATTGGAGCAACCAATGGTGATTATAATAATGGAATTCTTACACTATCAAAAAAAATGATCGTAGTGGAAACCTATACAGATTTTCGTTCAATACAAAAAGGAGATGCTCCTGAAATGGATGAAAAGCTATTAACAAGCATGCGAATTAATTCAGTTGGAATTCGATATGGAGTATCAAAAAAACTGACCGTTTCGGCATTATTGCCTTATGTAAATCTTTACACCAACAACGGCTCAGATAGCGGATTCGGGGATTTAATAGTATTAGGAACCTATTCTATTTATCAAAAAAACAATTTCAGTTTTGCAATTCAAGGAGGAATAAAATTACCTACCGGAATTCAAAAAGATTCTAACTTTGATGATTCAAAAATAATAATTGGATCGGGCTCTTATGATCCTATGGGTGGGATATTAGTTTCAAAAAATTGGAAAAACTTTACCTTAAACGGAAATGTACTTTATAAAAAATCTAATCCAGGATTTGAAAATAATTATTACGGTAGTTTATCTACTCAAAGCCTAACTTTATCCTATAAAATCAAGGGAGAAACAACTATTTGTTCTTTAGATGAAAATGATAAAAAAACTAAACCTAACTTCGGATTAACTGCTAATTTAGGTTATACAGGTGAATGGTTAGACAAATTAAAAGAAAATGATATTGTAGATGACAACTCAGGTCATTATTTAGGGTTAGCTAATGTTGGCGCTACAATTTCATATAAAAAATGGGCAATGCCAATAAATTTTTCAGAACCTATCATCAATAAAATGAATGGAATGCAAAATAATTTTGGTTACCGCTTTAGAATAGGAATTATTAAAGCATTTTAAATAAAAAGAGGCCTCAATTGAGGCCGCTTTTTTATATTCTAATCAAACGATTAATATTCAATTAATTTCAAATATAATTCTTTGTTTGACTTAAATTGATTCAATTGCTCTGGAGTTAATCCGGATAACATTTTTGCAGAATATCTCTCGAAAATCGCTTTTTTATCTTCTTCTCTGGCACCATTAACAGATTCCATACGCATCTTTAATAATGTCATCATATCATTTTGTAAACTTTCGTTCATTGTAACTGCTTTTGTAAATGCAGCATGTTCTTTAGTAACACTCTCTGGTGTTATTGCTTCTGTTCTGGTTTTAGCTTTTGATGCTGTTTGAGCATTCGCATTAATACTAAATGCTAAAAATAAGGCTGCTATTGCAATAATTTTTTTCATAATTAATTTAGTTGATTATTAAGATGCTAATTTAATATTTTTTTTTACAAATAGTATAAAAATCAAAAAATTATGATTTTAACTCTACAGTTTTAGAATCACCATCAACATGTACTTTAATTAATCCATGTTTAGATAAACCTTTCATTGCAGCATCCCATTGAGAGTGGCGAAAACAACCCTCACATGTCGCTGTGGCAGCGCATGGCCTCCACCGCCTTTGATTGGCACAACTACGGCAAAAGCACCATTGGTGCTCGCACCGAC
>NZ_JBJTND010000043.1:0-53642 GCF_046073885.1 Flavobacterium sp.
TAAAACGCCTAAGAAATTATATAGGTTATATTTAATATTATTATTATTTAATAATTTTTCTTTATTATTATCCAATTTTTTAGTCAAATTATTCATTTTATGTTTGTATTTAAAGGTTTCTTGAATAGCCAATTTATTTCCAAACTTGTCACAAAAATCATCAAGATATTTTTGCATAACATCATCGGAAACTCTTTTACGATGCAAAGAATTTAAATTATTAAATAGTGTTTTTTTGTTTTGCAAACTTAATTGACATTCTATCAAAGAGTCAATTTTTTTTGTTATTAAAGATTGCTCGCTTTCTAATTTTTTAATTTCAACTTTAATAAAATGATTTCTAAATATTAATCCAAAATAAAATAATATTGAAATAAATAAAATTGAAAATGCCCATAATACCTCTCTTGCTATAATTTTATTACTTATTTTCATATATTTCACTTTTTAATTATTTTAATGAATTTAATAATTCTATATATCCTTTAACAATTCCATTTGTTTTTTCAAAGTTAGTTGATTTATTTTTTGTTGGTTCATTCAAGTATAAACTTCTATTTACCTCTAACATAATCGAATTAACATTTTTATTTTTTTTATAATATCTTAACGGTACAATTGACCCACTATAAGGCCAATCAATTTCACATGAATATCCCAAATTTACAAAATATTGTTTTGAAATAATAATTAGTTCTTTTGGTGTATGGTAAGGGTCAGTTCCAATATTAAAATCTGGACGATTTGAGTTTTGATTCAAATCTCTAATAAATGGAATAGATGAAAATGAATGACAATCTAAAATTAATACTTTGTCATTTTTTTCTAATTGTCTTTTTACTTCAAGATTCAATAGACTATGGTGCTTGTCATAATAACCTTCAATTATAGACTCACGTAGTTTGGGTGTCAATTTTCTTAATAAACTTCCATCGTCAAAAAGTTCATAGGTTGCCCCCATTCCAACTTTTGACATAATTTCATCTTCATCTCTTTTGAATCTTTCTACATCGCAAAAAAGTCTAGAAAACGGTGTAACAATCATGGTATCATGCTCAGAATAAAATAATTCATCCGTATACCAATCAGTAAGTTTAACTACTTCTTGTTTGATTTTGATTTCATTTGAAATGAATCCATCCACAAATGGAAAGTTCGTGGAAGAATGAGGTATATGTAAAATCAACTTTTTCATAATAACTAAGAGTATAAAGAATTTAAATGATTTATTACTTCCTTAATCCTTTGGCATAATTCAAAATCTTCGTTTTCTTCAGCATGCTTTAAAAGTCCATTTAGTTCTTTAATACGACTTAAATTTCTTCCTATCCAAACGTTTGGGGCTATATAATAACGATATGGATTGGTAGCTAATAATTCAACTTGTTTTTCAACAGTAAGACCCATTTGGTCGTGCATTGAATAAGTAATAGGATTTTCCTCAATATAATGATTAGCATTCATTGCTATAATATCATTTTGTTGCGTTACTAAAGTACCACCGTATGGGATTTTTTCAGAAAATGTAATAGTATCGCCATCAAAATAATATGCTGTTTGTGGTCCTTCAACAAGATATATTTTGGCTTCTCGATTTTTATCGGCTTCCATTTTGGCTTTTACCCATTTACAATGTTCTATCAACCTATTATGGAGTTCAGATTTTTTGTCAAGTTCATATTCTGAAATAAGTTCACTACATATATCTTCTAAACTAGTTCCAGGAAAATTAACAAAATCTCCATTGACATTAAAATGAATTGGGATTTGCATGAATATTGCATAGCCAGTTTTTAAAATTATATAAGGAAAATTTCCATATCCATTTTTAAAATTTTGGTGTTGAAATGGTTTATCATCTATAACCTCAAGTTCATTTTTATTATTTAATTTTACTTTTAAATAAAATTTTGAATTGAAAATACCAACCCTAGTCAATTCATCGAGAATTGAAGAATCAAAATTTCTAGATTTAATTTCATCCTTAATTGCATTAACAAATAAATACCTTCCATTTTCATTTAGTTTCATTCTATGTATTTCATTATTATAAAAATTTATTAATTCGACATCGTTTAGATTAGAACAATAAGCTTTACACTTTTCTAATTCATCAATATACATATAATCAAATCCTTTATTTGTTGTAAATTCAGAATAATTATTATTAATAATATTTAATAATGATATTTTTAAATCTGGATTATCAAACTGCTCATATCCAAAATAGAGATAGCCATCTTTAATTAAAAAGGGTTTGACTCCATTCTTTAAAGTGTGACAATGGTTGTTTTTTAAATATTGATAGAACATAAAAACAATTCTTTTAATTAAATTGTTTTTTGCAAAGTGAATGTAGTCGCCTTCACCAAATTTATCTGTCGTTGGGTGAAAATATCCAGATAACCATGGAATCGAAATACAATCTGGATGTTGGTCATAATTACTCGAGGATGGAAAAACATAACCATCTATAAAACAATAATCTCCATTTAATTTTAATCCATTTGGTATTAGTATATTATTAATAACCTCTAAAAGGTCAGATTTTGTATGCTTTTTATTGGTTAGTAAAAAAATATCATTGTCAAAGTCTGCAAATTCATAATATTCTTTTAATTGAGTTTGTATATTATGTTTTCTAATTGATTCCTGTTTAATAACCAAGTTATTAACCCCTAATCTAAAAAAAACAAAAATGTGTTCTTCTATTTTGGCTAATTCTGAAGACCATGTAGGTAATGATTGAGTTTGAACACATGTAACAAATGCCAATTTATTAATATCAATTAAAGCTTCATGTGGTATACACAATATTTTTTTATGTGGCGTTAATATCCCAAATGCACCTTCGTTTTTATTCAAACAATGTGTAGCACCAACAACATTCCAATTAATGTCATTTGATTCTAAAAACACAAAAACATAATCTGGCACATTAGTTAAATCGATTTGTGTTTGTATATCATTGTGCTCAATTTCAAATAGCACCCATTCCCTCTTTTGAAGGAAATAATATTGGGCTATAATATTATTTTCAGATAGAGAATAACATGTTGGCTGGAATTCAAAAGTATTTCCAGATTTTTCGGATACAAAATATTTACTTTCCATTACTTTATCATTTTAAGTTTTGGAAATTGAATAATGCTAGCAAAGATTCTAGAATTTAACAGAATAGAATACTTAAAATTTAGATATTCTTTGTCTTGTAGGGTAATTTGAATTGTTTTTTTCATACAAATAAGTTTAAATTAAAATTTCTTATTTGTATTTCGAGAAAATAAATAGGTGTCTGGGTAAACTTACGTTTATTTTGACTAGACAGTCCGTATTGTTTTACCACCGTGGTGTCTTCACTCGGTTGGTACCCTTAATGGGTTCGAAATACATGACAAATATATATTTTATTTTCTTATATCAACAAATTTTTTAAGAGGTCTACTAAATTATTTAGTAACTTTGACAGGGTGGTTGTATACTTACAATCTAAAAATCTAATGAGAAAAATAAATTATAAATCTTCAAGAAATAATGAATATCAACGATATGTTGATATTGGGTCATGCGAAAAGCATTACTCCTTTCTCCCTTTATATGATGATGAAAAAATGACATTTGATTGTTGGATTAATGAATTTATTAACCAACCTCTTGGAGTGCAAATGTTAACTATTCATTATTATCTTTATGAAATTAATTCTGAAAGTTACATTCCAATTGTTCTAAAAAAGAAACTATTAGACAACATGGATTTATTCAAGACTTTTTGCAATAAATGGTTTAATAGTGATATCCCAGATTTTAAAGGGTTAGATTTGAATAAGGAAGGGATAGAAGATAAAATTATTGATGAAATTGAGGATGAAAATGGAATTATTTCATCTGTAAAATTTTCTGATGGTTCTTCATTAGAATTTTTAGATGAAAATGACAACATACCTTCATTTTATATTAAAGAAATTGATTACATAAATTTAAAAAATGAATTTAATTTGCTTTTAGGTAAATTAATTAAGAATTAACAATCTGATAAAATTCAAAAATATTATTTTTAAGAATTTATATAATAGTTTTTTAGTGCACTTGAAAATATTTTTTCTGTATTAGTTATTAGCAATTTGGCAAATTTCGACACGTTAAATTTTCCACTTATATTAAAAATAACCAAAGTGAAAAGTAAAATTTGCAGATTATTTCCAATTTCTTGAACAGCTGTTTTAGGAGGGTGATATTAAAAAGGTAATGTGTCTAAATATACAGAGATTGGTATTTTCTTTGAAAAATTTCCTTTATCAGTAACAATCTCAATAAAAATATTTCCTTGAATAGTATAGTTATCTTTTATTTCCTCACCTAACCATGATTCCGCAATTATCCTTGAAGTATTTAACTCTATAAGCATCCAACCTTTTTTTGGTATTTTTGATGAATCAATTGATAGTTGATACTTGTAATTATATGGTTTTAAATCTGACTTTTTATAAGATAATATTTTTCCATGTTGTCTAATATTCCACATTTTAGATGAATACAAGTATATAGCTTGAATTTCTGGAGAAGTTTTGTTTGATTTGTTTTCTATATCAATTGTGAAATTGATTATAGCTTGAGAATATTCATCTGTTGTTTCAAGTGAACCATCACTTTTTAATTCTATTTCAAAAGGATTATTTTTGTTCGATACAATTTCTTTTTTAGCCCATTCAAAATTTTTAGACAACTGTTCTTTCAGATGTGTTATCGATGTACCATAAACAACATGCCTTTTATGCTTTAAATCAAAAGGAATATTTTCAACGCTTTTAGTTATTAATATGCATAATTTCCCAATGGCATGAGCATAACCAAGTTCATAGAAAACATTTGGATTTTTATCTGATAGGTCTGCAATTACAAAGTCACAATTTTCAATTTCACTATATATTTTGGCAAGCATTCCTTCGTCAAACAATTCCTCATCAAGTCTATATGCTTCGATATCATTTTCTTTAGCTGTATCTTTTATTCCAATTTTGAATATATCATCAAAACTTTTTGCAAATGGCATAATTACAAATGCTTTCATATTTTAAATTAAGTTAGAATCATAAGTAGTAAGTATAATTATCTACAAAGTCCCGCACTTATAAATAGTACAGGAAACATGTGTCAAATTGTAGTAAATATAAGAAAATTTTCGCTATTCTTTTGAAGAAAATCGGTAAATCTTTTAGATATAAACGTTACTTTTTATAATTAGTTGTTATAATTTTCTTTTCTTCTACAACATCATTTTTTATTTTCAAATATATTATCTCCCTGTAGCTACAATTTCTATTTTCTTCTGTGAAATTTTCTAGCTTTAGCTCAGTTAAGATATGATTTATTTCTTCAATTCTGTAACATATAATTGTTACTGATTCTTCATTAGCTAATGCAAATTTTAGCGGTATCAACTTAATAAATTCTTTCTTGTTATATGTTTGAATTTTAATTTTTCTATCTTTTGAAATTGGTAAAACAGTATCAACGCATCTTCTCTCGATAGAACTCAAAATATAATTAATTTTAATGTTGTTGAAAATTTCAATAATATCTTTTGAAAAGTTTAACCCATTTGAATTAAGTAACATTGTTTGGGTATCGATTAATCCGTGTCTTATTAAAAAAATATGGTTCATGAAATATTAATGCCAACTTATTTGTACGATTGATAAATTAGCTTGTTTTTTAGTGTAAAATGAGAATCAAAGTTGTTAACTAGAAATTACTATAATGGATTATGGAGGCCATTATTAAGTTCTGAGAAAAATGGGTTCGTAAGTTTAATATTTAATATTGCAAAAAAAATGAAATAATGATTTCCAAAGTTAATAATCTTATGTAATTGTATTAATGTTTAGTGATTTCATTTTGTCTTTTTATTATTATTTTGTTTCTCATAGAATTAGCCAACCTTTTTAAACTAATGAAAATCAAACGCATCACCCCATAAATGCTTTAATATAACTATTTTATTAGTATTATAATCTACGATATTAAACCTAAAATTTTATTCTATTTTACGGTTTTTTGGGCTTTTTTTTACGGTTTATCTTTTTAATGCTAAAAATTTAATAAGAAAAAATATTCGCAAAAAGTGCGAAAATTAGAAACTTTAAAAGACATCATATCTAAGTGTATTTTCTAAGTGTACTTTTGCAAAAAAATGCTTGATTTTGCATATTGAATAAAATTTTAAAATACTGATAATCAACGAAATAAGTTCTTTAAAAACACACTGTTAATCAGAGGGTCCTTGGTTCGAGCCCAAGAGGGGGAGCAATATCAAAGTAAAAGGGTTATACTTGAATAGTGTAACCCTTTTTATGTTTTATAGGTAGGCTAATTCTTAAATTAAATATTATTTGTATAATTTTATAACTACTTTTCAATCATTTTAATTTTTAAATAATGACTTGGTGGATTCTTTTGGGAGTGGGAACAACATTTATGACTTTACTTTTGGCTGGAGTGTTTAAAAAGAAAAAATAAACTTCCTGCAAAATTGTACGAAGTTCAACACTTTAATTTCCCGATTGTCACATACTCAATTAACTTATTATAGCTGCATCTTTCGATGAAATGGGGAGCTAAACAAAACCCGATACTTTCGTATCGGGTTTTTTATAAATTATTTTTCATACCCCATAGACAATCCGGTATCTCCATGAACTTTTAGCTGTACTGCAATTTGTTCTTGTGTGTCGTTTTCAATTTTCAAAGCGGTATTTTTATTTACTTTCACTTTTACAGTTGCGGCTGGCTCTAAGGTTATGGGCGAATGTTTTCCGCCTTCAATAGGGCATTGCCATAACGTAATAGGGGTAACGGAAGTATTGGTGACACTTACAGAAAATCTTCCATGAACATTATTCCCCAATATAAAGGAATCATTGGGTTTAATATAGGTAGTTGAATTGAGTGTTTGAAAAGGAATACACGAGGTACATAATGAAACTACTAGTAGAAAAAAGAATTGAATACGATTCATAAAGGCAATTTTTTTCAAATGTAGTAATTCAATAATTAATTATTAATTTTGATTACCTAATACACGTAACAATGAAAACACCTTTTAACAAATTCATTTACATTGGCTTTCTTTTATTAGGTGCCTACCAATCTTTGTTTGCTAATGATTACATGCAGGCAGCTTCCTCTTTAGGAATTGGATTGGCATTTGATCCATTTAATACAGATCAAAAATGGAATGACCGCCCAAAATGGCAAAAAGCCGTCTTAATCATTCACCTCGCGCTAACAGCTGCACTATTTGGCTTTGCAATTGGACTTGCCGATAAATAATAGTTTTATGAAGTCGAGTCAAAAAAAAGCAGGAAACGGAATTGGAATTGGCGCAGCTCTTGGAGTCGTTATTGGCCTTGTTTATGGAAGTAAAACAGGAAACCGTAGTTTAAGTATCGCCTTGGGCTTGGCTATTGGTGTTGCTGTAGGAGCAATTTTTGACGTTATAAAAAAGAAAGATAATGAAACAGTTTCTTTTGAAATATAAAAAAGAACTAATCGTTGGAATATTGGTTTATTTATTTTTTCTGTTTAAGGATCTATTTAAATGAAACAAAAAAAATATTATTATTAAAACTCTAGAACTTTCTAGAGTTTTTTTTGTTTACTAATAAAAATTTATTGTTTATCAATAAATATAAATTACTTTTGTAACAAATCATTAAACTTGTTCTCATGAAAAATAAACTACATTTATCGTTTCTACTTCTTGAAATTGTATGTTGGTTCCTATTTATTGGTCTAGCAATAGAAACAGGAGGTTATCTAAGTAATACGATCGTCACCCTTTTTGTAAAACCAGAATGGGCATCTCATTTTTGGGGTTTTATGGATTTATCTAATTTATTTCAATTTGATTTAGGATTATTTATTTGTTTAACCTCACTATTGATAACCGTTTCTCTTTTAAAAACAATTTTATTTTACAAAACAATTTTAATCTTTCACAAAAAGAAATTCAACTTAGATCATCCATTTAATCCTGCAATACAAGATTTTCTGTTTCATTTTTGTTACATAGTTTTCGCAATAGGTCTATTTACCTATGCCGGTTCAAAATTTTCCAATTGGCTACTCGCGCAAGGAGTGTTAATTCCAACTTTAGAAAAGTTAAACCTGGGAGGTGCAGATGTTTGGATATTTATGGGAGTTACCTTGCTGTTAGTTGCCAAAATTTTCAAAAAAGGGATCGAAATACAAAATGAAAACGACTTAACCATTTAAATTATGGCAATTATTGTAAACCTTGATGTTATGATGGCAAAAAGGAAGGTGTCTCTAAATGAATTATCTGAGAAAGTAGGCCTAACTTTAGCTAATTTATCTATTCTAAAAACAGGAAAAGCTAAGGCTATTCGATTCAGCACATTGTCTGCTATTTGTGAAGTTTTAGATTGTCAACCAGCCGATATTTTAGAATATAAAAAATGATTTATTAATTATTTCAAGGTATAAATTTTTATAACCTATTGAAAAATTGTAACTTGCACTACATTTTATTTAAATTAATTTCAAAAAATAGACACTAAATGAAGAAATTTTTACTTTTTATATTTTTTATTAGTCTGCAAATGGCCTATGCACAGCCGCAAATTAATACCCCGTCTAATTACACATTGTGTGACTCAAACAATGACGGAATGGAGAGTTTTTATTTGTTTACTAAAAACTCAGAAATTCTAGGCAACCTGTCTCAAAACATCTATACGGTTTCGTATCACTTGAGTCAGGCAGATGCTGTAGCAAATGTAAATCCGTTACCAAATCCTTATTTGTGCACCACTTCGAGCCAATTGATTTTTGCAAGAGCCTATCCAATTAATAATCCAAGTAGTTATTCTATTACTTCATTTATGCTTTATGTTTCTCCTGTTCCTGTTGCAAACACCTACACTGGTACCTTTTGTATAACCGATCAATGTTGGAATTTAATGCAATTTGAACCTTCTATTACTAATAATGATCCTAGTTTAAGTGTTTCATTTTATTACACAACAACAGATGCTCAAAATAGTAGTAATGCCATACCCAACCCGAGTTGTGTATTTAGCCCTACAACAACACCTAATTTAATTTTTTACTATAAGGTGACAAATATGAGTTCGGGGTGCTCGTCAATAGGCACAATAAACGCTATAATAATTACCGCATGTTCTAATTCAAATTGCACAACTCCTATTGTTTCTGTTGGAAACATTACAGAAACCAGCGCAACAGTTACATGCACCGATGCTGTACCAGGAACTGCATACACTGCTGAGGCTGCAATTGTTCCTTACGGAGCACCTATTCCTAATCAAGGAACTGTGTTTTTCAGTAATAATTTTGTAATTACAGGATTAAGCTGCGCAAGTGACTATCAAATATATGTTAGAAGAATATGTTCAACTAGTACCGTTTCTCAAACAACTCCTTGGTCTACACCGGTTTCATTTGCAACCTTAGCTTGTACTCCACAATTTGGTCAACCACAAGGTTTTTCAAGTTGTACTGATACCAACCAAGCTTGTTTTAATTTAACCGATAATAATGATGACATTATTGGAACTATGAATCCTAATGATTACACCATTACATATCATGCCTCTCCAAATGAAGCAGAAGCTAATGTGAATCCGTTATCTTCCCCTTATTGTGCAGGGATAGGAAATACTGCAATTTATGGTAGAGTTTCATACAACAATGTTCCAGGACAATATTTTACAACGGTATTTTATATCAATGTGTATGCTTTTCATTATAGTCCAACCCCATTACAACAAATGGAGCAATGTGATGACGACAGCAACGGTTCGATTATTTTTAATTTAACTTCGGTTCAGTCACAATTAAATACATCGAACACCCTTCAGTATTTTTCAAACCAGCAAGATGCAGAAGCAGGAACAAATGCAATTGCTAATCCAAGTGCTTATAGTGTAAATGTTCAGTCAACTACTATCACCATTTACATCCGAGAAATTATAGCAAACGGTTGTGATATGATTTACACGGTTAATTTAAGAACATTCCCAAATTGCAACAACGCATCGGTTTGTAGCCAAGCGAATTCATTATGTTCTTCATTGGGAATTCCGTTCCCAAACACGACTAATTTACCATCTACAGGAGCTTTAAGTTGTTTAAGTACTACACCAAATCCAACTTGGTTTATAATGCCAATTAGCCAAACAGGAAACATCAATTTGATGATTCAACAAAGCACAGATATTAATTTTAGCACTAGTAATTTAGATGTAGATTATGTAGTTTTAGGGCCATATACAAACCCAACAACTCCATGTAACGGACAAATTACAGCGAACTATATGGTAAGTTGTAGTTATTCATCAAATAATGTAGAATATCCAGTAATTACTAATGCACAACCTGGGCAGTATTATTTAATTATGGTTACTAATTACAGTAACCAACCAGGATATATTAAAATTACCGATCTTGGAAGCACTTCTACTGGAGCTATTAATTGCAGTGGCTTACGCCTTAATGCCTTTTTAGATTCAAATAATAATGGCACTAAAGATATAGGGGAACAAAACTTCCCATTAGGGCAATTTCATTATGAAGTAAACACAAACGGAATCACACACCATATTACAAGTCCAACAGGTGTTTATAATATTTATGATACCAATGCTACCAATTCCTATAGTCTAAGCTATACCATTGATCCAGCTTATGTTGGTTTGTATAATATCACTACACCCTCTTACAGCAATGTTCATGTTGTTGTAGGAAGCGGAATGGCAAATTATAATTTCCCTATAACAGTAGCACAAAGTTATTCTGATTTAGTAACTGTTGTTGTACCTGTAAATGCTCCAAGACCAGGATTTATTTATGAAAATAAAATTATCTACACCAATCTAGGAAATCAAAACATTGCTTCAGGAAGCATCAACTTTGTTAAAGATGCTAATGTAACGATCTCATCGGTATCTCAAGCGGGAGTAACGATGTTAGCCAACGGATTTAGCTATAACTTTACTAATTTGGCTCCTTTTGAAGTTCGAACAATTTCAGTTTACATGCAAGTTCCTACAATTCCAACCGTTGCTGCAGGTCAATTATTAACCAATACTGCAACGATCAACCCTATTGCTGGAGATGTAGTTCCTTCAAATAATACCAGTAGCTTAACTCAAATAATTGTAAATGCCTACGATCCTAATGATAAAATGGAAGCGCATGGGGAACGAATTCTTTACAGTTCGTTCACTTCGAATGACTATTTAACCTATACCATTCGATTTGAAAACACAGGTTCTGCGAGTGCTATCAATGTTCGAATCAATGATGTATTGGACTCTAAATTGGATGAAACAACTGTAAGAACAGTAAGTTCTAGTCATCCGTATATTTTAGACCGAGTTGGAAATAACTTAAATTGGAAATTTGATGACATCATGCTACCAGTTTCAATAGCAAATACATCAACAGGAAAAGGGTATGTAACATTCCAAGTTAAACCAAAACCAGGTTATGCAATTGGAGATATTATTCCAAATACGGGAGCCATCTACTTTGATTACAACCCTGCAATTATTACCAATACCTTCAATACCGAATTCGTAGCTTCACTTGCATCGAATGAGTTTGCAAGCACTAATTTGGCTGTATATCCTAACCCAGCACATGAAGCGATTACAATTCAATTGAATTCGAATAATTATATCAAACAAATTCAGTTGGTTGATATGCTAGGTAGAGTAATCAAAAAAGAAAATTATTCTTCTACCAATTATTCTGAAGTTATGAATTTAAAAGAAGTGGGTAGTGGAACTTATTTTGTTGAAGTGACTACCGATACAAACCAAAAAGAAACCAAAAAAATTATTGTAAACTAATTTTACAATGTAAAAAAGAAAAAGGCTGTCAGTAATGGCGGCCTTTTTTATTATATTTGAAAAGAAAACCTTTCTCTTATTTTTAATTCAGAAAATGAAAAAAATCTCGCTCAGTTTACTGCTGATAGTAGCATTATTGATTATCAGCTGTAAAGCAAATTTATCTTCTACAACAGATTCAAAATTAGTTGATGGTCATCTTCAATGGATCATGCAGGGAAACATCTATGAAGTAAATGTTCGCCAATATACTCCTGAAGGTACTTTCGATGCTTTTGCAAAACACCTGGACCGACTTAAAGCCATGGGGGTACAAACCATTTGGTTCATGCCCATCAACCCCATCAGCAAATTAGATCGAAAAGGTACTTTAGGAAGTTATTATGCCGTTTCTAATTATACTGCTATCAATCCGGAATATGGAAACCTAGACGACTTTAAAAATTTAGTGCAATCCATTCATGAAAAAGGGATGAAAGTGTTAATTGATTGGGTTCCAAATCACACCGGTGCCGACCATAATTGGTTAAAAGACCACCCTGATTTTTTTGTAAAAGACAAACAAGGAAAACCGGCAGTTGCTTTTGATTGGGCAGATGTAAGACAGTTGGATTATAAAAATCCTGTGATGCAAGACAGTATGATTGCTGCAATGAAATATTGGGTAAAAAACACCAATATTGATGGTTTTCGTTGCGATGTAGCTTGGAATGTACCCGCATCTTTTTGGAAAAAATCAATTCCTGAGTTAAATAAAATGAAGCCTTTATTTATGCTTGCTGAAGGGGATAGCACCTACCTTGCCAAATCCGGATTTGACGCGGTTTATCCTTGGCACATGTTTAAAATGATGGAAAAAGTGGCTCAAGGAAAAAGACCTGCATTTAGTTTGGATAGTATTCTAACAGAAAATATAACAAAGTATCCTAAAAATACCATTCAAATGTATTTTACCAGTAACCACGATGAAAACAGTTGGAACCACGCCGATTTTGGAACATTCCCAAAAGAAGTTCATGCGCCATTTGCCGTATTGACACAAACTTTAAAAAATAGTGTGCCTCTTATTTACAGCGGACAAGAAGAACCGATGTTGCGTGCAATTGAGTTTTTTGAAAAAGACCCGATGACTTTTAAAAATTTCGAAAGAGAAAAATTTTACAAAACTTTACTCGAATTAAGAAAAAGAAACAAAGCGCTTGCTGTTAATTCTTGCTTTGAAAAAGTAAATTTGGGTGATGCAAATGCAATTTATGCCTATGTTAGAAAAAACGGAAAAAATAAAATATTAGTAATCCTAAACCTTTCTGGGAAAGAACAAACCATCAAAATCATAGATAAAAAATTAGTAGGTAAAACCTATTCAGTATTTGAAGAAAAAGAAATAATATTGAATTCCAACGAATTTCAAATGTCCCCATGGGGCTATAAAATTTATGAATATTAATAAATAAACATGAGAGAACCATTACATCAAATTTATGGATCCCTATTGGAAGAAGCGCTTTTAAATGAAATTGAACAAGTAGCTACAGTAAAAGAATTTTCTGAAGGAGATGTAATTATTGACTTTGGAGATAAAATCTTAAAAATGCCGTTGCTCCTCTCGGGAGCGATAAAAATATTACGCGAAGATTTTGACGAAGGCGAATTACTGCTTTACTTTATTGAAAAAGGAGATACTTGCTCCATGTCGATGACGTGCTGTATTGGTGATACAAAAAGTGAAATAAAAGCCGTAGCCGAAACCAACGGTAAGGTAGTAATGATTCCGGTAATGTACATGGAATTGTGGTTGGGCAAATACAAATCGTGGCGCAATTATGTCTTTAATAGCTACAACAATCGATTGAAAGAAATGCTCAATGCAATAGATAGTTTGGCGTTTATGAATATGGATGAGCGTTTATTAAACTATCTATTAGAAAAGTCAAAAATTAATGGATCTCGAGAAATTAATACCACCCACCAAGATATTGCATACGATTTAAACACTTCGCGTGTGGTGATTTCGAGGTTATTGAAAGCCCTTGAAAAAGAAGGAAAGATAAAACTTCACCGAGCACATATTGAAATTGTAAAACAGTAACGATTTCTTATTCAAAATTTTAGCTATTGACAATTCATTTTAATATGTTTGTAAAAGTATTATAAACTTAAAAAAACCCAAATCATGAAAAAAGTACTTTTTATTATGGTGCTAGCGTTATCGTTTGCACAAATGAATGCCCAAGACCACGGCGGAAAATATTTAGAAAAAGGCAGTAAAAACGACGGAAAAACATTCGTTTTTTCTAATAGAGGAGAAACCGAAGCAATTGAAAAATTAGCTGCTGTTTATAACAAAATGGATGTAAAAGCTGCAGCATCTTTCTTTGCAGATAAAGTAAATATTACAGATTTTGAAGGAAATAAAATAGTTATGACTTCAAAAGATTGGGATGCCTACTTTGCAGGATATAAATCATTAAACTGGGAGATTTCTGCAATTGTTCCATTGCGTATTAAAGACACCGATCCTTCTTCTGGAGTAATAGTATTTTCAATGGAAACAAGAATTAGCACTGACGGTACCGTTTGGAAAAAACAATTAGTGGAATTTTTCTATTTTAATTTAAATATGAAAATTGACGGCGTTTCTCAATTTTATCAAGACGTAAAATAACTTAAACTAAAAATACCTATTATGAAAAAAACACTTGGCCTTATCACAATTACTTGTGCACTTTTTGTTGGATGCAAAAATGAAAGTGCCGAAAAAGAAAAAATTGCTCAAGACAATATTAAGTCCTATTCTAAAACTTGGGATTTAGTAATAAATGAAGGAAAAGTTGATGTATTAGACACTGCTTATGCCCCAAATATTGTATTGCACACAATCCCTGAAATTAAAGGAATAGCAAAATCTAAAGCGTATTATGCTTATTTCGTTACCGGATTTTCAAACCGCCAATTTATTGTAAAAGATATTTTTGCTTCTGGAGATAAACTAACCAAATATTGGGAGTTTAAAGGAACGCACACTGGGGATTTTATGGGAATTCCTGCAACAGGAAAAACTATTGATGTTGAAGGGTGCACCATTGCTAAAATGGTAAACGGAAAAATTGTAGAAGAAAGAGATTTTATGGATAACATGGATTTCATGAAGCAATTAGGACTTCTAAAACAATAGAATACTTCAAACAAAACCTATTAAAGACTGCCAAAAGGCAGTCTTTTTTTTATAACGAATTTCTAATAATCAATTCGGATGGATTTTCAATTTGCTTTTTTTGAGAATTCAAAACCATTGTAGCAAGATTTTTTCCCATTTCACTAAAATTGGTTGAGATGGTTGTAATGCCATTTTCAACTACTTTTTTTAGCGGAATATCATTATAAGAAATGATTCCGAAGTCGGTTCCTAAAATTAATTTTTGCTTTTTTGATTGTTCAATAACCTGCACCAAATGGGTGTCATTAGGAATGATATAAACATTGCCTTCCCCAATTTCTTGATTTTCAAAATTGGGAATTATCTCATTAGGTATTGCGTTTTCATCACAAAATAATTTGAATCCCTCCACCATGCCAACAGGCTCTTTATCTCCTGGATAAATTAATAATAATTTCTGGTATTTATCTATTAGTTTTTTTCCTTTAGATAATGCCGTATACAAATCTTTTACAAAATTCTGATGAACCGAAGGGTAGTCTTTTAACGCCACATTCGTTTGATCTAAAATATAAACATCCTGCTTGGGAAGGGTTTTAATGACTGCTGCAGCTCCAACTAAATTGGTTGGCATGATGATGTATTTCGAATAATTTCCATTGCTTTCATTTACCAGTTTGGTAAACATTTCCATATTAAAATGATGGAAAAAAATATCAACCTGCGCCTTATTATCTATGGCTTTCAAAAATGAATTATAAATCTCTTCTTTAAAAGCATTCAACTCATCAAAAAGTAAAAAAATGCGTTGCTCAAAACTAAATTCTACACTTTTTACATAATAGCCTTTTCCTAAAATTGCATAAATAATTCCGCGTTTTTTTAATTCCTCATATGCCAATAACACTGTGTCTCTAGATATCGAAAACTCCAAACTCACCTTGTTTATCGAAGGTAATTTTTCATTTCGTTGCAACCGGTTTTCGGCGATGGCAATTTCAATTGCAAGTACAATCTGCCTGTATTTAGGCAAAGAAGAATTTGGATCAAATGAGATAAGCTTCATAACTGCGATAATAAACTGGTGGCAAGTTATAAAAAAACTGGTAGGTGCTAGTATGGCTTAAAGTATAATTTAATTACATTTGATTGCATTAAACTAAATATATGTCCGTTTTAAATTCTATTTCACAAAATAATACCTCATTAATTGAGAAATCATTCGGAAATCATCCGAACGGTAAAGAAGTTTTGTGTTATAAATTAACTTCAAATAACGGCATGGAATTGGAAATAATAAATTATGGAGCCACCTTGGTTTCATTAAAAGTGCCATTAAAAAATAGCAGCAAAGTGGATGTGGTATTGGGTTTTGATAAAATTTCCGATTATATTAATTCGTATGAATTACCAAGTGCACCCTACATTGGAGCGCTTGTAGGACGCTATGCCGGAAGAATAAATCAAGCCCAATTTGAATTAAATAATCAAACAATTTCATTGACTCAAAACCACAACCAGCACCAATTGCACGGCGGTTTTGAAGGGTTTAGTAAAGCTTTTTGGGATGTAATTTCTGTTTCTTCTGATTCAATTACCTTAGCCTATCGAAGTCAAAACGGCGAAGAAAATTATCCTGGAGAAGTACATACGCAAGTAACCTATTCCCTCACCGAAGCAATGGAATTGCATGTTGAAATTACAGCGCAATCCGATCAAGATACACCACTAAATTTAACCCAGCATAGTTATTTTAATTTGGACGGGCATTCAGAAACCATAGAAAATCTAGAGCTTTTGGTGAATTCAAAAGAAGTTCTTGAGACAACCAATGAAAATATTCCAACCGGAAATTTCATTTCGTTACACGGCCATGAATTTGACTTTTCAAAACAAAAAAAATGCCCAACATCTATAGATTCTACCTTTGTATTAGAAAAAAATAATGAAGCAGCCGCATTACTTTTCAGTAAAAAAAATAATTTGAAAATGTCGGTTTTTACCAACCAACCCGGAGTTCATATTTATGTGGGTGGCAATTGTTTTAATCAAATAAAAGGAAAAGAAAATAGGGATTACCATTCCTTAAGCGGAATTTGTTTTGAAACACAAAATTTTCCCGATGCTCCAAATCACGCTCATTTTCCAAACGCAATAGTAAAAAAAGGAGCTACTTACAGTCATAAAACAACTTTTAAGTTTGAAAATATTTAATGAAAAACAGATGAAAAATACTATTAAATTTATCTTGGTAGTGGTATTGAACTTTTCCATTTACTCTTGTAGTAATGCCCAATCGGCTTCAGAAAATACAGAACCAACTCCATCAACATTTGCAAAAGGTGCCGATGTAGGTTGGTTGCCCCAAATGGAAGCCACAGGGTATCATTATTATGACGCCGATGGAACCGAAAAAAACTGTTTGCAATTATTAAAAGATAGGGGGATGAACACCATTCGCCTTCGCGTTTGGGTAAATCCTTCAAACGATAAAACCAACGGTCATTGTAGCAAAGAAGAAACCGTAGCCATGGCTGTTCGAGCAAAAAACATGGGAATGCGTGTGATGATTGATTTTCATTACAGCGATTCTTGGGCAGATCCTTCAAAGCAAAATAAACCCGCAGCATGGGTAAATCATTCTTTCTCCGAATTACTGAACGATGTTTACAACCATACTTTTGATGTTTTGACGGCATTAAATGCCGCAGGCGTAACTCCAGAATGGGTGCAGATTGGGAATGAAATTCCAGGTGGAATGCTTTGGCCAGATGGAAATTCGTCTAATTTTAGTCAGCTTGCACAATTACTAAACAAAGGATATGATGCTACCAAAGCGGTAAATTCTTCAATAAAAGTGGTGGTGCATATTGATGAAGGAAACAACAACACTAAGTTCAGATGGTTTTTTGATAATGCCACTGCCAATCATGTAAAATACGATGTGATTGGGTTATCCTATTATCCGTTTTGGATCAATAGCGATTATACCGCTACAATCCAAAATTTAGGGGCCAACTTAATTGATATGGCTTCGCGCTACAACAAAGAAGTTATGGTTGTTGAAGTTGGAGGCGATTACACCTTAGTTCAAAATACACATGACATGCTTACTGCAGTAATTAATGCCGTTAAGAATGTTCCAAACAACAAAGGATTAGGTGTAATTTATTGGGAACCTGAAGGGGAGAAAAGTTGGAGCGGTTACCAATTAAATTGTTGGTTATCCAATGGAAAACCATCCCCTGCTTTAGATGCTTTTAAAGAAAATTAAAAAAATGATACAAAGATTGCCTTCATTACCCATAAAATTAGTGTCACTAATAGCCTTTTTATTAGTGAATACAAGTTCATTAATCGGACAAGAAAAAATCAGTTTAGATGACGATTGGAGATTCCATTTTGGAAATTCTTCCAATCCCGAAAAGGATTTTGGCTATGGAAACACTCTAATTTTACATAAATCCAATGTGTATGAAACGACAATTGTGAATCCGAAATTTATTGATTCTACTTGGCGAAAATTAAACATACCACACGATTGGGTAGTAGAATTACCTTTTGTAAAATCGGAAACTCATGAAATGGATTCCCATGGATACAAACCAGTTGGAAATACATTCCCCGAAACAAGTATCGGTTGGTACCGCAAGCATTTTAAAGTAGACAAGTCCAAAAGCGATAAACGATTCGAAATTCAATTGGACGGAATTTATAGAAACGCAACTGTTTGGATAAACGGGTTTTATGTAGGAACCAACTTTAGTGGCTATATTGGAAAATCCTACGATATCACAAATTTCATGAATTTTGAAACCGAAAATGTAATTGTAATTCGTGTGGATGCCACCCAAAATGAAGGTTGGTTTTATGAAGGCGCCGGAATTTACAGACATGTTTGGCTCAATTGCACCAATAAATTGTTCATCCCTGAAGACGGACATTATGTTCACTCTAGCGTTAAGGGAAAAGACGCTACGGTTACAATTGAAACTTCGGTGCAAAACGCAAATTTATCTGCTTCATCTGCCGCTGTTTATTCCTACATAACCGATAGAAATGGAAAAGTTTTAGGTAAAACTCCCGAGCAAAAAATTACTTTAGGGGGTGAAAAATCTACTTTAATTCAGCAAAATTTAATTCTCAAAAACGCTCGCCTTTGGAACTTGGATGATCCTTACCTCTATCGAGTAGTATCGGTAATTAAATCGGGTAACCAAATTCTGCATCAAAAGAAAACCAAATTCGGAATAAAAACAGTAAAATTTGATTCCAATGAAGGGTTTTTCCTTAACGGAAAACACATCAAAATTAAAGGAACAAATAACCATCAAGATCATGCCGGAATTGGTAGTGCGCTTCCAGATTTCATGCAATACTACCGCATTAAACTACTAAAAAAAATGGGGTCTAATGCATATCGAACAAGTCACAATCCACCAACACCAGAACTTTTAGAAGCATGCGATAGTTTAGGAATGTTGGTCTTAGATGAGCAACGATTATTGAACAGCAGCCCTGAATACACCGATCAATTTCAGCGCTTAATCAAACGCGATCGCAACCATGCTTCGGTATTTTTATGGTCTATTGGAAATGAAGAACAAAACATTCAAGGCAATGATTTTGGAAAAAAAATCGCACAATCACTTTTACACATTCAAAAAGAATTAGATCCATCTCGAACCAGCACTTATGCCGCCGATATGGGAAATGATTATAAAGGGGTAAACGAAGTAATTCCGATTCGTGGATTCAATTACAGAGAATATGCCGTTGCCGATTACCATAAAGCTCATCCCAACCAACCTCTTCTTGGAACCGAAATGGGAAGCACAGTAACCACAAGAGGAATTTATGAAAAGGACAGTATTAGAGCCTATGTCCCCGATCAAGATATTACCGCGCCTTGGTGGGCAAGTAAAGCCGAAACCTGGTGGAAACCAGCTGCCGAAAACAACTATTGGTTGGGTGGATTTGTTTGGACCGGATTTGATTACCGAGGCGAACCTACACCATTCAAATGGCCAAATATCAATTCGCATTTTGGCATCATGGATGTGTGCGGTTTCCCAAAAAATATTTATTACTACTATCAAAGTTGGTGGACCAATGAAGAAGTGCTTCATATTTCTCCACATTGGAATTGGCCGAATAAAATTGGACAACCTATAGATGTTTGGGTAAACTCAAACGCAGATGATGTGGAGTTGTTTTTAAACGGAACTAGTTTAGGAAAGAAAGAGATGCCGCGAAACGGGCATTTACAATGGGAAGTGAAATACGAAACCGGAACCTTACAAGCTATTGCCCACAAAAATGGCAAAGAACTAATGGCAAAAGTAGAAACTACAAAGCAAGCAGAACAGATTGTGCTTTCGCCCGATAAAGAAGATGTTAAAGCAGATGGAAAAGATGGAACTGTGGTTAATGTTTCTTTCCTAGACATTGAAAATAAAGAAGTGCCGGATGCTAGCAATAAGATACAATTTACGATTTCTGGAGATGCTAAAATAATTGGCGTTGGAAATGGAGATCCAAGTTCGCATGAACCAGATAAATGCGAGGATGGAAAGTGGCAACGAAGTGCCTTTAATGGAAAATGCCAAGTTATTATTCAAGCAGGAAAAACTCCGGGCAAAATTATTTTGGAAGCCAAATCAGAGGGTTTACGATCAGGCTACATGTGGATACTCGCAAAATAAATTATAGCATGAAGAAAAAAATAATCCAATCTACAACAGCTCATTTTGAAAACAACTTTCAAAATAGTCCCGAACATATTTTTCTTTCTCCGGGGAGAATCAATATTATTGGGGAGCATGTAGATTACAACGATGGTTTTGTATTACCTGCAGCCATCAATAAATACATCTGTTTTGCAGTATCTCAGAATCACAATTCGGAATGTGTATTAATTGCAAAAGATTTGAATGAAACCTACCGTTTTGACTTAAAAGACGAAATAAAACCCGTAAATATAATGTGGGTAAATTATATTTTGGGCGTGGTGCATCAATTGAAGGAAAAAGGGGCAGATTTAAAAGGATTCAATGTGGTTTTTAGCAGCAATATCCCTATGGGAGCCGGGCTTTCTTCTTCTGCCGCTTTAGAATGTGGAATTGGTTATGCCTTGAATAAAATTTTTGATTTACATTTATCAAAAAAAGAAATTGCGCTAATCGGACAAAAATCAGAGCATACTTTTGTAGGAGTAAATTGCGGAATAATGGACCAATTTGCTTCGGTTTTTGGTAAAAAAAATAAAGTAATTAAATTAGATTGCACTAGTTTAGAATATGAATATCACAAAGCAGATTTTAACAATTATTCCTTATTATTATTAGACAGCAATGTGAAACATACGCTTTTAACTTCTGGATATAACGACCGAAGAAATGAAGTGGAGCAAGGATTAGAAATTATTAAAGAAAAATTCCCAGAAGTGGCTACTTTTAGAGATTGCAACGAAAAGATGCTGTCGGATTTAAAAGAAACTTTAGGAGATTTACTTTATAAACGCTGCAATTTTGTGGTGAAAGAAATTCAACGCGTTCAAGCTGCAGTTACGGCATTAGAAAATTCTAATTTTGTTCAATTGGGACAATTAATGTCGGAAACGCACCACGGGTTGTCTCAAGAATATGAAGTGAGTTGTGACGAAATCGACTTTATGGTTAATGCTGTTCAAAATGAAAAATCCGTTTTAGGTTCCCGAATGATGGGTGGCGGATTTGGAGGCTGCTCCATTAACTTGGTAGAAAAAGGATCTGAAAATGATCTTATCGAGAAAATTGCCAAGCAGTATAAAACTGCTTTTGGTATTGAATTAAAAGCTTATAAAGTAAAGGTTTCAAAAGGAACAACGAAATATAAAAAATAAATTATGCAAGAGTTTCATCCAAATGAACATCCGCACCGCCGCTACAATCCGTTGTTAGACGAATGGATTTTGGTTTCGCCCCATCGTGCCAAACGACCTTGGCAAGGGCAAAATGAAAAAGTAGCCGAGGATAACCGACCAGAGCATGATGAAAACTGCTATTTATGTGCGGGAAATGTACGTTCCAATGGAGTGAAAAATGAAAATTATACGGATTGTTATGTATTTGAAAATGATTTTTCGGCCTTATTAAAAGAGGAAGTTTCATTTGAGAACAATTCCAATTCGTTATTTCAATTAAAACCAGAAAGAGGCATCAATAAAGTAATTTGTTTTTCTCCAAAACACAACCTCACTTTGCCCGAAATGGAAGTTTCTGAAATTGAAAAGGTAGTTAACACCTGGAAAGAACAATATATAGTTTTAGGAAGTCAGGATTTTATTAATTACGTTCAGATTTTTGAAAATAAAGGTAGTGTTATGGGCTGTAGTAATCCGCATCCACACGGACAAATTTGGGCGCAATCTTCTATTCCTACACAGATAGAAAAAACTCAAAAAAACCTTCGATCTTACTTTGAAAAAAACAAAACCAGTTTGCTAAAAGATTACCTCGAAGCAGAATTAAAATCACAAGAGCGCATCGTTTTAGAAAACGAACATTTTGTAGTTATAGTTCCGTTTTGGGCGACATGGCCCTACGAAACCATGGTAATCAGCAAAAGACATTTTGGTAATATCATTGCAATGAATAAAGAAGAAACGAGCTCATTTGCAGAAATAATAAAAGGAATTACAACAAAATACGACAATCTTTTTGAAACCTCGTTTCCTTATTCTTCTGGAATTCATCAGGCACCAACCGATAGAATTTCGCATCCAGAATGGCATTTACATATGCATTTTTACCCTCCTTTGTTGCGAAGTGCAACCGTAAAAAAATTCATGGTGGGGTATGAAATGCTTGGTGAAGCGCAACGCGATATTTCTCCCGAAAAAAGTGCCAAAATATTAAGAGACCTACCAACTATACATTATAAATTAAAAACCAACTAAACCATGCAGACCCTAGCAACCAAAGACTACCTTGTTTTCTTCCTGTATTTTGCAATTATTGTAGGATATGGATTTTGGATTTACAACAAGAAAAAGAAAGAAAGCACCAGCAGCACCGATTATTTTCTAGCAGAAGGATCACTAACTTGGTGGGCGATTGGGGCTTCCTTAATAGCAAGTAACATTAGTGCCGAGCAATTTATTGGAATGAGCGGTAGCGGTTTCACAATGGGATTGGCAATTGCAACTTATGAATGGATGGCCGCAGCCACACTGATTATTGTTGCCATTTTCTTCATGCCAGTGTATTTAAAAAATAAGATTTTTACCATGCCGCAATACCTAACTAAAAGGTATAATAGCAATGTTGCCATGATTATGGCTGTTTTTTGGTTGTTGCTGTATGTATTGGTAAATCTAACATCTATTTTATATTTAGGGGCTTTAGCCATCAGTAGTATTGCTGGTTTGAATTTTACATTCTGTATGGTTTTCTTAGCCTTTTTTGCGGTTATGATCACCTTAGGAGGTATGAAAGTAATTGGTTATACCGATGTGATTCAGGTGTTTTTCCTGATTTTAGGTGGCTTGATCACCACTTATTTAGCTTTAAATTTAGTTGCAACTGAATTTGGTTCGGAAGGCGTTTTAAATGGATTTACCCTTATGCAACAAAAAGCGGGCGATCACTTTCATATGATTTTTGAAAAATCAAATCCAAATTATATTAATCTTCCTGGCCTTTCGGTATTAATTGGCGGAATGTTAATCATCAATTTGAATTATTGGGGATGCAACCAATACATTACCCAACGTGCGCTGGGTGCCGATATTAAAACGGCTCGTAGCGGAATTTTGTTTGCCGCTTTCTTAAAATTATTAATGCCAATTATTGTAGTATTACCCGGAATTGCCGCTTATGTTTTATATCAAAACGGACATTTTCATACCGAAATGCTTCAAAATGGAGGTGTGAATCCTGATAAAGCCTACCCAATCTTATTAAACTTGCTTCCGGTTGGATTGAAAGGGCTTTCATTTGCCGCTTTAACCGCTGCAATTGTAGCTTCACTCGCCGGAAAAGCCAATAGTATAGCAACCATATTTTCGCTAGACATCTATAAAACCCAATTGAATGTTAATGCCGATGAGAAACAATTGGTTAAAATTGGAAAACTAACCATCGTAGCCGCTATGGTGATTGCAATTATTGTAGCTCCGTTTTTAGGAATTGATAAAAAAGGAGGTTTTCAATACATTCAAGAATATTCTGGGTTTGTTAGTCCTGGGGTTTTTGCTATGTTTATAATGGGATTCTTTTGGAAAAAAACAACTTCCAATGCGGCATTATTTGCAACAATTGGAGGATTCTTACTATCAATATTATTCAAATTTATCCCAGCATTTGTTGATCTATCCTTTTTAAGTTCTGTTGGATTTTCTGTAAAAAATGGAGATGGAATTTATGAGATGCCTTTTATTGACCGAATGGGATTTGTATTCTTAATCTGTGTTATTGGAATGTACTTCATTAGTATTTTCGAAACTAGAAAAGGTGTTCCAGCAAATGGATTAGATATAGATCGTTCTATGTTTAAAATGTCGCCAAGTTTTACAGTTGGAATGCTAGTTGTAGTGTCAATAATTGCAGCTTTATATACTATTTTTTGGTAAGCAGTAACTTTTGATTGTATAAAAAAAGGGCAAATAAAATTTGCCCTTTTTTTATATCTTGCTGTTATTGAATTAACTCCAATATTTCTAAATTATCTGGTAATTTACCAATATTTTGAAGCTTGATAGCGGCTAATTTTTGAGCAATCGTAATACTTGTTGTTAAATCGTATTCATGCAATTGCGCATACAAGAAACCGGTCCAAAATGCATCTCCTGCGCCTGTGGTATCTTTTATTTCGTCTAGCGGAATTGCTTCTTGATACAGTAATCCTTCTTTTGTATCTGATACAACCACTCCATTTTTCCCTTTGGTAAGGCAAATAGTATTTGCACCCAATGCATGGAAATATTCAAAAATAAACTCTTCCGATTTTACTTCTGCAAATAAACGAAAGCAATCATCTTCACTCAGTTTTACTAACGGATTGTAGGATAAATATTCTTTAAGAACTTGTTTTGCCTCTTCTCTATTTGGCCAAATACGCTCCGAAAAATTAATATCAATACTCAATCGCAAGCCCAATTCTTTAGCTTTTTTAGCTCTGCTTAAAATTGTAGTTCGGGCAGGATTTTTACTCAATGCAAAGCAAGTGGTGTGAAATATTTTAGCGTCGGCAAGGGTTGCATCAGGTAATTGTTCTTCATAAATTTCACAATCAGCTTGTCTATACGGAATAAAATCGGGTGTTTCTGTTGATTTAGAAACAAAAATAACAGAAGTTGGTAAAGTATCCGATTTTCTAATTTGTGAGGTAGCTACTTTATTCGAATTTAATTTTCGAATAATATAATCTCCCAATCCGTCTTGCCCACATGATGCTACCAACACCGAATTTAAGCCCAATCGAGAAGCATTCACTGCTACATTTGTAGGCGATCCTCCAAGAAAACGGTGGTAATCTTTAGTTTTATTAATAGAGGCATTTACTTCGTGACCAATAAAATCAATAAGTACCTCTCCAATACAAATTATGTCAATTGATTTATTCAAAATTATAGTACTAGTTTAAAATTGGTATGTATACTTTGTTGCAGGAGCACTTCGGCGGCTGCACTCCAAGCGCAATAGGAAACTCCGTTAGGAGCTTCGGTATTGGTGTTGAAATTTTCATAATAGGAATAATTTCCTTTAGCATTGGCTTCCTGAATTTTATCCAAAATTAGAGCTGCTTTTTCTTTTTCAGATTTTGAAAGTAACGCCAAGCCAAGAAATCCATTTACCATAGGCCAGCTTCCTGCATTATGGAATTCGTATGGAAAATTTCTAAATTCATATTTGCAATTTTTATGCAAGAGGCTCCAATATTCATCAGTTTCAAAAATAGGTGGCCAAAAGGCAGGCACCAATCCTAGTTTAGTTTCTGAAGCTAAATTTGAAGCATACGAGACAATACTATTTTGCATCGCTTCGGTTCCAATATTTAATAGCACCGCCAATGAATTTGCGAAAGCATCAAAATTAGTTTTATATCCCGAAGGTGAAAATGAACAAGGCATGTACCCTTTAAATTCAACCGCATTATAAGCTCCATCATGGTATTTTTCTCCCGTTGTATTGGGCTGAAAATTAACCTCAACTTGTTTTTGAATGTTGGCTATCTTTTCAGAAATAGCTGCATCTTTCACAAAATGATTGTAACTTTTAAGTGCCCAAATTCGCAATAATTGGTCGTATAAAACATAGCCATCGGTTATGTATTCATCAGCCCAATTTCCTGAAAGGGGAATATATAAAAGGTGTTTATTATTGAATTCCCAAGCGTCTAAAAGACCCAAACATTTTTCAATTGCACTTTTATTTTTTTCAAGAAAAACACTATCATTCGTGTAATAACTGTATTGACAAACGCCAATGATAAACCAAGTTACTGCATCTACTCTTCCAGCTAATCCACCATAACTAATTTCTGATTTTTCTTCTAGAAAACAAACGTTAGAAGGAATCGTTCCAATTTTATGTTGGTGATCTGCAAGAGTTTGTAGGGTATTTTTAAAAGTAGCAATTAATTTTTCGTCTCCAGATGCTAAAGCGGCCAAACCACAAATCACTCCGTCACGCGCCCAAACTCTTTTATAATTGGACGTGTTTTCAGCACTGGCTAAAAAGCCATTAGCAGTAGAAACTTTGTGCAATAATGCAACGGCATTATCATAGGCTAAATTATTCACTTTCTGCTGATTTTTTTGTTTTAATAAATAAAGTACAAATAGCACTCAAGAGTAATAATACTCCTGCAAAGGTAATTGCCATTCGCGGATCGTTATTTAAAAAGTGTTTTAAAATGAATCCGAAGGTAATCGTTTGGATGAACATCGGAATTACAATCATCATGTTGATTATTCCCATATAAACTCCGTAACGTTCTTTAGGAATTGCATTTACTATCATTAAATAAGGGATTCCCATCATACTGGCCCATCCTATCCCGAATCCAGTAATGGCAGGGAATAACAAATATTTATTTTGAATGTGTGGGAAAACTAAAAATCCAATTGCTGCCAATACTAAGCATCCAAAATGTACTTTTTTGGCGGAATATTTTTTTGCAAAATAAACCAAACTAAAGGCGCATAAAAAGGTAACTATATTGTACCAGCCGTTAACTAACCCGGTCCAACTTACCGCTTCTCCATACAATTTCATGTCTTTTTCGGGAGTGGTATTCCAAACTGAAAGTGCGATACTTTTAGAAGAGTTTTGCCAATAACAAAACAAGGCATACCATTGAAATAAATATACCAATGCCAACTGCCACATTACCTTTGGCATTTCTTTTATTGCTTTAAAAATATCAACAAATGGTGATACCAAACTAATAGATTCTGACTTGATTTTTTCTAGCTCTTCTTGAGTAGGAACAATCTCTTTGGTAGTGTGTGAACTCCACCAAACCGATGCAATAGAACAAATAGATCCTAGAAAAAATGAAGCATAAACCCAAGTTGGTAATTTGCCCATTGTGCCAATAAATAATAACGGAAATACAAATAAGGACACGTTAGCTAAAGTTTGTCCGAATCCTGTAAAAAAACTTTGTGCTTGAAATCCAGTTGCTTGCTGGGATTCATCTAATTTATCTGCAATAAAAGCGCGATAGGGCTCCATTGCTGTATTATTTCCCACATCTAAAATCCAAAGTAATCCAGCGGCCATCCATAAAGAACTACTAAATGGAAATAAAAATAAAGCAAGACTACAAATTATGGCTCCAATAAAGAAATACGGTTTTCTTCTACCTCCAAATTTTGGCGACCACGTTTTATCGCTTAAAGCACCTATTAAAGGCTGAATTAATAAACCAGTTAAAGGTCCGGCTAAATTTAGTAGTGGAATTTGATCTGGGTGTGCACCTAAAAAATCATAAATAGGATTTATGGCACTTTGCTGTAAACCAAAACTATATTGTATACCAAGAAACCCAACATTCATGTTGATTATTTGCCAAAAAGTTAATGCGGGTTTTTTAAAATACATTGGGTAATAATTTAAAATTTAAAAAAACAATTCCTGAGCTAATTTAAGCACAGGAATTGTTCACTAACAAAAATTAACATGATTTTTTTTAGAATCTATACGTAATCGCCATAGAAATAGATCTTCCTGGCATTGGTCTAGCTCTAACGTAATTAACTTTATTTTCTGTAATACTTCCTTCTTCAGCTTCTGTAATTGCTAAAGTGTTTAGTAGGTTGTTTCCAGATAAATTTAAAGACAATCCTTTAGTTAATGTGAAATCAATGAAAGAGTTAACAATCATAAATCCATTCATAACTAACTTGTTTTCGTCTTGTGCATAAGCTTTTGATTGACCAATAAAACTGAAACCAATAGCGTTGCTTTTTCCAAATTTATAAGATGGAATAAAGTTATACATGAATTTTGGTTGTCTTCTTGGCTCATTACCAACATTGCTTCCAGAAGTAATTTCTGCTTTAGTATAGGTTAATGCACCTCTAACATTAAATTTATCGTTTACATTGTAAGAAGATTCTAACTCTAAACCATAAGATTTATAGTTATTTTGAATAATCGTTTGAGTTGTAGCCTCAAATCCACCTTGCTCATCTGTTTGTGCTTGGAAAGCAGTAGCATATAAATATCCTTTAGAGAATTTTTGTTTGTAACCAACTTCAGATTGAGTTAAGAAATCCAATGCGTTGATTTTGCTTCCATCCATGTAGTTTAATCCAGAGAATAAGATTCTATCTGCTTTTGCAGAAGCACCTTTACTAACTCTAGCAAAAATAGATTGGTTTGAAGATAATAAATAGTTAGCTCCTACAGAGTAAGAAGTATATTTATAATCGTAGTTTACTGCAGTAGAATTAGCAGTATTTACAGCGAATACATTTTGTTCTGCTGGAGAAATAGTACCATTATGGTTAACATCAAATGCTGAAGAAGTTCCTCCTGCGAAAGATCCAGTTACTTTACCCATATCATAACGTAAACCAGCTTCAATTGTAAGTTTATCAGTAGCAGTAAAGTTTACGTTTGCATAAGGAGCAGAAACATTGTATTGCGTATCATAGTTTCTTGCTAAGTTACCCCAAGCTGGAGTTCCGTATGCATATAAACCATTTTCAGAAAGTAAAGTACCACTTCCGTTAGTTACGTTGATCAATCTTGGATTGTTATCCGATACTTCTTGTAAGTAAGAATTCCACAACCAAGACATAGAAATATTTTGAAGTGATTTGAAGTATCCAACAGTTACATCAACTTTATCAAACTTTTTAGATAATTTTAAATCATTCATAAAGTTATCAAAGTTGTTTAATTGGGTATCAAACATGTGAATTCTTGAAACCAATCCGTTAGCAGTATTAAATGGAGTTCCGCTGTTAGCATAAGTTAAAGTAGAACCTGCTCCAAAAGAAGCTGCAATTGAAGCTGCAGAACCTACTTCAGCTGGGAATGGAGAAATGAATCCACCGTTGTTAGCTGAATATCTTCCATTTTCAGAAATTTTCCATCCGTTGTCTAGAGTAAAGTTTGCACTTACACCAATAGATTTAGAAACTGGATGCATCCCATCAGCAACAGCTGCTCTTCTTAATTCTCCGTCAGGACCTAAACCTACATTGTGGTTTAAGTAAACCGACTGTAATGCTCCGTGAGTAGCATCAAAGCCATCAATACTTCCCCAAGATGGACTAGCATTAGTTCCAGAAACTTGAAGTGGCATTGGCATGTAAGCTGCAGCTCTATCATTTAAGAATTTAGTGTAAACAGTTACAGAACCATTTGAAAATTCTTTAGTAATGTTAAATTTAAATTGACCTCCATTATTAGAAGTAAATCCTGTTTTTCTTACACCTTCACCAGTTCTGTAGAAACCACCTGTATGAAAATATAAACCGTCACCAATTTTAGTACCGTAGTCAAAATCAGTTCTAAAGTTGTTGTAATCCAATCCAAATCCTGTTGCTACACGTCCACCTTCTGTTTTACCAGTTTTGCTGATGAAGTTGATGATACCACCAGGTGAGTTAGTTGCTAATACAGATGCAGAACCTCCACGGATTGCCTCTATTTTAGATACATTTCCGTCAAATCTTGTAAAAATATCGGCTGTTGCAAAAGCAATATCACCAAATAATAATACAGGAAGACCATCTTCTTGAATTTGTAAATACTTAGATCCACCAGAAGAAATTGGCACACCACGTACCGCAATGTTTGAGTTTCCTTCCCCACCAGAAGATTCAGAACGAATACCTGGAATAGTTCTAAAAATCTCTGCAGTTGATCTAGGAGCTGATTGCTCAATTTGTTTTACATCTAATGAAGTGATTGAAACACTAGATTGTAATTTGGTTTTTGGATTAATAACACCAGTAACTACGACATCTTCTAGTTTATCACCTTTAATAGAGTCTTGTTTCTTTTCGTTATCAATTTGTGAAAATGTGAAATTATATAGCAAAAGAGCTACTAAAAACATCATTTTTTTCAAAAAATTAGTAATTTTTTTCATTTTTGATTTTTGTTTGATTAATAAAAAAAGTTGATTAATAATTCGAAATTATATTTTCTGTTAACATAAAATTAGGAAATATGCATCGAAAACGTTTTCGAAATTGCCGAAAACGTTTTCGATATTTGAAATTTGAATTAATTTTATAATATTTGTTAAATGAAAGAGACAACTTTAAAACAAATAGCAGAAACTTTAGGGATTTCAATAACTACTGTCTCTAAAGCATTAAAAAATTACCCCGATGTAAGTGAGAAAACCAAACAATCTGTTTTGGACCTTGCTAACAATTTACAATACACTCCCAATTCATTTGCAGTTAATCTTCGAATGAAAGAATCAAAAACCATAGGACTAATTATTCCTGAGGTAGTCCATCATTTTTTCTCAAGTGTAGTAAACGGAATCATTGCCGAGGCAGAAAAAAATGGGTATTTGGTTATTATACTTCAATCGAATGAATCTATTGATTTAGAAAAAAAACAAGTGGAGTTGCTAATTAATAAAAGAGTAGATGGTATCATTCTTTCGCTTTCCAATGAATCAAATGATGATTTGCATTTGAAAGAAATTATTAGAAGAGAAATTCCGTTAGTGCAATTTGATAAAATTGCAAAGTTAATTCCGAGTTCAAAAGTGATCATTAACGATCAAAAAGCGGCATTTGAAGCAACAGAACACTTAATTAATAAAGGGTGTAAAAAAATTGCACATATTCGTGGTCCAGTAAATCCACAAAATGCAATTGATCGATTTTTAGGTTATAAAAAAGCTTTAGAAAAAAACAATATTCCTTTTGATCCAAAATTAGTTTATACCTGTAATAACGTAACTTTTGATGAAGGAAAAGAATTTGCAGCGCAAATAATTAAAGAGCATCCCGATGTGGATGGGATTTTTGTAATAACCGATTTGGTTGCAGTTGGTGTTTTAGCCTATCTGAATGAAATCAATATCAAAGTACCCGAAAAAATTAAAATAATAGGATTTAGCAATTGGTTTATGTCTCAGGTAATTACTCCTAAACTGAGCACCGTAGACCAACCTAGCTTTGAAATGGGTGTTCAATCTTTTAAATTATTATTAGAAGAAATGCATGCAAATAAAGAACTAAAACCGTTCTCGCCTAAAACTATTGAACTTACTACAACGGTAATTGAAAGAGAATCATCATTTTAGATATTTATTGAAAATTTTTGCCATATTCTCTTTTTTTGAAATAATATTATGGTGATATTTGCTGTATTACTATTATTTGTTGCCAAAATCTATGAATTCTCTATTTTCAAAAAAAATATCTATACCTTATATTATTGGTTTTGTTTTATTTACAGCGCTGGTTACCTTTTTTATTACGAACTACATTGAAAAAAAAGAGCAAGAAAAAATTATTGAATTATCTCAAGCCAATAGTTCCTGCGCTTACAAAGTGGAACGCTTAGAGGGATATCCTCATATTAAACCTTTACTATTTGTTGACGATGTTTGTGAAGGAGATGGATTGGCCTCTCTAAAGGTTGAAATGAATACAATAATTGAAAACTACAAAAACTACCAAGGCGTTATTTCTGCATCAGTCTATCTAAAAGATTTTTCTGCAAATGAATGGACTGTTCTTAATGAAGAAGAAAAATACGAACCAGGGTCTTTGTTTAAAGTGCCAATATTGATTGCTTATTTAAAAATGAATGAGGAACATCCTGGAGTATTAGACAAAGAATTGCTTTATAATAATCCATTTAATATTGGTAAAGCCGTTGCCTTTAAGTCTAAAACGATACAGCTAGGTAAATCATATAAAGTAAGAGAATTACTTAAATATATGATAGAATATTCAGATAATAATGCGACTGCCTTATTGAATAATAATCTAAATCCTGATGTATTAATAAAACTTTTTAAAGATTTAGAATTAGAAATACCAAGAGTAAACGGAAAACAATATTTTTTTACAACTAAGCAATATTCTTTGTTTATGAGAGCAATATACAATGCTTCCTACTTAACAATAGATGATTCTGAATTTGCTGCTGATTTACTATGCAAATGTGAATTTAATGACGGCATTAGAAAAGGAGTCCCTGAATCTGTTAAAATGGCTCACAAATTTGGAGAATCGGGAACTCCAACAGAAAAACAACTTCATGAATCGGCAATTGTTTACCTTAATGAAAAACCGTATCTACTTACAGTAATGACCAAAGGAAAAGATAACGCTTCATTGTCTAAACTTATTGGTGATATCTCTTCGGTAGTATATAAAAATAAGCTTGCTAACTAATTCTCATTCCATAAATTTCTGATTACTTATTATTTTTTATTTATTTTAATTAATATTTAAATTAATTGACTAATTAACAATAATAAAATAAAAGTAGGGTTGTACCCCCTATTTTTTTAAACTACATTTTCAAAATTTTATATTATTTTATAATTTTGCCCTATTATTATTAGGGGTAATTTATTTTATATAAAAATGAAACTAGAAAAACGCTGGATATCTGCTTTTGTAATTATTACCGTAGTTGCCATTTTAGGATTATTTTGGCCTCATCAAAATTCAGGCGCCGAATTTCTTACAACAAAAAACATCAATTTTGCTGATGTGGCTTGGCTGCTAACCGCTTCTTGTTTGGTTTTATTAATGACCCCAGGACTTTCCTTTTTTTATGGCGGTATGGTAGGAAAGAAAAATGTAATTTCTACTATGCTTAAGAGTTTTATTTGCCTAGGAGTGGTAAGCTTGTTATGGGTAACCATAGGATTTAGTTTGTCTTTTGGTGCGCCAATTGGATTTACAATTGACCATGTTTATTATGGAGTTATTGGCAACCCTTTCGATTTTACTTTTTTTGATCAAGTGGAAGTTATGCCAAATAAAAATTTAGCACCCACGATTCCATTTATCTTGTTTGCTTTATTTCAAATGAAGTTTGCAGTGATAACCCCTGCAATTATTACTGGGGCACTTGCAGAACGCATCCGATTTATTTCCTTTTTATTATTTATTTGTTTGTTTACCTTAATAATTTATGCACCGTTATGCCACATGATATGGCATCCTCACGGCCTGTTGGGTGGCTATTTCGGTGTAAAAGATTTTGCTGGAGGAACTGTAGTTCACATGAGTGCTGGTTTTGCAGCTCTTGCTGGAGTATTAGTACTTGGTAAGCGTAAGAAAAGCGAACACATCCCAACAAATATTCCTTTTGTGCTATTAGGAACTGGCTTACTTTGGTTTGGTTGGTTTGGCTTCAATGCGGGGTCTGCATTAGCTGCAAATGCTACCGCGGCAATGGCTTTTGCAACTACCACAATCGCATCGGCAGCAGCCATGATGACTTGGGTGTTTTTAGACCGATTAAACGGAAGAAAAGTTTCTGCTCTTGGTGCTTGTATCGGTGCAGTTGTAGGATTGGTTGTGATAACCCCAGCGGCCGGATACATTTCAATACCGCAAAGTATCTTTTTTGGATTTATTGGCGCTATCGTTTCTAATTTTATGGTTAATTGGAAAAAATTAAAGCAAATTGATGACACTCTGGATGTATTTGCTTGTCACGGAATTGGTGGAATAATGGGTATGATTCTAACTGCGATCTTTGCCGAAGGCGAAAATGCTAGTTTGCTTCATGGTGGAATAGCAGTATTTAGGCACCACATGTTGGCGCTTTTACTAGTGTCTGTTTTTACTTTTGGAGGAGCTTATTTACTTTTTAAAGTTACCAATTTTATGATTCCGCTTCGTGTTACCGAAGAATCTGAAGAAATAGGGTTAGATCAATCCCAACATGGTGAGAAGTTTTAGATTTATCTAATTATTTGGTTTATTTTTGTTTTAAAACCTATTAACTCAAAAATAATTCCACAATGAAGAAATTCCTTATCTCAATTTTATTCCTTGCTATTATCCCAGTTTATAGTCAAGTGAATGCTGAAATCGACACCTTATTAAACAATTGGCATAAAGCGGCAGCGGCAGCAAATTTTAAAGATTATTTCTCGGCTTTGTCTGAGGATGGTATTTTTATTGGCACCGATGCCACCGAAAATTGGAACAAAAAACAATTTGAAGCATTTGCTAAACCCTACTTTGATAAAGGAAAGGCATGGAATTTCACCCCAATTGAAAGACATATTTATATTTCGGCAGACAAAAAAATGGCTTGGTTTGACGAATTATTAGATACACATATGAAAATTTGTAGAGGATCGGGGGTAGTTGTTAAGATTAACAATACCTGGAAAATCAAACATTATGTGCTTTCAATGACCATTCCAAATGACAACTCCGATGAAGTGGTAAAAATAAAATCGACATTAGAAGATCCAATTTTAAAAACAAAACAGCGCTTGTATTAAATAAAAAGGGGGAAATTGCTTTCCCCCTTTTTGCCCCAAATCTACCATAAACTTAACCTACTAATCTCATGGTGGTACAAATATAAGCCCACCTGGATTTGTTGTCAAAATAAAATTGTTCAACGACAGTAAAAGTCGTTGAAATGCACTTTATTGTAGATTTTAATATGCTCTGTCGTTTTTTCCTTCGTAAAAATTCATAAAAGCTCGACCAACTACACGATTTCCTCCCGGAGTTGGATAATCTCCTGTAAAGTACCAATCGCCAAGGTTTTTAGGACATGCTTCATGCAATTTATCAATACTTTGGAAAATGATTTTAACCTCAGCTTTGATCGTTTCTATAGTTAGTAGTTGTGCAATTTTATCGGACAATTCCCTGTCGGTGAACGGCTCGTATATTTTGGTAACATAATTTACAACTTCTGAATCAGGTAAGTTTTCTTGCTCTTTGCATTTAGCATACACCTCATCCACAATATGATATAAATTTCGTTCTTTAAGCAAAGCCAAAGCCGCTTGAAAGGCAATTAATCCTTCCAATTTAGCCATATCAATACCATAACAATCTGGATATCTTATTTGCGGAGCAGAAGAAACCACTACAATTCTTTTAGGTTGTAATCGATCCATCATTTTAAGGATACTCATTTTTAAAGTAGTTCCTCTCACAATACTATCGTCAATAATTACCAAATTATCTGTTGGCTTAATCACCCCATAAGTAACATCATATACGTGTGCAACTAGATCATCACGACTGCTGTCTTCGGTAATGAAAGTTCTTAATTTAGCATCTTTTATAGCTACTTTTTCGGTTCTAATTTTAACCGACAAGATTTCTTCTAACCCCTCTTTTGTGAGTGTTTTTCTATTATTTAAAATAAACTGATTTTTTCTTTGATTTAAAAAATCATTAGCCGCCTCTACCATTCCATAAAAAGAAGTTTCGGCAGTGTTTGGAATATAAGAAAAAACCGTGTTGTCGGTATCATCATCAATAGCTTCCAATACATCTGGAAGAATCAATTTACCTAAATTTTTTCTTTCTTGATAAATTTCTGCGTCACTTCCTCTTGAAAAATAAATGCGTTCAAAAGAACACGCTTTTTTTATTGTAGGTGTATTTATTTCTTTAACAGAAACAGTGTTGTCTTTTTTAATGATTAATGCACTTCCTGGCTCCAACTCAACTACATCTTCAAAGGAAACATTAAAAACCGTTTGAATTACCGCTCTTTCTGAAGCTACAACCACTACTTCATCGTCTTCATGAAAATAAGCAGGACGAATTCCGGCTGGATCTCTTAAAACAAAAGCATCGCCATGACCTAATAAACCAGCCATTGCATAGCCCCCATCCCATCCACGAGATGCACGTTTTAATATTTTGGCAATATCTAATTTCTCTGCAATTACAGGAGAAGCTTCTCTTTTTGTTAAGCCGTTGTTTTTACATTCTAAATATAAATCGGTGACTTCTTCATCTAAAAAGTGTCCGATTTTCTCCATCACCGTAACTGTATCAGCCATTTCTTTTGGATGTTGTCCTAATTCAACTAAGCTATTAAAAAGCTCTTTAACATTCGTCATGTTGAAATTTCCGGCTACAATAAGATTACGGTGCATCCAATTGTTTTGTCTTAAAAAAGGGTGAACGCTTTCTATGTTATTTTTTCCAAACGTACCATAACGAACATGGCCAAGAAACAACTCTCCTATATAAGGTAAATTGGCTTTTTGAAGAGCTACATTGTCTGCATATTCAGGATGTGAAGCCATCTCTGAATTAATACGATCATTTATTTGAGCGTAAACATCTTGAATGGGTTGTGCATCATTTGATCGAACTCTACTGATATATCGTTCACCAGGTTGAACATCGAGTTTTATGGAAGCAAACCCAGCGCCATCTTGACCTCGGTTGTGTTGTTTTTCCATTAGGAGATACATTTTTTGTATTCCGTAGAAAGCAGAACCGTATTTTTCTTTATAGAATTCTAACGGTTTTTTTAATCTTAAAAGGGCAATACCACATTCGTGTTTAATTGCGTCACTCATTGTATTTGTAGTTTAATTCTGATTCACCTACAAGTGATAGTAAGCGGCTCAGGTGTTGTGTTGTTTATTATAATGCAAATTTAGTAATAAAAAATGCCCCGAAATTTCGAGGCATAAATTTATTATAATTCTATATCAAATTGCGTTAAAGATTTAAATTGTTTTAATCTTTCTTGAACTTCCGATTTTTGAAGTGATTCCATTCTTTCGGTTCCAAATTTTTCTACGCAAAAAGACGCTAGGTTTGATCCTTGAATAATTGCGTTTTTCATATTACTGAATGAAATGTTTTCACTTTGCGCAATATATCCCGAAAATCCACCTGCAAAAGTATCTCCAGCTCCTGTTGGATCAAATACTTCTTCTAATGGTAATGCCGGCGCAAAGAATACTTCTTTGTTATGGAATAATAAAGCCCCGTGCTCACCTTTCTTAATCACTACATATTTCGGTCCCATGGTATGAATCTTCGCAGCGGCTTTAACTAAAGAATATTCTCCCGAAAGTTGACGCGCTTCTTCATCATTTATGGTAATTACATCTACACGTTTAATTACATCTAGTAATTCAGGAAGCGCACAATCCATCCAAAAATTCATTGTATCTAAAACTACCAATTTCGGAGTAGAAGTCATTTGATTTAAAACTCCGGTTTGAACTAACGGATGTAAATTACCCAACATCACTACATCGGCATTCTTAAAATCATTAGGTACAATTGGGTTAAAATCAGCTAAAACATTAAGTTCTGTAATTAAAGTGTCTCTAGAATTTAAATCGTTATGGTATTTACCACTCCAAAAGAAAGTTTTCCCTCCTTTTACAATTTCGATTCCCGAAATATCAATATTTCTAGATGTCAATAAATCCAAATGGCTTTGTGGGAAATCTTCTCCTACAACCGATACAATTGCCGATTTTACATTAAAATGTGACGCAGACAATCCTATATAGGTTGCGGCTCCGCCCAATATTTTATCTGTTTTACCAAATGGTGTTTCAATCGCATCAAAAGCAACGGTTCCTACTATTAATAGTTTGTTCATGGGGTTTCAAAAATTAAAGATGCAAAGATAGGTTTTAGTTTAGAAGTTTAAAAGTTTAAAGAGTAAAAGTTAATTTCTAATGCCGCTTTTAAGTTATTGCTTTAAATAAAAAAAATTAACAACATTGAATAGGTTATTATTCACTATCTTTATTTTTACTTCACACTTATACACTAAATTCAATCTTAATTACTCGGTTTTGTGTATTAATAATGCAAAATGTTTCTCAGTAATTACTAAATATTTGTAAAATGCAACATCGAGGAGAAATAATTAAAAGAGCAGTTTACAAAAGTGGATTTTCAATAACTGAATTAGCTAAAAGATTGGGTAAAAGTAGAAGATGGGTATATCTCATGTTTGAAAATCCTAGTGTATCTTTGGATGTAGTTTTACAGCTAGAAAAAATAATTCACTATAATTTTAGTCTGGAGATTAAAGAAATAAGACCTTCTTTTATTGATGTTATTGAGCCCTCTTTTAGTGGTCAAACGGAGAAACATTCTGAGGAGTATTGGAAAAACAAATACCTGCGTTTATTGGAAGAGTATAACGACTTATTGAAGCTTAATAATAAATAAGGCTACAGAAGTTTTTCTTCTTCTTTTTCATAAAAAACATCTACCGACAAGTCTTTTAAACCAGAAGCATAAACCGCAAGTTCGTCACAACGTTCATTTTGTGGGTGGTTATTATGGCCTTTAATCCATTTAAAATCAACTTGGTGTTTGCGGTAAACTTTTAAAAATCGGGTCCATAAATCGGCATTTTTTCGATTAGCAAAACCTTTCTTTTCCCATCCTAAGACCCATTTTTTTTCGACAGAATCAACAACATATTTAGAATCGGATACAATCAACACCTTCATGTTGGGTGTTTTTAATTTTTCCAAACCTACGATAACAGCTAATAATTCCATTCTATTATTAGTAGTAAGTCTAAAGCCTTCGTAAAATTCTTTTTTATGAGAAGTCCCTACCAATTCCATAACCACACCATAACCCCCGTTACCAGGATTCCCCTTGGCAGCTCCATCGGTATAAATATGTACTTGGTGGTTCATTTGAACAAGTTAGATTATTAGACTTTTAGGACAGTTCGATAGCTTGGAATTTGAAAGTTTAATTCTCTAACAATCGATCTATTGTTTCTGGAAAATAGTGATGCTCCAAAATATGTATTTTTTCGGCTATTTCTTCGGCTGATTTACAATCTTCTATTCCAACTGATTCTTGAAAAATAATAGCTCCTTCATCATAATTTTCATTTACATAATGAATGGTGATTCCGGTTTCTTTTTCTTTATTTTCTAAAACTGCTTGGTGCACATGCATTCCGTACATCCCTTTGCCTCCGTATTTTGGTAATAATGCAGGATGAATGTTGATTATTTTATTAGGAAATACCTTAATTATCGATTCAGGAAATTTCCATAAAAACCCAGCCAAAACAATTAAATCAGGGGCGTCTTGTATGATTTTATCTAAAATTTGACCTTCATTTAATTCAGTTCTCGAAAAAACTACTGAAGGAACATTTAAGTTGTTTGCGCGTTCAATAACTTTTGCCGTAGGATTATTTGTGTAAACTCGAACCACCTCAATCAAATTTTTTTCTTGACAATGCTTAATAATTTTTTCAGCATTGGTTCCGGAGCCCGAGGCAAAGAGTATTATTTTTTTCATTTTAGATACTTTCTATTGTGCAAAAATACATTATCTGAAATCAAAAAAAGAAGAATAAATAACATAAAATGAGTCGATTTAAAATAATTTTTTTAATTTCGTCACCATTATTTATTAACTAAAAAGGTGGTTTTAAAATAAAGTTTTTTATTTTTGCCAACAATTTAAATTTTAAAATTAAAGATTATGTCAGACATTGCATCAAGAGTTAAAGCGATTATCGTAGACAAATTAGGCGTTGACGAGAATGAAGTTGTAACAGAAGCAAGCTTCACAAATGATTTAGGAGCTGATTCATTAGACACTGTTGAGCTTATTATGGAGTTCGAAAAAGAATTTGATATTCAAATTCCAGACGATCAAGCAGAAAACATTTCTACTGTAGGTCAAGCTATTTCATATATTGAAGAAGCAAAAAAATAATAAAACAAAAACCCGTATACCTATAATGTATGCGGGTTTTTAATTATTATTAAAAAATTTAACTATTTTTGATTGAATTTCAATCACCAGATATTGGAATACCCTTGTCTCTTTAAGCATTATGATAAAGAAAACGGGGTATTATTTATTTAAAATACTATTAAAAAAAATTATATGCAATTAAAGCGTGTTGTTGTAACTGGTCTTGGAGCGCTAACTCCTATTGGAAATTCCATCCAAGAATATTGGGATGGATTGGTTAATGGGAAAAGCGGTGCTGCACCAATAACTTATTACGATACTGAAAAGCATAAAACCAAATTTGCTTGCGAAGTAAAAAACTTCAACATTGAAGATTATATGGATCGTAAAGAATCCCGCCGATTAGATAAATTCTCACATTATGCAATTGCATCAAGTGACGAGGCCATCAAAGATGCTGGGATTACACATGATAATGTAAACAAAAACAGAGTAGGTGTAATTTGGGGAGCAGGAATTGGTGGATTAGAAACTTTTCAAGAAGAAGTTTTATATTATGCCAAAGGCGATGGAACTCCAAAGTTCAACCCTTTCTTCATCCCAAAAATGATTGCCGATATTGCACCTGCTCATATTTCGATGCGAAATGGGTTTATGGGGCCAAACTATACTACGGTTTCTGCATGTGCTTCATCTGCAAATGCAATGATTGATGCCTTTAACTACATCCGTTTAGGAATGTGTGATGTAATTATTACCGGTGGATCTGAAGCCGCAGTAACAATTGCTGGTATGGGAGGATTCAACTCAATGCACGCATTATCAACTCGAAATGAAAGTCCGGAAACGGCTTCTAGACCTTTTGATGCAACCCGTGATGGATTTGTATTAGGCGAAGGTTCTGGAGCAATCGTATTAGAAGAATACGAACATGCAAAAGCACGTGGGGCTAAAATATATTGTGAAATTGGTGGAGGCGGAATGTCTTCAGATGCCTACCATTTAACTGCTCCACATCCGGAAGGAATAGGTGTTATTGCCGTAATGGAAAATACCCTTAGAGACGCCGGAATGGCTCCAGAAATGGTGGATCACATCAATACTCACGGAACTTCAACTCCTCTTGGAGACGTAGCCGAATTAAAAGCTATCAGTCACGTATTTGGTGCTCATGCTAAAAACATCAATATCAATTCTACTAAATCCATGACAGGTCACCTTCTAGGTGCAGCCGGAGCAGTTGAATCGATAGCGGTAATTTTAGCTATGAAACACGGAATAGTTCCTCCAACAATTAATCATACTGTGGTAGACGAAAACATTGATCCGTCTTTAAATTTAACACTTAATGTTCCTCAAAAAAGAGACATCAAAGTGGCTATGAGTAATACATTTGGATTTGGCGGACATAATGCTTGTGTTTTATTTAAAAAATTAGAAGACTAAGATTTCATGCGATTTCTTTCTAAAATATTTTCAACAAATTCCCGTCCTACAACAGGCGGGAATTTTTTTGCAACCGTCGAAAATATAATCGGCTTCAAACCCATAAACCTAAAATATTACCAAAAGGCTTTCACGCACCGTTCTTCTAATTTAGTAGATGAAGCAGGCTTGCCACTAAATTACGAGCGCCTAGAATTTCTAGGTGATGCCATGTTAAGTGCAGTAATTGCATCCCATCTTTATAAAGAAGTTCCAACAGGAGATGAAGGTTATTTGACAAAAATGCGCTCAAAAATTGTAAGCCGAGACCATTTAAATGAATTAGGAAGAGACCTAAATCTGATTGAGTTTGTAGAAAGCAAAGTGCCTCCACAACACTTTGGCGAAAACATTCATGGAAATTTATTTGAAGCTTTAGTAGGTGCTATTTTCTTAGATAAAGGCTATCAAGGTTGTGAGCAATTTATTTACAAACGGGTTATTATTCCGTATGTAGATATTGCAAGATTGGAAGGAAAGGTAATTAGCTATAAAAGTTTGGTTATTGAATGGTGCCAAAAAGAAAAAAAACAATTCTTTTATGATGTTTTTGAAGATAATGGCATTGATGGACAACGCTTTTTTGGTGTTAAATTAAGTATTGATGATAAAGTAGTTGCAAAATCAAGAGCCACTTCAAAAAAGAAAGCAGAAGAAATTGCTTCCAAAAGAGCCTATTTTGCATTTCAAGAAAAAATTAACACTATATAAATCAAATTCTTAAAAAACTACATCGTTTTAGTTCATAAAATAACGTTAATCTAACATCTCATCCGTATTTTGAGTTTCTAATAACACTATATTTACAACTTATTTTGGCAACAAATGGCTGTTCATAAAATAAATATTGAAGATTTTGAAGAGGAAGATTATTATTTAATCGCGATTCACACTTCATTAGAAGATTATCGACTGGCTTATTTTTTAAATCGGGAGCTCGGAATTAGTTTGTCTAAAAACAAATTTGATATTGGGACTCAAGTTAAAAAAGTTAAAACCTCATTTACTAGATTTACTTTTGATGACGAACAAAAACTAGTATTGTGGGATTTAGTTGAAAATAAAAAAGTGGTAGAAACCAATGAAATCGAAGCAAACATCGATTTATTTTCGAATACAAAAAGTTCATTTTCTACAACAACCTATTTATTGCCCGAATATAAAAAAGTAGATTACATTGTTAAGATTGGAAATGCAGAAAATGAAATTGATCTGGATCAAGTAATCTCACAAATAAGTAAAATAGAAGCTATTAAACTAGTATATAGTATAGCTAAAGACAATATTAAATCAAAAAATAATTTAATTTTTTAAAAAGATGCCGACAAGAAAAAAGACTAAAATTGTAGCCACACTAGGTCCAGCTTGTAGTTCAAAAGAAGTAATTAAAGATATGATTGATGCAGGAGTAAATGTATTCCGTATCAATTTTTCTCATGCCGATTATACTGATGTTAAAGAAAGAATAGACATCATCCGTGAATTAAACCAAGAACACGGTTATACTACTGCTATCTTGGCCGACTTACAAGGCCCTAAACTTCGTGTTGGAGTAATGAAAGAAGATGTAGTTGTTAATCCAGGGGATATCATTACTTTCCAAACTGCAGAAGATGTTCCGGGCACTAAGGATAGAGTTTACATGAACTATTTAGAATTTCCTAGAGATGTAAAACCGGGAGAAAAAATTCTATTGGATGACGGAAAATTAATGTTTGAGGCACTAGAAACTAACGGTTCAACTGAAGTTAAATGTAAAGTAATTCAAGGCGGTCCTTTAAAATCTAAAAAAGGAGTTAACCTTCCTAATACAAAAGTTTCACTTCCGGCATTAACTAAAAAAGACATCAAAGATGCCATTTTTGCAATTGAGCAACAGGTAGATTGGATTGCGCTTTCATTTGTTAGAACGCCTGTTGACTTAGAAGAATTACAAGATTTAATTGCAAAACATTCAGAGCATAAAATTCCAATTATTGCTAAAATTGAAAAACCAGAAGCAGTAGAGAACATTGATAAAATCGTTGCTTTTTGCGATGGATTAATGGTGGCTCGTGGTGACCTAGGGGTTGAAATACCAGCTCACGAAGTGCCATTAATTCAGAAAAAATTAATCCACAGAGCTAAAACAGCTCGAATTCCGGTTATTGTGGCTACCCAAATGATGGAAACCATGATCACTAGCTTAACGCCTACTCGTGCAGAGGTAAACGACGTTGCAAACTCGGTGATGGATGGTGCTGATGCCGTAATGTTATCAGGAGAAACTTCGGTAGGAAATTATCCGGTTCAAGTTATTGAAAAAATGACGCAAATTATTGAAGCCGTTGAAGATTCACCACTAATTACCGTGCCGCAAAATGCTCCACATGTAAGAACAAAACGATTCATTACCAAATCAATTTGTTACCATGCTGCAATTATGGCTAATGATATTAAAGCTAAGGCAATTTGTACCTTAACAAATAGTGGATACACTGCTTTTCAAATTTCTGCTTGGCGCCCTTCTGCTCATATTTTAGTTTATACTTCAAATAGCAGAATATTAACTCAGCTTAATTTACTTTGGGGAGTAAATGCTTTTCATTACGATAAGTTTGTAAGTACCGATGATACCGTTGATGACATTAACCAAATTGCAAAAGAAAATGGTTATGTGAAAAAAGGAGATATTCTTATTAACCTTGCCGCAATGCCAGTCGTTGATAAAGGAATGGTAAACACGTTGAGGATTTCTGAAATAGGATAAATTCATAAATCAATTCATAAAAAAGCCTCGTAGTAACGAGGCTTTTTTTGTTTAAATATATTGAATTAAGGCACTTTATTTCCCATACTTTCAGTCCAAATGGCAAACCAATCAATATTTTCAAGTGGCAATTCCACCGCTTTCATCAATGCCTGAATTCGAGCAATATTTACCGTTCCGGCAACAGGATGAATTTGAGCAGGGTGCTTTAATACCCATGCTAAAAGTAGGGTGTCAGAACCTACTCCGTATTTATCTACTAATTGCACCAATAGCTTTTTTAATCTTCGGGTTTGTTCAATATCCTCTCTAAAAACCGTTCCAAGTGGGTTCCATGACATGGGTGTGATATTATGTAACTGCATATAATCTAAACTCCCGTCAAGCATCGCCTGATGGTGTGTAGCCGAAAACTGAATTTGATTAAAACTCACTTCGGTTTTACTTCGAATTAGATCCGTTTGAAAAGAAGTAAAATTGGACAATCCAAAAGATTTAATTTTTCCTTCTTTTTTTAATTGCTCAACTGCTTCTGCAATCTCATCGGCCACCATTAAAGGGCTAGGACGGTGCAACAATAAAACATCCAAATAGTCGGTTTGTAGATTTTTTAGTGAATTTTCAACCGACCAAATGATGTACTCTTTTGAGTAATCATAATGCTTGATAGTATTTGCTCTTCCGTTTGTATGCTGTATTCCACATTTGGAAATGAGTTGCAAGCGATCTCTGGAAATTTGGCTTTCGCCAAATGCTTTTCCAAATTGAGATTCGGTAGTATAATCACCATAAATATCCGCATGATCAAAAGTGGTGATTTTATTTTCAATGCAAATATTAATTAAATGCACCATCTCTTTTGTGCTTAATTTTTTATCCCAAACACCCCAATTCATAGTTCCGGCAATAATAGGCGATATTGATGTTTTCATGTGATTAGTATTAAAAAGTTTAAAATTACTAAAATAAAATCATAAATCATCCTTAAAAATGAGAACTTAAAGCAAGTTTTAACGCATTATTAACATTACCTTCCTGATAAAATTTTCAATTTTGAAATGTTAAAATTTGGAACCTTTATAATACTATAAAAATAGAATTTATGGAAGAAAATGTTGCTGCTTTAGACATTAGAGCAATTAATGAAAAAATAGAAAGAGAAAGTGCGTTTATCGACTTACTTACCATGGAAATGAACAAAGTAATTGTTGGTCAGAAGCACATGGTGGAACGATTATTAATTGGACTTTTAGGCCAAGGACACATCTTGCTGGAGGGTGTTCCTGGGTTAGCAAAAACCTTAGCTATTAACACCTTATCACAAGCAGTTCATGGAAGCTTTAGTAGAATTCAGTTCACTCCCGATTTATTGCCTGCCGATGTAATCGGAACCATGATTTACAACATTAAAGCCAACGAATTCTCAATTAAAAAAGGGCCAATTTTTGCCAATTTCGTACTTGCTGATGAGATCAATCGTGCTCCTGCCAAAGTTCAATCGGCTTTGTTAGAAGCCATGCAAGAAAAACAAGTTACTATTGGCGATACTACTTTTAAATTAGACAAACCATTTTTAGTACTTGCAACTCAAAACCCAATTGAGCAGGAAGGAACTTACCCATTGCCGGAAGCTCAAGTAGATCGTTTTATGCTTAAAACCGTAATCGAATATCCAAAAATCGAAGAAGAACGTATGGTTATTCGTCAGAATTTAAAAGGAGCTTACGAAAAAGTAAATCAAGTAGTTTCTGTAGAGCAAATCATACGCGCCCAAGAAGCTGTAAGGGAAGTTTACATGGATGAAAAAATAGAAAAATACATATTAGACATCATCTTTGCTACTCGTTTTCCAGAGCAATATAAATTAGCACATTTGAAACCATTAATTGGCTTTGGAGCTTCTCCTCGTGGAAGTATTAACTTAGCAACTGCTGCTAAATGTTATGCGTTTATTAAACGTCGTGGTTATGTAATACCAGAAGATGTTCGTGCTGTAGTGCATGATGTGTTGCGTCACAGAATTGGAATTACCTACGAAGCTGAAGCAGAAAACATTACTTCGGTAGACATCATTAATAAAATTGTTAACGAAATAGAAGTTCCTTAATTTTTGTTCAAAGTTTAAACAAATAAATGGAAACGAAAGACCTCCTAAGTAAAGTCCGAAAAATTGAAATTAAAACCCGAAGATTGAGCGATCATATCTTTTCGGGCGAATACCACACATCGTTTAAAGGGCGCGGTATGACTTTTTCAGAAGTAAGACAATACCAGTTTGGTGATGATATTCGTGCCATAGATTGGAATGTTACTGCAAGATACAATGAAGCGCACGTAAAAGTTTTTGAGGAAGAGCGTGAACTTACCATGATGCTGATGGTGGATGTTTCGGGCTCAGAAAGTTTCGCAACCAAAAACCAACTCAAAAGCGAAATTGTTACAGAAATTGCTGCAACTATGGCATTTTCGGCAACCCAAAATAACGATAAGATTGGCTTGATTTTGTTTTCAGATGGCATCGAATTGTATATTCCGCCTAAAAAAGGAAAATCACACGTCTTGCGAATCATCCGCGAGTTACTTGAATTCAAGCCTAAAAGCAAAAAAACGGATTTATCGCAAGCACTTAAATTTTTATCGGCAACGCAAAAGAAAAAAGCCATTGTATTTCTGATTTCCGATTTTATGGTGGAAGAAGATTATGAGAAAACACTAAAAATTGCAGGTAAAAAACACGACATCACCGGAATTAGAGTGTATGATATTCGTGAAGAACAAATGCCAAATATTGGAATAGTTGAAATGGAAGATGCCGAATCAGGTGAAATTCTTGTGGTAGACACGAGCTCTAAAAGCGTTCGAATGAACTATGAAAAAAACTACCAAGAGAAAGTAGCGTATTTCAAAGAAATTTTTTCCAAATGTGGATCGGGAACTGTAAATACTCGTGTTGACGAAAGTTATGTAACCAAATTATTAGGTTATTTTAAATCAAGATAATAGAATGAAATTCAAATTATACCTACTTTTCTTTCTAATAACAACATCACTTTTTGCTCAAAAAGTCACGACTTCTATTGATACAACTCGAAATAAAATTGGAGCTGAATTCAAGCTTACTCTTAAAGCATCGGTTTCAAATAAAGACAAAGTGGTTTTTCCAAAATCAAAAAACTTTGGAGCGCTAGAAGTATTGAATTCCTACAAAATTGACACGGTAAAAACTAACGATAAATGGGAGTTGATTAAAAAATATGGGGTAACCCAATTTGACACCGGAAAATTTACGATTCCAAGAATTCCCATATTAATTAATGGAAAACCAAGTTATTCCGACAGTTTGAAGGTTGAAGTTTTCAATGTAAAAGTGGATACTTTAAAGCAAAAAATGTACGATGTTAAAGACGTGGCACAAGTTGAAACTTCGAGCAATTGGTGGAAGTACCTTTTAGGCATTTTATTATTAGCAGGAATTGCAGCCATGGTCTATTGGTTAATTAAAAAATACCAAAACCAACCTAAAGAAGAAGAACCTGTTTACACCTCGCCTATTGAAAAAGCAACTTCTTTGTTGCAACAATTAGAAACGAAAGAACTTTGGCAAAAAGGAGAAGTAAAAGGATACTATTCTGAGTTAACCGACATCGTTCGAAATTACATCGAAGAAGAAATAGAAATTCCGGCGATGGAGAGCACCACTTCAGAGCTTATTGCCGAATTACGTCGCGTTGCAAATCAGAAAAAACTAAAACTATCGAAGGAAACTTTAGAAAACTTGGAAAAAGTTTTAATGCAAGCCGATTTAGTAAAATTTGCAAAAGTAAAACCATTAGATTTTGAAATCGAAGAAGATAAAAAACGAATTTCAAGCACCATTGTTACCATACATAAAGCCATTCCAACAGTAGTTGAAGAAACCGATGAGCTAGAAGCGTGGAATGAACAACAAAGAGAATTGGCTCGAATTCAAAAATTAAAAAAACAAAAGCAAGTTCGGATCATAACCACAATTGGTGTGGTTGTGACCATAATATTCATCTCCCTGCTTACCTTAATTTATGTAAAAGGTTGGGATTATGTGAAAGACAATTTAATTGGTCATCCTACCAAAGAATTAGCTGAAGGCGAATGGGTATTTAGTGAATATGGAAACCCTGGCGTAAAAATTGAAACACCAAAAGTTTTAAAACGAATGGATGCTTCTAAAATCTTACCGAAAGATGCCTATGCAGTTCTAAAAGAAATGGAAATGTTTGGCTACGGAAGCATGTTTGAATCATTTAATATTGTGGTTTCTACTGCTAAATTCAAACAAGAAACAGAAGTAAATTTTGATACCGTCCTTGAAGGAAATACAAAAACTTGGGAAGCGTTGGGGGCTCAAAATATACTTTTCAAACAAGAAGAATTCAATACTGTAAAAGGAATTTCGGGAGTTAAGGCATACGGAACGATGGTGATGTTGGACAAGATTCAAAACAAAAGTCAGAAATTATATTATGAAATCTTGTTGTTTAAACAAGAGGGTGGTCTACAAGAAATTGTGATTTCATATAGAGAAGGCGATGAATATGGTAAAAAGATTTTGGATCGAATTATCAACTCGGTTGAACTTAAAAACGACAGCGAATAATGGATAAGTTAACCTTTTTAAATCCGGAATTTTTTTGGTTGTTTTTGGTAATTCCATTTGCTGTTGCTTGGCTTTTCTTTAAACGCAAGCAACAATCGGCTACTTTAAAAATGAGTTCGGTGGGTGGTTTTAAAACTTCCAAATCAAAATTAGCAAAGCTTAAACCCTATTTAAATGTTTTGAGAATTTTGGCTTTAAGTTCATTGATTATCGCTTTGGCAAGGCCAAGAACGGTGGACATTAGTAACCAAACAAAAACTACCAAAGGGATTGATATTGTTATGGCAATTGACCTTTCAAGTAGTATGTTGGCTAAAGATTTACGTCCAAATCGTATGGAAGCTTTAAAGGAAGTTGCTTCTAATTTCGTGGATGCAAGACCAAATGATCGAATTGGTGTTGTAGTTTATGCTGCCGAGGCCTATACAAAAACCCCAGTAACTAGCGATAAAGCCATAGTAAAAGAGGCAATTCGAGATATTAAATACGACAGGGTATTGCAAGACGGAACCGGAATTGGTATGGGATTAACTACTGCCATTAACCGTTTAAAAGAAAGCAAGGCAAAAAGTAAAATTATTATTTTACTTACTGACGGAGTTAATAATGCTGGGTTTATTGAGCCTGAAACTGCTTCGGAAATTGCTAAAGAATACGGAATTAAAGTATACACCATTGGTTTAGGTTCGAATGGTATGGCCGAATTTCCATATGCGTATGCGCCTAACGGAAGGGATTTTCTTTACAAAATGATGCCGGTTGAAATTGATCAAGAATTGATGAAAACCATTGCAAGAAATACTGGCGGAAAATATTTTAGAGCTTATAGCAACAGCAAGTTGGAAAGTGTTTATAACGAAATCAATAAATTAGAAACTACCGAAATAGAAGAACTGAAGTTTTATGATTATGATGAAAAATTCAGGCCTTTTGTATGGTTTGCAGGAATTTTATTGTTGCTTGAAGTTGTATTGAGAAACACCATTTTTAGAAGTTTTATATAAACGTATGTACGAATTAGAAGAAAAAGGATATTTGTATCTGTTGGTTGTTGTTCCAGTTTTGGTGCTTCTTTTTTTGTATGTTCAATATTGGAAAAGAAAAAAACAAGCCGCATTTGGTGATTTGGATTTAATAAAAAAATTAAGTCCGGAGAAGTCTTTATTTAAACCAACATTAAAATTTGCATTGGTGCTATTGGGTTTGACTTTTTTGATTTTGGCTTTGGTTAATCCAAAAATGGGAATCAAAATGGAAAAAGTGAAGCGTCAAGGTATTGATATTGTTTTTGCTATTGATGTTTCCAAAAGTATGTTGGCCGAAGATGTTGCGCCTAATCGATTGGAAAAAAGTAAACAAATTGTTTCGCAATTAATCAACCAATTGGGGAGTGACCGAATTGGAATTATTGCCTACTCAGGAAGTGCGTTTCCGGTGTTGCCAATGACTTCAGATTATGCAGTAGCCAAAATGTTCATGCAAACCATGAATCCGGGCATGATTTCGTCTCAAGGAACATCAATTGATGAAGCGATTAATTTGGCTGCCAATAATTTTTTCGATAAAAAAGATAAAACCAATAAGTTGTTGGTTATTATTTCGGATGGAGAAGACCATTCTGATAATGCACAAAGCGCTGCTGAAGATGCCGATAAAATGGGTTTGAAAATTATCACGGTAGGGGTTGGAACCGAAAAAGGTGGCGCAATTCCATTAAAAAGAAATGGTGTTGTGGAAAGTTATCAAAAAGACCAAGACAACCAAGTGGTAATTACCAAAAGAAATGCAGAAGTATTAGCAACCATAGCGAAGAGCACAAAAGGGGGCTATGTAGATGGAAATTCTACAAAGGCAGTAACCGATTATGTAAAAAAGGTATTGGATAATACGCAAAAAACCGAATTTGAAGGCGCCATGATGGCCGATTATAAATCACAGTTTCAGTGGTTTTTAGGCTTTGGTTTTTTCTGTTTGTTTTTGGATGTTTTCCTAACGGAAAGAAAAACAAAATGGGTTCGAAAAATGAATTTGTTTAATGAAGAAAAAGAAACAGAGAATAAATAGGATTCTTTTCTGAATTAGTAAAAATGAAAAAAGCATTAACCTATATCGTAATTCTAATTTCTTTAGTTTGTAAAGCTCAAGAAAAGGACAATTATTTGCCTCAAGGAAATGAAAAATTTGCCGACAAAAACTATGTTGATGCAGAGGCAGATTATCGTTTGTCTCAATCAAAATTTAAAAAGAAAGCTATTGCATCTTATAATTTAGGAACGGCTATTTACAAACAAAATCAACCTGCAGAAGCCAAATACCAATTTGTAAAAGCAATTAAAGATGCTAAATCCAAAGCAGAAAAACATCAGGCATTTCATAATTTGGGTAACGCATTTATGAAAGAAAAAAACTATACAAATGCAGTAGAGGCCTATAAAAATGCGTTACGTAATGATCCAACGGATGAAGAAACAAGATATAATTTTGCTTTAGCAAAAAAAATGTTGAAGGATAATCCACCACCAAAAGATCAAAATAAAAACAAAGACAAAAACAAGGATAAGAATAAAGATAAAGACAAAAATAAAGATAAGAACAAGGACAAAAACAAGGATAATAAAGACAATAAGGATAAAGGCGATAATAAAGACAAGGATAAAAAAGACGGTAAAAACAAAAATGATAAACAAGATAAAGGCGATGGTGAAAAACCACAGCCTAAACCAAGTGGAGCTTCTAAGCAACGCATAGACAATCTTTTGGATGCCGTAAATAATGAAGAGAAAAAAGTACAAGAAAAAGTAAATGCCCAAAAAGTACAAGCCAATCCGAAGAAACCAGAAAAAGATTGGTAACAATTTGAATTAAAAATTACAAAATGAAACGATATTTAATCTTACTATTACTAGCCAATAGCTCAGTATTCGCTCAAGTAAAATTTGAGGCGAGTGTGAGTAAAAATACTTTGGGGCTTAATGAAAGAGTGCGAATTGAATTTTCAATGAATGAAGATGGCGATAACTTTGTACCGCCAAATTTTGAGGCTTGTGGATTTAGAGTAGTAGGTGGACCAAGCCAATCTATAAGCCAATCCTGGATAAATGGTAGAAGTACATTTCAAAAATCATATACCTACATTTTATTACCATTACAAAAAGGGAATTTAGTAATCCGTCAAGCAGTTATTGAAATTAATGGGCAATTGTATAAAACCTTGCCAATTAAAATTACAGTTACTAATGCGGTACAACAACCGAATGATCCTAATGAACCGGCTACAGTTAAAGCAGATGATAACTTGTATTTGGTTGCCGATATTTCTAAAACCAATCCGTATGTAAACGAGCCAATAACCGTGGTTTACAAATTGTATTTTAGTTATAACATTGGGATTACCAATTGGCGCGAATTAAACAAACCAAAATACAACGATTTTTGGAGTCAGAATATTGACATCAAACAATTAGTTGCCGAAGAAGGAATGTTTAAGGGACAAAAATACCGTTATGTAGTTTTACGAAAAACAGTTTTGTATCCACAAAAATCGGGTAGTTTAGAAATAGAACCCCTTTCATTAGATATAGATTGCCAGGTTCCAAGAGGAAGACCTAATTTTTGGGGGCAAGTTCAACTGGTAGAAGACAGCAAGCGAGTTTCTGCTGGGAGCAAAGTTATTTCGGTTAAACCACTACCTCAAGCAGGAAAACCAGAAGATTTTTCGGGGGCAGTTGGGAAATTTAATTTTAAAGTAACCCCATCACGCACCGGATTAAAATTTGGAGAATCCTTAGATTTAGATGTAACTGTAACGGGTACCGGAAATTTAAAATTATTTAGTTTGCCAAAACCTGTAGTTCCTGCAACACTAGAAATGTATGATCCGCAACATACTGAAAATGTGAGCACGCCGCTAACGGGTATGTCGGGAAGAATTTCAGATAAATATACCATCATCCCACAATCGAAAGGGAATTTTCCAATTAAACCACTGCGTTTCACTTATTTTGATTTAGGTACAGGAAGTTATAAAACGATTACCTCTCCCGAAATTGTGTTGAATGTATTGGATGGTCCGGGTATTGCAAATACGGGCACTACGCCACCTCCGGGAAGCGCGAAAATTCCGGTTACAGCCAGCAAAGCATTTGCTTATATAAAGCAAAAAACTGCACTTAATCCTATTGAATCAGAGGACTTTTTAGGTTCGGGATTATTTTATTCCTTGATGGTTTTACCGTTTTTAGGAATTCCGGCGTTGATTTTATTCAGAAAAAGAAAAGAAGCAGAAGATGCTGATGTGGTTGGAAACAAAAAGAGAAAAACAAATGCTCTGGCAAAGAAATATTTATCGGAAGCCAAAAAACAATTACAAAACAAAGAGCCATTTTATATTGCCTTAGAAAAAGCAATGCACAATTTCTTGAAAGCTAAATTGAATATTGAAACTTCTGAAATGAGTAAAGATAAAATCACAGAAATTTTACTTTCGAGAAATGCAAATCCCGAAATAGTGAGTGAATTTATTGTGCTTACAGAAAGTTGTGAATTAGCTCGATATGCTCCATCAA
>NZ_JBJTND010000044.1:0-16771 GCF_046073885.1 Flavobacterium sp.
GAGCTATTGCTGTTAAAGAAAACGAAGGACCTGCTATTTCTCATAAAGAAGACAATGCAAAATTGTTAGAATATTTTAAACAAATAGTTCCAGATTATGATGAAGACCGCGTATATCCTTCGGATATTAAAAAGGTTTTAAACTGGTATAATATGTTGCAAGCAAAAGGTTTGGTTTCGAAAGAAGAGCCTAAAATTGAAAATGCAGAATCAGTTAAAGAACAAGTGGTGAAAGAAGTTGCAAAAGCCAAAGAAGAAAAAACAGAAGCTAAAGCAAAAAAGAAACCTGCAAAGAAAGATTAATTACATTACGCTAATAATATTTAATCCTGTTAAGATATTTCTTGACAGGATTTCTTATTTTTACACAAAACCAATCAAATGAATACAAGACAAACCCAACTTGATTCCTTTTCAAGATTACTCGATATCATGGATGATTTAAGAGAAAAATGCCCTTGGGATAAAAAGCAAACGCTTGAAAGTTTGAGACATTTAACGATTGAAGAAACCTATGAATTGGGCGATGCAATATTAAATAATGATTTGCAGGAAGTTAAAAAAGAACTGGGTGATTTACTGTTGCATATTGTTTTTTATGCTAAAATAGGTAGTGAAAGCAATGATTTTGATATTGCTGATGTGTGTAATGAAATTTGTGAAAAATTAATTTTCAGACATCCACATATATATGGTGATGTGGAGGTTGCAGATGAGGAAGAAGTCAAACGAAATTGGGAAAAATTAAAGCTCAAAGAAGGAAAGAAATCGGTTTTAGAAGGTGTGCCAAAAGGATTGCCAGCCTTAGTTAAAGCCAGTAGAATTCAAGATAAAGTAAAAGGAGTAGGGTTTGATTGGGAAGAGCCACATCAAGTGTGGGATAAAGTTCAAGAAGAGCTTCAAGAATTGCAAGAGGAAGTAGCCAAGGGAAATCAAGATGCAATGGAATCTGAATTTGGAGATGTTTTATTTTCATTAATAAATTATGCTCGATTTTTAAAAATAAATCCTGAAGATGCTTTGGAACGGACTAATAAAAAGTTTATAAAGCGCTTTCAATATCTTGAAAATAAAGCTGTTGAAATGGGAAAATCGTTATCAGATATGACTCTTTCTGAAATGGATGTTTTTTGGGATGAAGCAAAAAAAATATAGTTTAGATAAAATTAAATCAAATAATTTGGAAACAAAACACGAGTTAAAACGATCTTTAGGCCTTGTAGATTCTACAAGCTTGGTGGCTGGATCCATGATTGGATCGGGTATATTTTTAGTAACAGCCGCTATGGCTCGTGATGTGGGTTCTGCTGCTTGGATCTTAATTATATGGTTGGTAACCGGATTGTTAACCATGTCGGCTGCTTTAAGTTATGGGGAGCTAGCGGGTATGATGCCTAATGCGGGTGGGCAATATGTGTACATTCAAAGAGCCTACGGAAAACTAATTTCATTCCTTTATGGATGGACGGTTTTTACTGTAATACAAACCGGGGTAATTGCAGCTGTTGCGGTAGCTTTTGCTAATTATACGGCTGTATTTTTTCCTTCTTTAGAAAATGAAATTTTTAAAATAGGCGATAATTTTACATTTACAAATAAGCAAGTTTTGGCAATGTTCAGCATTGGGTTACTGACTTACATTAACACTAAAGGAGTAAAAAACGGAAAAATAATTCAGTTGGTTTTTACTTCGGCCAAATTAATTGCGCTATTTGCTCTGATTATCTTCGGATTATATGTTGGATTTCATACCGATACTTTTGCGACGAATTTCACAAACATGTGGGATGCCAGTAAAACCGTTTTAAATGATAATGGCACATTAACCATAACCAAACTGTCCGGTGTTGCTTTGCTTGGAGCGATGGGGGCAACAATAATCAATTCGTTGTTTTCTAGTGATGCATGGAATAATGTAACTTTTATTGCTGGTGAAATTAAAGATCCAAAAAAGAATATTCCGAGAAGTTTATTTTTAGGAACCCTAATTGTAACTGTAATTTATATTTTGGCCAATGTGGCTTATTTAGCATTATTACCTCTTCATGGAACTCCTGATGGATCTATAATGCAACACGGAATTATGTTTGCAAGTCAGGATCGAGTAGGAGCGGCAGCTGCGAGTATAATTATGGGAAATATTGGTGTTTTTGTAATGGCTGGATTAATCATGGTTTCTACTTTTGGTTGCAATAGCGGACTTATTTTATCAGGTGGTAGATTGTTTTATGCCATGGCCAAAGATGCTTTATTCTTTAAACAAGCTGGCGAATTAAATGAACACGATGTTCCTGCAAAGGCATTGTGGTTTCAATGTGCTTGGGCTTGTATTCTTTGTGTTTCAGGGAGATATAGCGATTTACTTACCTATTCCACTTTTGCTTCGTTATTATTTTATATGCTAACAATTGGTGGTTTATTTATTCTTCGAAAAAAAGAACCCAATACGGAAAGACCTTATAAAGCATTTGGATATCCAGTAATTCCAATTCTTTACATTGTAATGACTGCAGCAATATGTTTTACATTATTAATTTACGATATAAGAAACACCGGTTTGGGATTGTTTATAGTGTCCCTTGGAATTCCGGTGTATTATATATTTTTAAATAAGAAAAGAGACTAAAAAAAGAAGGGCTGAATTATTCAGCCATTCTTTTTAATTTATTTCGGTCTAGTATCGTTATTTTTTTTCCAGTTAGATCGACTAATCCGTTTTTGTTTAATTCAGAGAGTAACCGAATACAACTTTCTGTTGCAGTACCAATAATTCCGGCGAGTTCTTCTCTTGATAATTGTATGCGTAACGAACCATCGTTATTTTTCCCAAAATTATCCTCTAAGTAAAGTAGTGTTTCTGCCAATCGTTCTTTGACACTTTTTTGTGCCATTGAAACCATATGATCATCGGCTTCTTTTAAATCGCCGCAAATGGTTTTCATCACATTCATCGAAAACTGGTTGTTCTGATTGAAAAAGTTCATAATTTCCGATTTCGGAATAAAACAAACTTCCATATCCTCTAAAGCCACGGCGCTTAAATTGGCAGGTTCATCACTTATTAGAGAACGTTGCCCTAATAATTCTCCCGATTTGGCCAATTTTACAATTTGATCTTTACCGTTAGCGCTAAGTTTAGATAATTTACAAACACCATCTTTTACACAAAATATCCCATTAACACTTTCTCCTTCTTCAAAAATAGGCTCTCCTTTTTTTATGGTGTAGGATGTTTTACAATCAGCCATCTTTAAAAGTTCCTCTTTATTAAGGGCTTTTAAAGAGCTAAATTCACGAACAATACATTGCTCACATTTACTCATATAGATACTGATTTAACATTTGTTTAGTTCTACAAAATTAAAAAAATGCATGACAAATATCATTTTTTCCACAATTAATAATTAACAATTTTGCATTAGGTAAAATGAGCAAATTTATGGATACAACTACTTGTTTCCATTGTGGGTTAGAAATTGTAAAAAAGGAACTAATCATTTTTGATGATAAAAATTTCTGTTGTAATGGTTGTAAAACCGTTTATGAAATTTTCAGAACAAATGACATGTCTTGTTATTATGATTTTCAAGCAAATCCGGGTGCAACCCCATTGGATATTAACGGAAAATATGATTTTTTAGATGATGAAAACATTGTTAGCAAACTGCTGGAATTCCAAGAGAATAACACCAATATTGTTTCACTTTACATACCTCACATACATTGTAGCTCGTGTATTTGGGTTTTGGAAAATTTACAAAAACTTCAAAACGGAATAGGTACTTCCCAAGTAAATTTTCCCGAAAAGAAAGTCCGAATCACGTACAATCCGGAAATTTCTTCTTTAAAAAGTATTGTTGAATTACTGTGCTCTATTGGCTATGAGCCCTATATAAGTTTAGAAAATTTTGACGAAGGGAAAAAAGCTGTCGACCGAAGTTTAATTTACAAAATTGGAGTTGCTTTCTTTTGCTTCGGAAACATTATGTTGCTTTCATTTCCAGAATATTTTGAAGTTAACGAGTTTTGGATTAACCAATATCGTGGCTTTTTACGTTGGTTTATTTTTGCTTTATCCCTACCTTCTTTTTTATATTCTGCTAGCGGATATTATTTAGCTGCTTGGAAAAGTATCAAAGCTAGAATGCTAAATATTGAAATTCCAATAGCATTAGGTATTGTAATCATGTTTATCCGAAGCACAGTCGACATAGTTTTTGATTACGGTCAAGGATTTTTTGACAGCATGTGTGGTTTGATATTTTTTATGCTTTTAGGGAAGTTATTCCAACAAAAAACCTATAGTTTTCTATCCTTTGAGCGTGATTACAAATCTTATTTTCCTATTGCAATTACTAAAATAGAAACTGATGGAAGCGAAATTCCTATTCAGGTTTATGATATACAAAAAGGCGACCGACTGCTTATTAGAAATCAAGAATTGATTCCGGTTGATGGTATTTTAATTTCCAATAAAGCTTCCATAGATTATAGTTTTGTTACCGGAGAGGCAGTTCCAATAGAGAAAAAATCGGGTGACAAATTATTCGCAGGCGGGAAACAACTCGGAAATATGATTGAAATGGAAGTATTGTTTTCGGTATCACAAAGTTATTTAACGCAATTATGGAGCAACGATGTTTTTCAAAAAAGAGTAGAAGTTAAACACAAAACAATAACCGATAAAATAAGTAGGTATTTCACTCCGGCTTTATTGGGTTTGGCATTGGTTTCTTTTTGCTATTGGATATTCTTTAGTGCCGATATCGCTTTCAATGTAGTAACGGCCATATTAATTGTAGCTTGTCCTTGTGCTCTTGCATTAACAGCTCCTTTTACACAAGGTAATGTCTTGCGAATTATGGGTAATCGAAAATTCTATCTTAAAAATGCTCTCGTTATTGAGCAATTGGCAAAAGTAGATACCATTGTTTTTGATAAAACCGGAACGATTACAACTAATAAAAAAACTTCTATTTCCTATGAAGGATTAGCATTAAATGATTTTGAATTGAAATTATTAAACAATGCTTTACGAGGTTCTAATCATCCGTTGAGCAGAAGGTTGTATGATTATATTCCGAAGCAAGAAAAAATAGAGCCTCTTCATTTTGAAGAATTAATTGGAAAAGGAATTTTTGCAGAATTTGAAGAAGGAACCATCAAGTTAGGCTCTTCGCAATTTTTGGAACATCTAAGTGAGAATACTCATAAGAAAACCAAAGTCCATGTTGAAATTAATGGAGAATATAAAGGGAGCTATGTGTTTAATAATCAATACCGTGAAGGATTGGAGCAATTATTTGATCGGTTGTCAAAAAAATACAATTTAGTGGTGCTTTCTGGAGACAATGATGGGGAAAGAAAAATACTTGAAAAGATGCTGCCACTTTCTACAGAACTAGTTTTTAATCAGAAGCCGGAACAAAAATTAGAATACATTCAAAAGTTACAATCCCAAGGGAAAAATGTAATGATGATTGGCGATGGTTTAAATGATTCGGGTGCATTGGCGCAAAGTAATGTTGGAATTTCTATCTCTGAAAATGTGAATGTGTTTTCACCTGCATGCGATGGAATATTAGACGCTTCTCAGTTTAATAAAATTGCTTTTTTTATGGAGTTTTCTAGAAATGCAATGAAAATAATCTACATGAGTTTTGGTTTGTCCTTGCTTTATAATTTAGTAGGATTAAGTTATGCGGTTACTGGAAATTTACTTCCAATTGTTGCAGCTATAATTATGCCATTAAGCACTATAACGATTGTGAGTTTTGTGACAATTATGAGCAATTTGTATTCAAGAGTAAATTATAAATAAGTTGAATTAATTAGATTTTCACTTATGATAAATATCATATTTTAATAAAACCCATCGAATTAATTTTGTTACATAATCAAGAGAGGTATGAGTGTCATTTATTTATTAATATCCATCAGTATTTTCGTTGCAATTGCCTTTTTGTATGCTTTTATAAGAGCAGTACGAAGTGGTCAATATGATGATGATTATACACCTTCTGTGCGCATGTTATTTGATGATGAATTAGTACTTAAAACTAGAAATAAAAACAAATTAACAACAATCAAAAAAGAAGAACCAAAACTAAATTAATTATGGAAATGCAACAATTTTATTACGACAACAAAATTGTAAAGAAATTTCTCTACGCTAGTATCATATTTGGTATTGTAGGGATGTTGGTAGGGCTAATTTTAGCTGTGCTGTTTCTTTTCCCAGGCTTAACTCACGGTGTATCGTTTTTAAGTTTCGGAAGATTAAGACCTTTACATACCAATGCAGTAATCTTTGCCTTTGTGGGTAACGCTATGTTTGCCGGAGTTTATTATTCACTTCAGCGTTTACTAAAAGCAAGATTATTTAGCGATTTTTTAAGTAATCTTCACTTTTGGGGATGGCAGTTAATTATTGTCGCTGCTGCGATCACATTGCCATTAGGAATCACAACATCTAAAGAATATGCCGAATTGGAATGGCCAATTGATATTGCAATTGCTTTAATTTGGGTTGCCTTTGGAATCAATTTAATAGGAACCATTTTAAAAAGAAGAGAGCGCCATTTATATGTAGCAATTTGGTTTTACATTGCAACTTTTGTAACGGTTGCGGTACTTCATATTTTTAATAGTTTAGAATTACCAGTTTCTGCTTTAAAAAGTTACTCTGTTTATGCAGGAGTTCAAGATGCCTTAGTTCAATGGTGGTACGGACATAATGCAGTAGCATTCTTTTTGACAACTCCTTTCTTAGGATTGATGTATTATTTCGTTCCTAAAGCAGCCAATCGTCCGGTTTATTCATACAGATTATCAATTATTCACTTCTGGTCTTTAATCTTCTTATACATTTGGGCAGGACCACACCACTTGTTGTATTCTGCACTTCCAGATTGGGCGCAAAACCTTGGAGTTGTTTTCTCAATCATGTTAATCGCTCCGTCTTGGGGAGGTATGATTAATGGATTGTTAACCCTTCGTGGTGTTTGGGACAAAGTAAGAGAAGAACCAGTATTGAAATTCTTCGTGGTGGCAATTACAGGTTATGGTATGGCTACTTTTGAAGGTCCAATGTTATCACTTAAAAATGTAAATGCAATTGCCCACTTTACCGATTGGATTATTGCTCACGTTCACGTTGGAGCATTAGCTTGGAACGGATTTATGTGTTTTGGTATTATGTATTGGGTAATTCCTAGAATGGCTAAAACCGAATTATTTTCAAGAAAATTAGCCAATTTCCATTTTTGGATAGGAACCTTAGGTATCATTATCTATGCGTTACCAATGTATGTAGCTGGATTTACACAAGCTTCTATGTGGAAACAATTCAAACCAGATGGGACTTTACAATATGGTAACTTCCTAGAAACAGTAACTCAAATTATGCCAATGTATTGGATGAGAGCTATTGGAGGAACTTTATACTTAGTTGGAGTTATTGTTTTAGTATATAATATTTATAAAACAGTTAAACAAGGTGCACCAGTTGAAGATGAGTTAGCAGAGGCACCAGCACTACAAAAAATAAGTGCCGGAAGACTAAAAGGTGAAAAATGGCACGGTTGGATTGAAAGAAGACCAATTCAATTAACTTTATTAGCCACAGTTGCTATTTTAATTGGAGGAATTATTCAAATTGTACCAACTCTAATGGTAAAATCAAATATTCCAACTATTACTTCAGTAAAACCATACACTCCATTAGAACTGCAAGGACGTGATTTGTACATCCGTGAGGGTTGTGTGGGATGTCACTCTCAAATGATTCGTCCATTCCGATCTGAAGTAGCCCGTTACGGTGATTATTCTAAAGCGGGAGAATATGTTTACGATCATCCCTTCTTATGGGGTTCTAAAAGAACAGGTCCCGATTTGCATAGAGTAGGAGGTAAATATCCAGATAGCTGGCATTTTAACCACATGTATAATCCGCAACGACTTAACAAAACTTCAATTATGCCAGCTTATACTTGGCTGTTTGATAACCAAGCTATGGATTATTCAAATACAGAAGCTAAAATGAAAGCCATGCGCACATTAGGCGTTCCTTATACCGATGCCGATATTGCAAATGCACAAAAAAGCATTGAAATTCAAGCTTCAACTATTGAGAAAAACTTAAGCGTCGATCCCGATTATGTTAAATCATATGAAGAAAGTAAGAAAAAAGCAGCGGCTAAGGGAGAGAAATTTGTTCCAATGAAAGACAGAGAAATTGTAGCATTGATTGCTTATTTACAAAGATTAGGAACTGATATAAAAGTAAAAAAACAATAGTCATGTTAAAGTTTGTACAACATAATTTAGAAACTATATCTGGTGTAGCAGTATACCCTATTATTTCCTTACTGATTTGTTTTAGTTTTTTTGTTGGTCTATTTTTCTGGGTGTTTACCTATAAAAAAGAAACCATCGATAAGTTAAGCGAAATGCCAATTAAAGATTAATCCGTATAAAGATTTAAAATATGAAAAAATTAATTCCATCTTACGTTAGAGTTCCGTTGATTTTTGCCATGGTATTTGGTGCAATGGAATATTTTATAGACTCTGGAAACCAACCTGCATTCATCAAATATCCAATGGTGATGTTATTTCTTGGTGTGTTTTTATTCCTGTTAATTGCTATAGAGATAGTAATGAGTGCGGTAGATAATGTTACGTATCATTTATTGACCGAGGAACAGAAAAAACAATTAGAAGAAGCGCAGGCAGTTCCGTTTACAGAAGGAGAATTCTATAAAGGAATCATTAAAAAACTGACTCGTTCTAAAGAAATCGATCAAGAAGCAGATGTTATGTTAAGTCACAACTATGATGGTATCCAAGAGTTAGATAATGTATTGCCACCATGGTGGGTGTATTTGTTTTATGGTACCATAATTTTTGCAGGAATCTATTTAGTGCGATTTGAAATTTTAGGAAGCGATAACCAAGCTCAAGAATTTGAAAAAGAAGTCGCTGAAGCTAAAATTGCAGTTGAAGAATACAATAAAACGGCACCGGATTTAATGAACAAAGAAAAAGTGACCTTACTTACTGATGCTTCAAGTATTGCTGCTGGTAAAGAATTATTTATGAAAAATTGTGTTGCTTGTCACCGTCCGGATGCCGGAGGGCAAATTGGTCCCAACTTAACCGATGATATGTGGATTAACGGTGGCGGAATCAAAAATGTTTTCAATACCATTATGGAAGGAGGTCGTGACGGAAAAGGAATGATCTCTTGGAAAGCTACAATTAAGCCTTCTGATATTCAAAAAGTAGCAAGTTATGTACTTTCATTACAAGGGTCTAAACCGGTTAATCCAAAACCAACAGAACCTGAAGCAAAAAAATGGGTTGAAGAAGGTGCTAAACCAGCTGCAGCCGATACTACCAAAGTGGTAGCATTACAATAATTAATTTTTCAAGTCCCGATTTATCGGGACTTGAAGGTTATTAAAATAAATTCAAAATGTCTAGCTTACCCGACGAAAATTTTAGAGATAGCATTGCTACCATTGACAAGCAAGGAAAAAGATCGTGGATTTTCGCAAAAATTCCAAAAGGGAAATTATACGAGAGAAGAAAAATACTAAGTTATTTTTTGTTACTATTTTTATTTTCTGCTCCTTTCGTTAAAATAAATGGGAATCAGTTTTTATTATTCAATGTAATAGATAGAAAATTCAATATTTTCAGCTTTCCTTTTTGGCCTCAAGATTTTCACATTTTCGTGATCATCATGATAATTGGGGTAGTCAGCTTGGCATTATTTACTGTGGCATTTGGTAGAATCTTTTGTGGTTGGTTTTGCCCTCAAACCATTTTTATGGAAATGGTTTTCCGTAGAATTGAATTTTGGATAGAAGGGGATAGAGGTGCTCAAATTCGTTTATCAAAACAAGCATGGGATGCCGAAAAAATTAGAAAAAGAGTCATCAAATGGTTTGTGTTTTATGTAATATCTTTTTTCATTGCCAATGTGTTTTTAGCCTATCTAATTGGTAGTGATGAATTATTAAAATTCATTACCGAAGGACCTTTACACAATACCAAAACGCTCATCGCCTTAATAATTTTCACCTATGTTTTCTATTTTATTTACATTTCATTTAGAGAACAAGTATGTATTATCGCTTGCCCCTATGGAAGATTGCAAGGGGTTTTGTTAGATAACAAATCAATTATTGTGGCTTATGATCATGTTCGCGGGGAAAAAGAAACTGGTAGAGCAAAATATCACAAAAATGAAGATCGCGCAGCAACAGGAAAAGGAGATTGCATCGATTGTAAATTGTGTATTCATGTTTGCCCAACCGGAATAGATATTCGAAACGGAACACAACTAGAATGTACCAACTGCACAGCTTGTATTGATGAATGCGATCACATTATGGAAAGTGTAGGAATGCCAAAAGGATTGATTCGTTATGCAAGTGAAGATGAAATTGTAAAGAAAGAAAAATTTGTCTTTACCACCAGAATGAAAGGTTATGCTTCGGTTTTACTAATATTAACTGGAGTTTTTATTGGAATGTTGTTTCTGCGAAATGATGTCGAAGCTACCATCTTGCACCTTCCAGGGCAATTGTTTCAACATAAAGGAGAAAACATAAGTAATATTTACACCTTTAAAGTGGTTAATAAAACCGAACACGATTTTGATGATGTCTATTTCAAATTGGTTTCACCAAAAGGGACAATAAAATTAGTAGGTGCGGATCATTTTACAGTAAAAAAACAAGATTTAGCCGAAGGAACTTTATTCGTAGAAATAAATCCAGTATTTTTAGATGAGGACAAAATTAATATCAAAATAGAAGTATATAATAACAAAGAACTTATAGATACCGAGACAACCAATTTCATCGGTCCGATAAGTTTTGATTAAACTATAAAATATGAAAATTAATTGGGGAACAGGAATAGTAATTGCTTTTGCACTTTTTATGGGGTTTATTTTATTCTTTATTATCAAAGTGCAAACCAATAACAAATACGACAACGAATTTGTTGTAAACGAATATTATAAAAAAGAACTTCTAGCACAGCAAGATTTAGATAAAGAGCAAAATGCCTATGATTTAAAAAGTGATAGAGTTCAAATTAATGTAATACCGGAAGGTATTGCAATTGATTTTCCGAAAGATTTTGATTTCAAAACCATAAAAGGAAATGTGTCCTTGTATCGACCGTCAAACCAAAAGCTAGATTTTGAAGTTCCGATTGCGCTATCTAGCACTCATTTGCTCATACCTAAAAGTAATTTGGTTGGCGGTCGTTGGGACATTTCTATTGACTGGAATTATAAAGGTAAAAACTATTTAAACAAGCAAGAAGTTTACTTTAAGCAATAAATTAAGATGCTCTTTTCTGCTTTACTTTTCGGATTAATCAGTAGTCTGCACTGCATAGGAATGTGTGGTCCTATTGCTATGATGCTTCCCGTAAATGGAAGTAATCCGACACAAAAAGTACTACAGATTATTATTTATCACCTAGGAAGAATAAGCGCTTATGCTTCGTTAGGATTGATTTTCGGATTGTTGGGAAGAGGATTTTATATGGCCGGAATTCAACAGCAACTTTCAATAGCAGTTGGAATCCTAATGATTGTAATTGTTGTTGTTCCTGAAAAGGAATTTATGAAATACAATTTTTCAAAACCGGTTTATCGTTTGTTATCAAAAGTTAAAAACCATTTAGGAAATCAATTTAAAAGAAAATCTCCAGATGCCTTGTTTACAATAGGACTACTAAATGGTTTTTTACCTTGTGGATTGGTTTATGCGGCTTTATTTGGAGCTATTGCTATGCAAAACCTAACCTTAAGTATTTCGTACATGATTTTGTACGGAATAGGGACCATTCCCATGATGAGCGCCGTTGTTTATTTATCCAATTTAATATCCATTCCAGTTCGAAATAAATTGCAAAAAATAATACCTATTGTGGCGGTTTTTATAGGAATTATGTTTATATTTAGAGGACTAGGCTTAGATATTGCCTATTTATCACCAAGCGACACTAATTTGTTTGTAAAAGCAAATGCAAGTTGTCATTAAATTACTACAAACACAAAACTTAATTATTATGCAAAGACATGATTTATTACATGAGTTTCCAGAACATCAGGAAAAAATTCATCAATTAAAAATTGAAAACAATCATTTTAGAGAATTATTTGATGAATATGATAGAACCGAGCATCAAGTTCATCGAATAAATATGGGTAATGAAATTGCTACTGATGAATACACGCACGAAGTAAAAGCAAAATTACTGCATTTAAAGGATGAAATTTATTCGTATTTAAATAAATAGAGTTATCTAATTCAAAAATAAAGCACACGAAAGTGTGCTTTATTTTTTTGCAAAAGCCAAAATAATTTTACTGAAAAGGTTTCTATTATATTCTTGAAACAAAAGCCTATTTTTGCAAAAAAAATAAATACCCGTGAATTACCTTTCTGTAGAAAATATATCCAAGTCATTTGGCGAACGAACTTTGTTCAAAGACATTTCATTTGGCATCAATAAAGACCAAAAAATTGCATTTATAGCCAAAAACGGATCGGGTAAAACCAGTATCATGCGAATCATTAACGGAGAAGATGAACCCGATACCGGTCAAGTGGTGATTCGTAAAGAAATAAAAATGGCATTTTTATCTCAGGTGCCCCAATTACAGGATGAATTAACGGTTGAAGAAAGCATTTTTGCGAGTGATAATGAGATTCTTCATGTGATAGAACGCTATGAAAAAGCACTTCAAAACCCTGAAGATACCGAAACATACGAAAAAGCATTTGACGACATGGATCGTTTTAATGCCTGGGATTTTGAAACCCAATTCAAGCAAATCTTATTCAAATTGAAGTTGGAAGATTTCAAATTGAAGGTAAAAAACATGTCGGGTGGACAAAAGAAGCGTCTTTCATTGGCTATAATATTAATCAACCGCCCTGATTTGTTGATTTTGGATGAACCCACCAATCACCTTGATCTTGAAATGATTGAATGGTTGGAAAGTTATTTTGCCAAAGAAAACATTACTTTATTTATGGTGACGCACGACCGTTTCTTTTTAGAGCGTGTGTGTAATGAAATCATCGAATTAGAAAACGGAAAATTATACAGTTACAAAGGCAATTATTCCTATTATTTAGAAAAAAAAGAAGAACGAATTGCTTCTGAAAATGCGAGTATTGACAAGGCTCAGAACCTTTTTGTGAAAGAATTAGCCTGGATGCGAAGACAGCCAAAAGCTAGAACTACAAAATCAAAATCACGCCAAGACGATTTCTACAAAATTAAAGCAGTTGCCGAAAGCAGAAGAAAAGAAAATGTAGTTGAATTAGAAATTAATATGGAGCGCCTTGGAAGCAAAATTATTGAGCTGCATAAAATTTCTAAAAAATTTGGCGATAAAAAAATATTAGAAAATTTTAGTTTTGATTTTCAGCGGGGTGCTCGAATTGGAATTATTGGTAAAAACGGAACCGGAAAATCAACATTCCTAAATTTACTTACGCAAACCATTCCAACCGATTCAGGTAAGGTAATTACCGGAGATACCATTAAAATTGGGTATTACACGCAAAGCGGAATCAACCCAAAGCCAGGCCAGCGCGTGATTGATATCATTAAAGAATACGGAGAATATATTCCGTTGATGAAAGGGAAATTAATTTCGGCGTCTCAATTGTTGGAACGCTTTTTATTTGATAGCAAAAAACAATACGATTATGTAGAGAAATTAAGTGGGGGAGAGCTAAAACGTTTGTATTTGTGTACTGTTTTAATTCAGAATCCGAATTTTTTGATTCTCGATGAGCCAACCAATGATTTGGACATTGTAACTTTAAACGTATTGGAAAGCTTCTTGTTGGATTATCCTGGGTGCTTGCTTGTGGTGTCTCACGACAGGTATTTTATGGATAAAATTGTGGATGATTTATTTGTTTTTAGAGGTGACGGTATCGTAGAAAATTTCCCTGGAAATTACTCCGATTTTAGAGCCTATGAAGATTCTGCTGAGCCAGCAAGTAAAGAGGATACTAAGGAAAAGACCAATTGGAAGACCAAAACTATTTCATCGGGATTGGATTTTAATGAGCAAAAAGAGTTCAATAAAATTGAAAAAGAAATAAAAGATCTTGAATTTCAAAAGAAACAAATTGAGCAATTATTTTCCGATGGAAAAGTAGCCGATTCAGATATTGAAGCCAAAGCAAATGAATTGCAAATGGTAATTCAAAAGTTGGAAGAAAAAGAAGAACGCTGGTTTGAATTGAGTTCAAAAATGGAGTAATAAAAAAGTAATTAGTAATTAGTAATTAGTGAATAGTTAAATTAATTACTAATCAAAAAAACAACATGCTGTTTCAGATTAAATCTTACCTTAAATTCATTTACAACTCCAAAAATCAACACGGAGTCCATTCTCCCTTTGTATTTAATTTGGTCACTCAGTGTTTTTATGATAAATCAAATTATCCCGAATATTCTATTTTAAAATCCTATCGTAAATCTCTTTTTGAAAATAATGAAACCATTGAAGTAATCGATTTTGGTGCGGGTTCCCGAATTTTTAAAAGCAACACCCGAGCTGTAAATCAAATTGCTAAACATGCCGGAATTTCTTCTAAACGAGCTGAGTTATTATTCAGATTAGCGAGCTATTTCCAGCCGGATTCTGTTTTAGAAATTGGCACTTCATTAGGTTTAGCCACTTCAGCATTAGCATTAGGACTCGAGGCAAAGACGAACAGAGCGAAGCTAAATAATAATGCCAAAGTCATTACTTTAGAAGGTTGCCCAAATACAATTGCAATTGCAAAAAAACAAAGCCATCTTGCTAATCTAACAAACATTGACTTTGTAAACACTAATTTTGAAGATTATCTAAAGAGCTCCCAACTTTCAGCTTCTAACTTCCAGCTCATTTACTTCGATGGCAACCATTCGCAAAAAGCCACATTAACCTATTTCGAATTGTTGTTGCCAACAATAACCAATGATTCGGTTTGGATATTTGATGATATTCATTGGTCTATAGACATGGAAGAAGCTTGGGAAGTGATAAAAAAGCATCCTAAAGTTTCCGTAACAATTGATACCTTTCAATGGGGAATTGTTTTCTTTAGAAGCGAACAAATGAAAGAGCATTTTGTAATTCGAGTGTAAAATAATTCCTGTATTTTGTAACAAAAAACGAATTCGGATTACTTATCTTTACATTTTAAAATCAGTATTCGATAATATTTATTCCAAAATCAAAATGGCAAATCCATTAATTCAAATCACCAATATTAAACGTGATTTCCAACTCGGAAACGAAACCATTAATGTACTTAAGGGTATTGATTTACAAATAAATAAAGGCGAATATGTGGCGTTAATGGGACCTTCTGGTTCTGGTAAATCTACGTTGATGAACCTTTTAGGTTGCTTGGATACACCTACTTCGGGGACCTATATTCTTAACGGGAACGATGTTTCCCAAATGCATGACGACGATTTAGCCGAAATTCGAAACAAAGAAATTGGATTTGTTTTCCAAACCTTCAACCTTTTACCAAGAACTACGGCACTCGATAATGTTGCGCTTCCAATGATTTACGCCGGGTATTCTAAAACCGATAGAACAATCCGCGCCACTGAAGTGCTAAAACAAGTAGGGCTAGACGATCGTATGGATCACCAACCCAACCAAATTTCGGGTGGGCAACGCCAGCGTGTGGCTGTAGCTCGCGCCTTGGTTAACAAGCCTTCCATCATTCTTGCCGATGAACCAACAGGAAATTTAGACAGTAAAACTTCGGTAGAAATCATGAAGCTTTTTGGTGATATTCATGCCGCAGGGAATACCGTTATTTTGGTTACCCACGAAGAAGATATCGCAAAATATGCCCACAGAATTATCCGTTTGCGAGACGGAATGATAGAAAGCGATAATCAAAACGAAGGTCATTTGTAAGACCGAATCATCAGGCTTTATCGGTAAACCATTTTCCTGCCGCCGTTGCAATCTGCCATTGCGGGGAACAATGCTGATTAATTCAATTTGAGTTTTCGCAATGACAGGATTTCCACTCGAGCAGGGGTAGGTAGTAATCTACTTTTATTTTTGTTATCTTTTAAAAAACTCAGTACCTTAGCGCCTAACAACCTTAGCACCACAAAATGAAAATATATACAAAAACAGGCGATTCAGGAACAACTTCTTTGTACGGAGGAACTCGTGTGTCTAAGCACCACATTCGGATAGAAAGTTACGGCACCGTAGATGAATTAAATTCCCAAATTGGATTGCTTCGCGATCAAGATATGGATCCTTCATACAAAAAAGTATTGCTAGAGGTTCAAGACCGACTTTTTACCGTTGGTGCAATTCTTGCAACGCCACCCGAAGATGAAAAACTTAAAAGCGGGGAACGCCGATTGAAAAATTTAGGAATAGTAGAATCAGATATTGAGTTTCTTGAAAAAGAAATAGATACTATGGACGAGGCATTGCCTCCTATGACTCATTTTGTGCTTCCGGGTGGACATACCACTGTGTCATATTGTCACATTGCTCGCTGCGTTTGTCGTAGAGCAGAGCGCTTGGCAGTGTATCTTAATGACATCGAACCTACCGAAGAACTAGTTATTAAGTACCTAAACCGACTTTCTGACTATCTTTTTGTGTTGGCACGAAAATTGACTTTAGACTTAAACGCAGAAGAAATTATTTCCTAGGAATCCAAGGCATTTCTTCTG
>NZ_JBJTND010000045.1:0-44873 GCF_046073885.1 Flavobacterium sp.
TCGTCAATTCAGCATTTACTGATATGACTGGTTATCCTGCGGAGGAGGTAATTGGTAAATCGCCTGCCATGTTCTTTGGACCAAAATCGGATATCTTAGAGTTTGATAAATTAAAAACTGCTATACAAGAATACAAAGAATGCTTTGTTGAGACAATTAGTTATAAAAAGAATAAGGAGGAGTTTTGGGTTAATTTCTCAATGATTCCTGTTACAAATAAAGAAGGTGAGCACTCCCACTGGATTTCTATACAGAGAGATGTTACAGAGGAAAAAGAGCGCGAAAAAGAACGTGAACAACTCATTGGAGAGTTGACACAAAATAATAAGGATCTTAAGCAGTTTTCTTATATTACTTCACACAATTTGAGAGCTCCTCTTTCTAACCTTACAGGATTATTGAATTTAATAGATGATTTGACAATTGAAGATCCTGAGCTCAAAGAAATTATAAATGGCTTTTCAAAATCAACCTATTTACTGAATGAAACCGTTAATGATTTAGTTAAAATAGTAATCATAAAAGACAACCCTTCTATAAAAAAAGGAAAAATGGCAAATCACAAGTCAGCTTTAAAAAGAATTAGAAGTAACGAAAAGAAAAGAGTATTAAATAGATACCAACACAAAACTACTCGTAATGCTATCAAAGCAATTAGACTAGCTACTGATAAAGCAGATGCTGCTTCTAAACTTGCTGGTGTGATCTCTATGATTGACCGTTTAGCTAAGAAAAATATCATTCACGATAACAAAGCTTCTAATTTAAAATCTAAATTAACGAAGCACGTTGCGAAAATGTAATATTTTTCCTTTTCAAAATACTTTAAAAACTCTCAGTAATGAGAGTTTTTTTTTGTTTATACCTTTCTATTATCCTATTAATACTCTACTTCAGCTAAATAAACTACCAATTGGTTATTAAAATGTAAAGTATTGGGTGTAGGGTTTTTTTTGTCAAAATAAAGTGTACCTTTGCACCTCCTAAAAAAACAAGATGGAATCTATCAGAAACATTGCAATTATTGCCCACGTTGACCACGGTAAAACTACTTTGGTTGATAAAATCATGTACCATTGTCAACTATTTCGTGAAAACGAAAATACAGGGGACCTAATATTAGACAACAACGATCTTGAGCGTGAAAGAGGTATTACTATTACTTCAAAAAACGTATCGGTTGTTTATAAAGGTACTAAAATCAACATTATTGACACTCCTGGTCACGCCGATTTTGGTGGAGAAGTAGAGCGTGTATTGAATATGGCCGATGGTGTTTGCCTTTTGGTAGATGCTTTCGAAGGACCAATGCCTCAAACGCGTTTCGTATTGCAAAAAGCAATCGATTTAGGTTTGAAGCCTTGTGTGGTTATCAATAAAGTAGATAAAGAAAACTGTACTCCAGAAGAAGTGCATGAAAAAGTTTTTGATTTAATGTTTGAATTGGGTGCAGAAGAATGGCAATTGGATTTCCCAACTGTATATGGTTCTGCAAAAAACAATTGGATGTCGGATCATTGGGAAAATGTAACAGACAATATTGAGCCTCTTTTAGATATGGTGGTAGAACACGTTCCTGCTCCTAAAGTTTCTGAAGGTACACCTCAAATGTTGATTACCTCTTTAGACTTTTCTTCATTTACAGGTCGTATTGCAATTGGTAGATTAGAAAGAGGAGAATTAAAAGAAGGTATGCCAATTTCATTAGTAAAAAGAGATGGCAAAGTAATCAAGTCAAGAATTAAAGAACTTCATACTTTTGAAGGTTTAGGTCGTAAAAAAGTAGCTGAGGTTGTAGCAGGAGATATTTGTGCAATTGTAGGGGTAGAAGGTTTTGAAATTGGAGATACAATCGCCGATTTTGAAAATCCAGAAGCTTTACAAACCATTGCCATTGACGAGCCTACTATGAGTATGTTGTTTACTATTAACGATTCTCCATTCTTTGGTAAAGAAGGAAAATTTGTAACATCGCGACATATTAAAGATCGTTTGGCAAAAGAATTAGAGAAAAACCTTGCGTTGCGTGTAGGAGATACTGATTCTGCTGATAAATTTATGGTTTTTGGTCGTGGTGTACTTCACTTATCTGTTCTTATTGAAACCATGAGAAGAGAAGGATATGAGCTTCAAATTGGTCAACCACAAGTTATCATTAAAGAAGTAGATGGTGTGAAATGCGAGCCAATTGAGGAATTAACTATTGATTTACCTGAAAACCTTTCGGGTAGAGCGGTAGAGTTTGTTTCTGTTAGAAAAGGAGAAATGCTTTCAATGGAAGGAAAAGGGGAGCGTATGATTGTTAAATTCAATATTCCATCTCGTGGAATTATTGGTTTAAGAAATCAATTGTTAACTGCAACTGCAGGTGAGGCAATCATGGCGCACCGTTTTATTGGATACGAGCCTTACAAAGGTGAAATTCCAGGAAGAAATAACGGTTCGTTAATTTCTATGGAAAACGGAAAAGCTATTCCATATTCTATTGATAAATTACAAGATAGAGGTCGCTTTTTTGTTGATCCTAATGAAGATATCTATGAAGGTCAAGTTATTGGTGAAAATACCCGTAGCGATGATATGACGGTAAATGTTACTAAAACTAAAAAATTATCTAACGTTCGTTCATCTGGTGCAGATGATAAAGCTAGAATTATTCCTGCAATAAAATTCTCATTAGAGGAAGCATTGGAGTACATTCAAAAAGATGAATATGTTGAAGTGACTCCTAAATCATTGCGTCTGCGTAAAATTTACTTAAACGAAAATGATAGAAAGCGTTTCAAAATATAATTAATGAAACTAGTTCATAAAAAAAAGTCCTGAGAAATCAGGACTTTTTTGTTTTTTATAACTTATTGATTATCCAATTTTAACAGAGGTCATGGTTAACGATCCTCCAACCGATTTGTCATTAAAGAAACTAATTGAATCGGCGCTATCTTGTAATCCAAGGTTGTAAAGCAACGGAAAATAATGATCGGGGGTAGGAATAGCAAGTTGAGCTGCAGTTCCTAATTTTTCATACGCAATAAGTGATTTAAAATCACCAGAGGCAATTTTATCTTTAAAAATCGAGTTCATTTCTATTGCCCAATCGTAGCCATAATTATTTTCATTGAGTTTATCCCAAGCTATCATTCTTAAATTGTGCACCATGTTGCCACTTCCAATTATTAATACGCCTTTTTTACGCAAAGTAGCCAGTTGTTTCGCTAAATCAAAATGATATTGCGCAGGTTTATTGTAATCTATACTCAATTGCAATACCGGAATGTCCGCATTGGGATACATATGCCGAACTACTGTCCATGTTCCATGATCCAATCCCCAGTCATGATCTAGTTCTACGGGTGTAGATGTTATTAACTTTTGGGTTGCTAAAGCCAATTCGGGATTTCCTTTTGCAGGGTATTGCACCTCAAATAATTCTTTAGGAAAACCTCCAAAATCATGAATTGTTTTCGGATTTTCCATTGCAGTAATTTTGGTTCCATTGGTTAACCAATGTGCAGAAATTACAAGAACCGCTTTAGGCTTTGGTATTTCTTTTCCGAATTTCTTCCAAGTTTGTGAAAATTCATTATCTTCTATTCCGTTCATTGGAGAACCATGACCAATAAAAAGTACAGGATGTTTGTAATCTTCTTCGGATAATTCTTTGGTCCAATTATAAAAAGGCTGTAATGATGCCATAGTTGCTCCTCCAATTAATGTTTTAATAAATGTAATTCGGTTCAAAATAATAACACTTGTATATACAAATGTATGAATTGAATTTGAATTAATTGAATTTGTTAGGATTTTTTTATGGATAGGGGACTGTTATTTAACTACTATATCGTATTTCTCTAGTAGTCCCTTTAATCCCTCCATTGAAAAAATAGCTTTTTTAATTTTGTTTTTTTCGGGATCAAAACTATAATCATAGCTGGTAGAAAAATCGGCTTTATTAGCAATGGTGTCAATAAACACTGCTCTTCGGAGATTGCAATTGTCAAATAATACTTCGGTTAAATCACTCGACATGAAGTCGGCTGAAATCAAACTGCAGTTGATGAATTTCATTTTTTTCATTTTTAAAGCATAAAACTTTGCGTAATCAAGCAAGCAATCTGTAAAATGAAATTCATAAATCACTTGATCGGTCATTGCAAAATTCACATTTGTGAAATTACATTTATTGAAAAATACACCGCGTAGCGACACATAATTAATCTTTGTATCTTGAAAGTTGCAATCAAAGAAATTGCAGTCGATGAAGGTGATTGTTTTAAAGGTACAATCTCTAAAGTCGCAATTGTAGAAGTTACAATTTTCAAAATCTTTGTACTTGGTGTTGTTGTCGTCTAGAATTTCGTTTCTAAATTCTTGGTCTAAAATATAATCAGTGTGCATAATGAAAAATAAGATTGTAAAACTAATGAAAATTTGTTCTTAATAGTGGTTTTGATTGTTGATAAAAATAATTTTAATCGGATTACTAGTAAGTCAAAAGTGGTATTTTTGAAATTCAATTGTTAGCATTTTCTAATTGAATTCTCTATGAATAAAGTCAATCCCTCATCGATTTCGGTTTCCGGTTTTTTTTATAAAAATCCGGCGCTCAAAATTAAAGAGTTTCAAGCCTTTCTTGCAACTCGATTCGGATTGATATTTGCGTTGCACATGCAATCTACCATTTTGTATTTTTGGGTCTATTCGCTTACCAATAACAAACTATCTTTAGGATTAGTTGGTCTTGCCGAAGTAATTCCAGCAATTGGTTGTTCTTTATTTGCAGGACATTTTGTAGATCATAACGAAAAAAGAAAAATGGTTGTGCGTTGTCTTTATGGATATTTTATTACCGCCATTTGTTTGTTTGTCATCGCTTTGCCATTTGTACAAAAAAGTCTTTCTACTACAATTTTAGTAGGCTTAATTTACTTTTTTGTATTTATTGCTGGGATACTTCGCTCGTTTTTTGGACCTTCTATGTTTTCCCTTTTCGGAATGGTGGTGCCAAGGGAACATTATCCTAATGCTACAAGTTGGAGTAGTATGTCTTGGCAAATGGGTTCGGTACTTGGCCCTCTTGTTGCCGGAATTTTTATTGCTTGGACTGGTATAACAATCGGACTTTTTGCAGTATTAATTTTCTTGATGCTAGTTTATATTCCGATTTTTAAAATTAGTGTAAAGCCTATATTAAAACTTGAAAAAGAACCTGCATTAAAAAGCATCAAAGAGGGATTGCGTTTTGTTATGAATACGCCTACATTATTGGCCGCGCAATGTTTGGATATGTTTTCGGTATTTTTTGGTGGTGCCGTGGCTCTTTTGCCGGTATATCAAAAAGAAATTTTGCATGTAAATGAGGTGGGTTTTGGAATCTTGCGAGCAGCACCTGGAATAGGAGCATTAATTACCTTAGGTCTGTTGGCTTATATTCCTTTAAAAACACATCCGGGAAGAAAGTTGTTTTTATGCGTATCCGGTTTTGCTTTGTCAATCATTGTATTCGGAATCTCAACTAATTTTTATTTATCCTTTGCGATGCTATTGTTATCGGGTATGTTGGATGCGGTTAGTGTATTAATACGAAGTACCATATTGCAATTGGTTACACCGGATGCCATGCGTGGTAGAGTTTCTGCTGTTAATACCATTTTCATTAGTTCTTCGAACGAGTTTGGTGATTTTGAAAGTGGGGTAATGGCCAATTGGTTGGGCACCGTTAGGGCGGTGGTAGTTGGAGGTTGTTTGACTCTTGGAGTCGTGGCATTCACTTTTGTAAAAGTGCCCCAATTGCGAAATTTCACTTTCAATAATGATCGTGAAGATGAAAAATAAAAAACCCTCATAAACAATGTTTATAAGGGTTTTTGTGACCTCGACTGGATTCAAACCAGTAACCTTCTGAGCCGTAATCAGATGCGCTATTCAGTTGCGCCACGAGGCCTTTTTTGTGGGTGCAAATATAGGCATTAATCTGTTATTTGCAAATGGAATATCAAAATTATCCATCTTTTTAATTCGATTTCCACTTGAAGTTGTAGGGAAGAATTAATCTAAAGCTCGTTTAGTTACATAATACCGCCATCCAATAATAGCAAGTTGCCATTTTTTGGCTTTGGTTATATCCAGTTGTTGCTTAGTAAAACTTGGTAAAAGCAATTTGTTTAGCTTGGCTATTATTCTAAATAGGGATACCATTATCTTATTAAACTAAAATGTCCTTTGGCATTTCTGCCATTTTCTAATTGAATGTTATACCAATAATCATCAGATGGTAATTGATACCCATTTAAAGTTCCGTCCCAACCTTCACCAACAGGAGAAATTTGTTTAACAAATTTTCCGTATCGGTCAAAAATCTTAATTAGGGTGTTGAAGTAAAATTTGTAGTTAGCACCTTTAATATTCCATGTATCATTGTAGCCGTCACCATTTGGACTAAAAAATTTAGGAGCACCAAGAACCGAAATCTCTTGCTCAGCAACTCCACAGCCGTTTAAATCTTTTACGTAAACTGTATGGAATCCCATTGGGACATTTTGAAAATAATTGGAAGTTTGAAAAGGCCCATAAGAATCTTCAATGCTATATACATAGTTTCCACCATTACCCGAAACAATAACTTCCACCGAGTTAACATCTGTTAAATCTACCACATTTACTTGATCTATAGACGCAATAACCGAAGAGGTTACCGTTATTGGTCTTATTTCACTACAACCAGCAGCTGTTGTTACTACTACAGAATAATTTCCACTTTGTGAAACACTCAACGAATAGTTTGTAGCACCAGGAATTAGAACATTATTCAAGTACCATTGGTAGGTATATAAATTTGTTGGTGTGCCACTTAATACCCCAGCATTTATGGTTACGCTAAAAGTTGGAAGATTTGTACATACAATTTCATTGGCTTCTCCATTCGTGTTTAAATCTATTTTAGGAATTGGATTCACTACAAAACTTAAAGTGCTTGTTGCAGGACATGAAGTATTTATAGGGTTTACAATAGTTACAATCACATTTTGTGTGGCCGTATTAAACGGATTTGGCAAATGAGGTAGCACCTGACCGTTAGCTAAAGTATATGAAATAGTCATTCCGGTTTGCGATCCCATTAGTGTACTTTCAATTGTGCTTGTGTCAAATGGATAAATTCCGTTTTGCATTGCCGGATTATTAATTTCGTCATCACATTTAATTAATTGAAATGGCGACACAGGAAAAATTTGCGGTAATTTATCTACAATAAAAGTAATTGTCTCCTCATCATAGCAAGGGCCATTAGAAGCTTGTGTTATGTTATTAGTGACTCTTACTGTAATGGTTTGGGTTGTGTTTACAGTAAAAGTTGGAATTGGATTGATAACTGCACCTGTAGCATCATAATAGGTTACTGTTTTATTTGTTTGCCCATTTAATATTGAAGATTGCAAGGTGGAAGTATCAAATGTATAAATGCCATCTTGATCGTCATCACAATGTCTTATCGTGTTGGTAGAATTAACAGGAGTGGCAATTGGTAAAGCTTCAGAAGTTATGGTAATAAATGGACCTAGACCATAACATCCTTGGAAATTATTGCTGTCAATTCTAACATAAATTTGTTGTTGATTTGGCACAGTATTTCGATATGATGCAGGATTTATTGCATTAACTTGCGCTAATGCATCTGCATTATTTGCATAATATTTAATGGTATAATTTGAACTTGGAGGAGGTAAAATCAAATTAATATCATTGGTCACACTGCTAAAATCAAATAATGTGGTTCCGTCTGTATCCGTAGAAATTCCAACAACAGCATCATCACATAAAGTAAAATTTCTATGGAAAGTAGCTGCATTTACTTGTGTGGCAGAAACCAATAAATTTATTTGACCCACTGTATAGCAACCGTGAATGTTTTCAACACGTACCCAAACAGTTCCAGTTCCGCTAGAATAAGCTAATGGATTGTTTATTTTTACAGAAGGATCATTAGTAATCGCTCCAGGTTGTGTTGTGAAATAGGTAAATGTTTCGGTAGCGTAATTACTAGAAATTTGAGGATTATTTACAGTTAAATTAAAATTAGAAATTCCGTCTGTGTCATCATCACATTGTTTAACGGTTATTGGACTTGTAAGTGACGGTGAAGCATAACTTGTAAGTGTTGCAGCGGCTGATATCATTCCGCATCGATTTCCGCTTTTAACCAATATTACTTTGTATTTGTAACCAAACATTGCCACACTTACGCTCGAAATTGTTAGTGTATTTGTTGTCGCTCCCGAGTAAATAGCATTATTTGTAACATTGGCCCATGTGGTACCGTTATATACAAGCCATTGATAGGAGGTAACCGCATTAGTTACAATGCTAAATGTTGCACTTTGGTTTTCACAGGTTATTGCGTCTTGAGGTTGGGTTGTAATTATTATTGGTGCACCTATTATATAATCTTGATTCGGATTTATATAGGCAGGTCCACTAGTTACCACTCCATTTGAATTAACAGTTGGGGGAACTGCGGTTCCTAATGTTCCGGTACCGCTATCAAATTGTGAATAACCCGCTTCAGCAGCATCCAAACATCCATCTCCATCACTATCAATATCTAAATAATTATATAAAGAATCAGAGTCGGTATTGGTAACAGTATAGTTTAGTACTCCGCTATCTACAGAAGTTTCTAAAGAATTGGCTAGTCCATTTAATCCAAAATTATTTCCGTCAATAACACCGTTTAAATTTGCATCTAAAGCACTAGAACCCGATTCATTTAAATCAAATATACCATCATTATCAGAATCTAAATCTAAGTAATCGGTTGCGCTATCATTATCGGAATTTACAGGAGTAAGTCCAGCACCAAAAGCATCATCAATTCCATCGTGATTGGCATCAACACCAGAAGTTGGAATCACTGTAGCTCCCTGTGCTTCAACAGCATCTGGAATTCCGTCATTATCAGAGTCCAAATCCATTTGATTTGGAACACCATCTCCATCAGTATCTTTTGAAACGCAACTTGCTTTTAGCTTAAAGGTAGCTTTATCTGCAACAGAATCAGAAAGATTGCTATGAGTAAAAATAAAAGTATTGGAATAATTTGTCACAAACTTGAAGGTTCCTGTTCCTGCGGCAAGCGGTGTGGTGCTATTGAGTCTAAAACGAATTTCAAATGAAGAATATTGAGTTATTCCGCTTTCGTAAATTCCGTCATAATTGGTGTCAATCAATAATTGATTGTTAGGATTTAATACTGTTATGGTCTTGTTGATTGGTGAATTAACAATAAAATTTCCATTTGAATTTAATAAATCAGATGAATTTGCAGTAGATACATATTCTAAATCCAAAGAAATAGGTTGGTTAAATGTCATTTCGTATTTAACCTGATTTGTTTTTCCGGCAGGAATTTCTGAAATAAAACTACCATCAGCACTTCCAATAAACGGAGTAGCGCTAGCCGCTCCTGTAGTAGTTGTAATTCCGGTGAAAGTATTTGAATAATTGGAAACCGAAATAGTCCCCGATGCGGGGTTAATTAATGAAATGGCCTGATCTCCATATGCCTCAGTGCAGTTTGTGATTCCGTCATTATCATTATCACTATCTAAATTATCAATAACAGTATCATTGTCGTTATCAGTTGGGCATGAACTTACCGGAATCTCATCAGAAAAATAATCTATTCCACAATCTATTAAGGAAGCTTTTACTTTATAATATCCGGGTTGAAGAGGAGTGTAGTTGTTGGATGTTGCTCCAGAAATTGGATTTCCATTATAATACCATTGATAGGAATCAAAGTTACTTATAGCATTAACATTAAGATTAATGTTTGGGATACAATTTGAAGAAGAACCTGCAACAGGTTGAAAAACTATTTCAGGTTTAAAGGTAAATCCAGAATAAAATCCACCATAAGTTGCTGCACCACTAGATCCATAATAAGAAACATATACTTGCTCAGTTGAAAATATAGAAATATTTCCGGTTAATCCTTCCATGGTATAAGTAACAAAATCGGGCTTTCCAGTAACACTTAAAGGTCCCGTTAGGTTGTAACTGCCAGGTAATGTAGTTGAAGTGTAATTAACACCATCAATAATGAAAGTTAAATTGGCACCTGTTTTGGTAACAATACAAACAGTCCCGGAGAAATCGGTTAAATTACCAACTTCATTTATTTTTGGGATGTTGTTGATTGATTTTGGAGTCTGACAGCTTAATGGTGGTACAAAGTGCATGTTTTGATTTGCTTGGCTATCCGAACCTCCAATTCCTTGATATGCAAAAATATTTTTAGAACTTCTAACATATAAATTGCCATTCCCTGAAAAATCTGCACCACTTAAAGCTAAATATTGCCCAGAGTTAAGAGTTGTAGTTGGAGTCGTGCTTCCATTAAGATAAATTTCAGTATTGTCTAAATCGGCGATTAACAAAGGTCTTTCGGTTACATCTAAACCAGAGCCCTTAACGAAAATATATTCCATTCCGGTTCTTTCAGCAGAAACAATTTGATCCATACCTAAATCTAAATTGGAAGTAGTTCCATTACTTCCTGCAAAAGAACCGCAATTAACCGCAATTGGTTTGTCTGATGTGATTGATGCACCAATTAATCCATCTCTATTTGCATCAGTGGGTCCTACCACAGCCATGGCGAAACTTTGCCCGGCATTAAGAATAATGTTTGCAGGATTATTGCCAGCAGCAGTATTATTAATTAATTGTACTCCGGGTTTGATATCACCAAATGAAATTGTAGTATTATTTTCTGTAGCTAATATTGTTGCAAAAGTGTAGTGATTTGTTGTTGTTGCTGACGCCCCTGTATTGATGAAAGCTCCAATTCTAAAATGAGTTCCTAGGCCTGCTTTACCTTTTGAAACCAATCCACCTGCTTGATTATTTTGTTGCGTAGATGTTAATCTAACATTTGCATAGATTAAATCTTGTGCGTTAATAATGTATCCTTTATTGTTTTTTATGGTATTTACATCGCTTTTTGAAATCAATAATTGAGTGTCATATCCATTACCAATGTTATAAACATAAGGCGTGTCTCTACTTACTGTTCCTGAAATAGAATTCCCGCCAATCTCCTGAATTACAAAGCTAATAGGAGTGGTGCTTGGAGTAGAAATATAAATATATTGCCCTTGTGGTTCCTGACTATCAGAATTAGATAATGGTGGAATATAATGCGTCTTACTAAATTGTGAAAAACAATTTAAAGACAAGCAAAATGTTAATAATATATATAGAAATTGAGGGATTTTCATGTCGTAAAAGTACTATTTTTTTATTTAAATAAAGTACAAATTAACTCTTTAACAATTGTTGATTAACTTCAAAGTTTTTAAGACTATAAAAAATAATATTGGTTTAATTGTATGAGTTATTTTGTGGATAAATTTACCCTTTGGGATGTTGTTTTTTTTAATTATTTTAGCAAATCAAAATACAATTATGATTTCTGAAATTCAATTCCAAAACGAACTACAATTAATTATTCAAAATGCCATTCGAGAAGATGTAGGTGATGGAGATCATTCTTCCTTAGCTTGCATACCAAATTCAGCTGAAGGTAAAGCCAAATTATTAGTAAAAGATACTGGAATTATTGCTGGAGTTGAATTTGCTAAAATGATTTTTAACTATGTAGATTCCAATTTAAAATTGGATGTTCAAATTCAGGATGGAACATCCGTAAATTATGGAGATGTTGTTTTTGTAGTTTCGGGAAGTTCACAATCTATTTTGAAAGCGGAACGCTTGGTTCTTAATTCGATGCAACGAATGAGTGCCATAGCAACCAAAACAAAAAGTTACGCTGATTTACTAAAAGGAACTAATGCTAAAATTTTAGATACCCGAAAAACTACTCCAGGATTTCGGGCGTGTGAAAAATGGGCTGTAAAAATTGGTGGTGGTGAAAATCATCGGTTTGCCCTGTATGACATGATCATGCTTAAAGACAATCATAATGATTTTGCAGGCGGAATTACAAAAGCAATTCAGAAAACTAAGGAGTATTTGATTCAAAATAATAAAGATTTAAAAATAATAGTAGAGGCAAGAAACCTAGACGAGGTTAAAGAAATTCTTGAGAATGTAGGTGTTTATCGCATATTGTTAGACAACTTTAATTTTGAAAACACAAAAGAAGCCGTTGCTTTAATTGGAAATAAATGCCAAACCGAATCCTCGGGTAACATTAATGAAAATACGATTCGTAGTTATGCGGAATGTGGAGTGAATTACATTTCATCAGGTGCATTAACGCATTCGGTATATAACATGGACTTAAGTTTAAAAGCAATTCAATAATGAGTGTTGAAATAGAAAATAAACTCTTGAAGATTCCAGTGCTAAAGCAATTGGTTGGCTTTGGTAAATCAATAAAATTACCTTGGTTGCATGGATTGTCTCTTTATGATTTGTTAGAATTGTATGTGATTGGGATTGTTGAAGGTGCCGTTTCCTATCGTGCTGCTGCCATTGCGTTTAGTTTTTTCATGGCTTTATTTCCATTTACTTTATTTATTCTAAATTTAATTCCGTTTATACCTATTAAAGGTTTTCAAAACGACTTCATGGACTTTGTACATCAAAGTTTACCCCCAACTACATTTGACGCTGTTTCAAAAATTATAAATGATATTTTGCACAACAGTCATTCCGGATTAATTTCAACTGGATTTTTCATGGCTATATTCTTAATGGCTAATGGGGTAAACGCTATATTGGGTGGATTTGAAAGTTCGCATCATGTTACTTTAAAAAGAAAATTTTTCAGTCAGTATTTTATTTCATTGGCTTTGTCAATTTTACTTTCGTTGTTGTTAATTATTACAGTAGCGGCCATTGTAATTTTTGAAGTATTTATACAAAAATCAAAAATTCAAGACGTCCTTTCAGATAGTATTCCTTTAATAGAAATGGGGCGTTATATTTTTTTAATATTGATGATATTGATTACTACTTCATTGTTGTTTAAATTTGGTACTAAACAAGAAAAGAAACGTTCTTTTTTTTCAATAGGAGCCGTATTAACTACAATTTTAATTATTTTATCTTCTTATTTCTTTGGAATATGGGTTGTGAAATTCTCAAAATATAATGAACTTTACGGGTCTATTGGAACGCTATTGATTGTAATGTTCTATATTTGGATAAACAGTATGATTCTGTTGTTGGGTTTTGAATTAAATGCATCTATTCATTATTTAAGAAAAAAAACAAATCATGATAAAAATGAATCAAATCAGAATTAAATTATTTTTTATTTTATTTTTTATTTTCCAAATTTCATTTTCTCAAGGTATTGTTGGGAAATGGAAAACTATTGATGATCAAACAGGAAAAGAAAAATCTATTGTAGAAATTTTTGAAAAAAACGGCAAAATATTTGGCCGTGTATTAGAAATATTAGATCCTGTTGGTAAGAATAAAAAATGCGAGCAATGTGAAGGAGAAGATAAGAATAAGTCGATTCAAGGTCTCGTAATTATTAAAGGATTAATAAAAGAGGAAGAAGAATATACTGATGGTAAAATATTAGATCCTAAAAACGGAAAACTCTACAAATGTTCTATTTCTTTAGAAAATAAAGACAAACTCAAAGTAAGAGGCTACATAGGTTTTTCTTTAATTGGTAGAACTCAATATTGGTACCGAGTAAAAAGTTAATTGTTCTGAGATAATTAGTAAACAGTTATTTTAACTCGCAATACCCAAAACAAATAATGCATTTCATAGAAGTCCTTTTACCGTTATCTCTACCAAAAACCTTTACATATTGTGTTTCTGAAGCTGAGTATAACTACATTCAAAAAGGAATGCGGGTTGCGGTGCCTTTTGGTAAAAACAAGATATACACCGCTCTTGTAATTGATCTTCATCAGGTTCCGCCCACATTATATGATGCGAAAGAAATCCATCAGATATTAGATGAAAAGCCAATTGTAAATGAGTTTCAAATAGCTCATTGGCAGTGGATTTCAACTTATTATATGTGTGCTATTGGGGATGTTTTTCGAGGTGCATTGCCATCAGCATTTATCTTGGAAAGTGAAACCACAATTTCTTCTCAAAAAGATTCAACAATAGCTATTACCGATTTATCGGATGACGAATATTTAGTTTATGAAGCTTTGCAGCAGCAAAGTTCACTCAAAGTTCAAGATGTAATTTCAATTTTGAATAAGAAAAATATTTTTCCAGTAATTCAAAAGTTGCTTCAAAAAAACATTTTAACACTTCAAGAGGAAATCCAAGAAGAATACAAACCAAAATTAGTACGTTATATTCGATTGCATGAGGATTATGTTGCCGAAAGCAATTTAATTGCTTTATTAGATAGTTTAAGAGGAGCCAAACAAAAGGAGGTGCTGATGCATTATTTTCAGTTGAATGCTAAAGAGAAGAAACCCATTTCGGTGAAACAATTAACTGAAGTATCTCAATCAACTCCCACTATAATAAAAGCATTAATAGATAAAAATATTTTTGAGGAATATTTTATCCAGCACGACCGCGTAAATTTTGATTCCAAAAAAATAGAATCCAACTTATTATTAAGTGAGGTTCAAAACCGAGCATACGAGGAAATTAAAGAGAGTTTCCAATCTAAAGAAGTTTCTCTTTTACACGGTGTTACTTCTTCGGGTAAAACCGAAATCTATACCAAACTCATAGAAGATTATATTGCTCAAGGAAAGCAAGTTTTGTATTTGTTGCCCGAAATTGCGTTGACCACCCAATTGGTTTCAAGATTGACGCAGCATTTTGGAAATGAAGTAGCGGTTTTTCATTCGAAATATTCAAATAATGAACGCATCGAAGTTTGGAATCAAGTATTAGAGAAATCCGATAAAGCAAAGATTGTAATAGGAGCAAGGTCGGCTTTATTTTTACCTTTTTCTAATTTGGGATTGGTTATTATAGACGAAGAACACGAACAAACATTCAAGCAGCAAGATCCTGCACCAAGATACCATGCTCGTGATGCTGCGATTGTTTTGGCGCAAGCCCAAAAAGCAAAAGTATTATTGGGATCGGCTACGCCAAGTATTGAAACCTATTTTAATGCCCAGTCGGGTAAATTTGGATTGATTTCTATTAAAGAGCGATATGGAAAAGCGCCATTGCCAGATGTTGAACTGGTTGATTTAAAAGAAAGCTACTTCAAAAAAAGAATGAAAGGTCATTTTAGTTTGACTTTAATTGAAGCCATTGCCGAAGCATTAAGTTTGGGGGAGCAAGTTATTCTGTTTCAAAATAGACGCGGCTTTTCTCCAGTTTTAGAATGCATCACTTGCGGACATATTCCACAATGCACGAGTTGTAATGTGAGTTTGACGTATCATAAATTCAAGAATCAATTGCGTTGCCATTATTGTGGATATGCCATAGCAAAACCAACCAATTGTCATGTGTGTTCAAGTGTTGATATCACAGCCAAAGGATTTGGGACCGAACAAATTGAATTGGAATTGGCTGAGTTATTTCCTACAAAAAACATCAAGCGAATGGACCAAGATACCACTCGTGGGAAATACAGCTTTGAAAAATTAATTGATAGTTTTAAAAATCGTGAAATTGACATTCTTGTGGGAACCCAAATGCTTGCAAAAGGCTTGGATTTTGACAACGTGACTTTGGTAGGAATAATGAATGCAGATAATATGTTGTATCACCCCGATTTTAGAGCATTTGAACGAAGTTTTCAAATGATGACACAGGTTTCTGGTAGGGCAGGTAGAGCAGAAAAACGAGGAAAGGTAATTATTCAAACCTATAATGTAAATCATAATATTATTCAGCAGGTTACTAATAATGACTATGCTGCAATGTATAAAGAGCAGCTTTATGAGCGACTTATATACAAATACCCACCTTATTTTAGGTTGATCAAATTAACTTTAAAGCATAAAGATTTTGAAAAGCTTAAAGAAGGTTCGATGTGGTTGTATCAAGTGTTGAGTCAGAACCTACAAATTCCTGTGTTGGGGCCAGAAGAACCCGGAATAAATCGTATTCGAAATGAATACATTCGAACAATTATGGTTAAGATTCCACAAGACGGAGCTCTGGTTTCTACCAAAAAAACAATTCAGAAAATTCTTAATAGTTTTGAGGCGGTAGCTCAATATCGATCTATTAAAGTTACTTTAAATGTAGATTTTTATTAATCGATGTAAAGTGCTTTTATCAATCCTTCTTTTTTATTTCTACTCAGCGGAATTTTCGTAGGACCAATTTCTGCAAACTTGCTGTTAAATCGCTCTACTTTTTCAATATTGATGATGTAGGACTTGTGAACGCGTATGAATCGCTCTGAGGGTAAATCTTTTTCAAAAGATTTCATTGTTGATAATACTAAATGGGTATCTTCTTCGGTTACTACTTTTACATAGTCACCATAAGCTTCTATCCATTTAATTTTATTAGTGAAAATTTTAAGTTTTTTGAGATTGCTTTTTATGAAAATATGTTCACCTTCTTCTTCAAAATGCTCTCTTTTCAATTGATGAATTTCCAAAGCTCTCTTTACAGAAATATTAAAACGATCTTGAGAAACTGGTTTTTGAAGGTAGTCGGTAGCATCATAATCAAATGCTTTTAGGGCATATTCGGCTTTGGCAGTAACAAAGATTATTTGAGGTCTCACTTTTAAACTATCAATAAAATCAAACCCATTAATGACAGGCATTTCAATATCTAGAAGTACTACATCAATCGCATTGGCCGTAATGCAGCTCTTTGCTTCAATAGGATTCGAAAAATCACCAATCAACTTAAGGTTTGGGTGATTATTAACTAACTTCGTAATAACTATTCTTTGTAGCGAACTATCTTCAATTACAACACAGTTTAATTTCATTATCAGCTAATTTAGTGATTTTGTGTTGCTAATATATTTTTTTTAAAAGTGTGAACCTAATCTTTGTAGCTTTTTTTTGCTTTTTAGCGATAATTATTTAATTACGCTTGTTTATTAATAAATAATACTTACTTTTGCACCCAATTTTATATAATTAAAAACATATTTATTATGAATCATTACGAAACTGTTTTCATCTTAAATCCCGTTTTATCTGAAGTTCAGGTAAAGGAAACAGTAAGCAAATTTGAAGATTTTCTTACAAGCAGAGGAGCAAAGATGGTATCTAAAGAGGATTGGGGCTTAAAAAAATTAGCTTATGAAATCCAAAACAAAAAAAGTGGTTTTTACCATTTATTTGAATTCCAAGTAGCACCAGAAGTGTTAATTGCTTTTGAAACTGAATTTAGACGTGACGAAAGAGTGATGCGTTTCTTGACTGTAAGTCTTGACAAACATGCGGTAGCTTGGGCAGAAAGAAGAAGAGAAAAACTTAAAGTAGCAAAAGCGTAATCATGGCAAATTTACAACAATCAGCTGGAAAAAAAGACGGAGATATTAGATATTTAACGCCTTTAAATATTGAAACTAACAAAACTAAAAAGTACTGTCGTTTCAAAAAATCTGGAATCAAATATATTGATTATAAAGATGCAGATTTCTTATTAAAATTTGTTAACGAGCAAGGAAAAATTCTTCCTCGTCGTTTAACTGGAACTTCATTGAAGTATCAAAGAAAAGTGTCTGTTGCTGTTAAAAGAGCACGTCACTTAGCTTTAATGCCATATGTAGCCGATTTATTAAAATAATTTAAAATCAACAGTTGTTGGTTTCTCCAATAAGGGAACCTAACTTCTATAATTAAGGACAACAACATGGAACTTATATTAAAACAAGACGTTCAGAATTTAGGATTTAAAGACGATGTAGTTACAGTAAAAGCTGGTTACGGTCGTAATTTCTTAATCCCACAAGGATTTGCTCAATTAGCTACTCCTTCTGCTAAAAAAGTTTTAGCTGAAAATTTAAAACAAAAAGCACACAAAGAAGCTAAAATTGTAGCAGATGCTCAAAAAGTTGCTGAAGCTTTAAAAGCATTAGAAATTAAAATTTCTTCTAAAGCAGGTGGTGAAAAATTATTCGGTTCTGTAACCAATATTGATATTGCTGAAGCATTAGAAAAAGCGGGACAAACTATTGATAGAAAATTCATCACTAGTGGAACTGTAAAAAGAACTGGTAAATACTCTGCAACTGTGAGATTACACAGAGATGTAGTAGTTGAATTACCTTATGAAATTGTAGCTGAAGTATAATAACTTACTACTATAATCTAAAAGTCTCGATGTAAATCGGGACTTTTTTTTGTAAACCATTTGTGTTATGAAATATAAAAGATTAACAAAAGAGCAATTTGAAGAATTGCACCAAGAATTTGCTACTTTTTTAGCAACTCAATCCATTGATAAAAAAGAATGGGATGAAATAAAAGTGAATACCCCAGAAGTTGCTGAGCAAGAATTGGATGTTTTTTCTGATTTGATTTGGGAAAACGTGTTGACTAATGCTCAATATTTAGAGCACTTTTCTAAAAACCATATCTTCTTGTTTCACTGTCAAGAAAATCATATTGATTCCATGGTGATTAAATCATTAGTATCAGATGTGGATTTTTTGCAAAAATCGGGAATGGAGTGGTTGAGTGATAATTTATTTACAGAAACCGTTGAAATGCTTACAGGAAAAAAAGGGTATGACGGAGATAGAAATGCTTCAATATTTAATTTAATTAAGGAAGGTGCTATTTTAAGCGATGGACAATTGTACCTTCAAATAAATTCTATTATTCAATAAGTTTTTTTCTTTTTAGATTCAAAATAAATGGCTATTTTAGTACGCGAAACTTACTAAATAGCCATTTCTTTTTTTATGCAAATTCAAACAAAAATTCAGCAACTTCGAGAGGAATTAAACCAACACAATCACAATTATTATGTTTTGGACCGTCCTACTATTTCTGACTTTGAGTTTGATGTAAAATTAAAGGAGCTTCAAGATCTTGAATTACACCATCCAGAATTTTTTGATGAAAACTCTCCAACTCAACGTGTAGGTGGGGCTATTACCAAAAACTTTCAAACGGTAGTTCATGAAAACCGAATGTATTCGCTAGATAATTCGTATTCCAAAGAAGATTTACAAGATTGGGAAACCAAAATTCAAAAAGTTTTAGGTAATGTACCTTTAAAATATACTTGCGAATTAAAATACGACGGAGCTTCCATTTCTATAACGTATCAAGATGGAAAACTCTTAAGAGCTGTTACTCGAGGTGACGGATTTCAAGGTGATGATGTTACCAATAATATTAAAACAATCCGATCTATTCCATTGCAACTAAAAGGTAATTTTCCTACCAAATTTGATATTCGAGGGGAGATAATTTTGCCTTTGGATGGTTTCGAAAAAATGAATCAAGAACTGATTGAAATTGGAGAGCAACCGTATTCCAATCCAAGAAATACCGCATCTGGAAGTTTGAAACTACAGGATAGTGCTGAAGTTGCCAAGCGTCCGTTAGATTGTTTATTGTATTTCATTACCGGAACGGATTTGCCTTTTCAAACACAATATTCTGGTTTGGAAGCCGCTCGTAATTGGGGATTTAAAGTTCCGAATCAATCCAAGTTGGCAGATAACTTAGAGGAGGTTTTTGAATTCATAAATTATTGGGATGTGCATCGCCATGATTTGCCTTATGAAACGGATGGGGTAGTGATAAAAGTGGATGATTTTAATTTGCAAAATGAACTAGGTTATACGGCTAAATCACCGCGATGGGCTATTGCTTATAAATTTAAATCGGAGCAAGTTGTTACCAAATTGAATTCCATTTCATACCAAGTGGGCCGAACTGGTGCCATTACGCCTGTTGCCAATTTAGAGCCTGTGCAATTGGCAGGGACTATTGTAAAAAGAGCTTCTTTGCACAATGCCGATCAAATTGAAAAGTTAGATATTCGAATTGGAGATACTGTTTTTGTTGAAAAAGGAGGGGAGATAATACCAAAAATTATTGGTGTGTCGCAAAGAGGTACGCAATCTGAACCTACAAAATACATTACCCATTGCCCAGAATGCAATTCAGAACTTACTAGAAAAGAAGGGGAAGCTCAACATTATTGTCCAAATTATTATGGATGTCCGCCTCAAATTATTGGTAGAATTCAGCATTATATTTCTAGAAAGGCAATGGATATTGAAGGCTTAGGTGGGGAAACGGTGGCGTTATTATATGAAAATGGATTAGTGAAAGATTATTCTGATTTGTATGAGTTAACCGTAGAGCAAGTAATACCATTGGAGCGCATGGCTCAAAAAAGTGCTGAGAATTTAGTAAATGGAATTCAAAAGTCAAAAGAAGTTCCATTTGAGCGGGTATTATTTGCACTAGGAATTCGCTATGTAGGTGAAACAGTAGCCAAAAAATTAGCTAAACATTATAAGACAATTTCCGCTTTAAGTCAGGCCTCCATGATGGACTTGATTTTGGTGGATGAAATTGGAGATCGAATAGCTCAAAGTGTAATTGAGTTTTTTGAAAATCAAGACAATACTAAGATAATCGAGCGGTTACAATCGTTTGGTGTTCAATTTGAAATTGTTGAAAAATTCAATCCAGATGCCACCGATTTATTAGTTGGGAAAACCTTTGTCGTTTCGGGTGTTTTTGAACTTTTTTCAAGAGATGATTTAAAGAAATCCATTGAAGATAATGGAGGTAAAGTAGGAGGTTCAATTTCTGCTAAAACCGATTATGTAATTGCTGGTGATAATATGGGTCCGGCCAAATTAGAAAAAGCCAATCAATTGGGAATTCCAATTATTTCAGAACACGATTTTGTAGAAATGATAAAAGGGTAACGCGCTGCATTACCCTTTTTAGTTTTATAGAGATTTTTTTTATACTATAATAGACTTTCCTTGGCTTGCTATTTCCTTATCTGAAGTTAGATAAAAATTGATACGTCCTAAATTCAATCCGTAGCAACCTACTTGATTAATCAGAACATCTTTTCCATCTAGGTTTTTTTCAATCACTGGTTTGTCAAGAAAAGTATGTGTGTGACCTCCAATAATTAAATCAATATCTTTAGTTTTCTTAGCCAGAATTAAGTCACATACTTTATTTGGATCTTCTTTGTAAGTATAACCAATATGAGAAAGACAAATTACAATATCGCATTGGTTTTCTTGTTTTAGTATTCGCGCCATATCTGTAGCCGACTCTATAGGATCGTTATATACGGTTTCTTTGCAGTTTTTCTTATCTACTAAGCCTTGTAGTTCAACTCCCAATCCAAATACACCAATTTTCACTCCGTCTACATACTTTATTTTGTAGGGTTTCACATGTCCATCTAATACGGTGTTTTCAAACCCATAATTGGAAACAAAATCAAATTTTGCGTTAGGCATTTGCGCAAGCAAACCATCAATTCCGTTATCAAAATCATGATTTCCAAGGGTTACAATGTCGTAACCCATCATATTCATTAGTTTGAATTCCAATTCCCCACCATAATAGTTGAAATAGGGTGTTCCTTGAAAAATATCGCCCGCATCCAATAAAAGTACGTTTGGATTTTCTTTTCGGATGGTTTCGATGATTGTAGCTCTTTTTGCTACGCCACCCATTCCTGGATTTCTTGGATGATCTGCTGGAAACGGATCGATATAGCTGTGTACATCATTGGTATGTAAAATAGTAATGTGTTTTACTTTTTCACTTTTAAAACTACTTAAGGAAAAGCTTGTTAATCCTAAAAAAGCAGAAGTTGCAGCTGTTTTTTGTATAAAATCTCTTCTTTTCATAGTCTTATTCTTTGGTTATTCTAATGTTGGTATTTACTTTTAGGGTATCCACATCCTTAAAATAATCAATCATTATATTGCGTAGTTTATAATTCAAATCGTTTCGGGAAACATTAGTTTTAAAGAAGTCCATGTTATCGCCACCATTAGATAAATAGTCGGATGTAACTACATAATAGATTTTATTTTCTTCCAATGGTTTTCCTTGGATTAATATATTAATGGGTTTATTTTCTTTTGAAATTGTAAAACTCATTCCAGCCAAAGGATGTGGTTTTTTTTCAGAAATAATATAATTCGCAATGGCAATGATCTGTTCTTGTTTTAAGCCAACTACCACCGCGCTGTTCTCAAAAGGCATTACTTCATAGGCATTTCTAGCGGTTACATTTCCTTTAGGGATTATTGTTCTTATACCGCCATGATTTAAAAAACAAACATCAATATTTTTATTTTCTCTTTGAAAGAAAATTGGGTTGCTTTTTTCAATAGTGATATCGGCAAGAAAACAGCCAATATTGGTTTGCCATTGGCCCTTAGATTTTTCTAAATTTTCAGGGCAATATGCTAAAACTTCATTCAAATCCTTATCGATATGTTCACGATAAGGCTTGATATAGTTTTCAATTTCTGAATTACTGGATTGTTGATTTTGAATGCCAATTTTTTTTCCTTCTATTTTGGTGACATAAAAAGGGTGGCTGGAGCAGGCAATTAAAGTTGCAAATGTTAATAATAAAACAAAATGTTTTATTTCAACAGTATAGTTTTTTAGTTTTACCATTATTATACGACTAAAATCAATTAAATTTGTAATTCGGTAAATGTACTATGTTTTTGAATAAAATAAAGGAATATTGGGCGAAAAAAATCGTTAAGAAAAAGTTACTAAATGTGCCTCATTTAGCATCAAATTCTATGGTTGCCAAAGTTGGATTACTGCTTGATGAAACTTATTTTTTTGAAAGAGAAAAATTAATTACAGAGTTAATTGATAACGGAATAGTTGCCGAAAATATTTCGGTATTGATTTTTAAAGACGTTATTAAGAAGAATGAAAAAAATGATTTGCCCTTTTTTTCGTATCAAGATATGAATTGGTCTGGTGAAATCGATAAAAAAGAAGTCGTTGATTTTATTGAAACAGAATTTGATTTATTGATTAGTTACTATGATATTGAAAAGGCAGGTTTGTTGGATATAACCCAACTTTCAAAAGCTAATTTTAAAGTTGGATTTTCAAGTATAGATAAACGTATCAATCATTTTATGATAAATACGAATGCAGAAAATTATACGGTTTTCGTTTCTGAATTATTTAAATATTTAAAAATATTAAACAAAATATAACATGCAAGCATTAATAGGAACTGGTGTTGCGTTAGTAACCCCTTTTAAAAAAGATTTTTCTGTTGATACAGAAGCTTTGACAAGAATTGTAAACTTTCAGATTGATAATGGAATAGATTACCTTGTAGTTCTTGGAACCACGGCTGAAAATGCCACCTTAAGTCCGGATGAAAAAGAGTTAGTGATTCAAACGGTAGTTGCTGCCAATAATAAACGACTTCCTTTGGTTCTTGGAGTGGGAGGGAATAATACACATAAATTGGTAGAGGAGTTAAAAACTAGAGATTTTTCTGATTTTGTTGCGGTATTATCGGTTTCTCCCTATTACAATAAACCAACACAAGAAGGTATTTATCAGCATTTTAAAGCCATTGCAGAAGCGTCTCCAATTCCTGTTATTTTGTATAATGTTCCGGGTAGAACAGCTTGTAATATGATGCCTTCAACGGTGATTAGATTGGCTAATGATTTTAAGAATATTATCGGAATTAAAGAAGCTGCAGGAGATCTGGTTCAGGCGATGAAGTTAATACAAGGCAAACCAGAAGGTTTTTTGGTGATTTCAGGTGATGACATGGTCACTTTGCCAATGGTTTTGGCCGGCGGAAGTGGAGTTATTTCGGTAATTGGGGAAGGATTTCCTAAATTGTTTTCGGATATGGTACGCTTAGGATTGGAACGAAAAGTCGATGAAGCCTATAAAATTCATTATAAATTAGCAGATGCTATTGATATGATTTTCGAACAGGGAAATCCTGCAGGAATTAAAGAAGTTCATAAATTGCTAGGATTGTCTGAAAATACGCTACGTTTACCGCTAGTGAATGTAAATTCGGATTTATCAAATAGGCTTTCTAATTTCATTAAAAACCTTCAATAATTATTTCAAATAAAACAATAAAAAAATCTTTTATTGTAACTATTTATTAACTATTTTTGCGGTTCGTTTTTTAGGAGCTAGTATCCAAAATAAATTAAAAACGAATCCATTTAAGAAAAAAATGAAAAAAATAATTTCACTTATTGTATTGGTTGTTTTTATTTCGTCTTGTAGCGAATATCAAAAAGCATTAAAAACAGATGATATTGCTATTAAATATGAGGTGTCTGTAAAGATGTATGATAAAGCAAAATACGAAAAAGCAATTCGTTTATTTGAACAAATTGCTCCTTCATACAAGGGAAAACCACAAGCAGAGAAATTGTTTTATATGTATTCTCAATCGTATTACAAAACAAAACAATATTATTTAGCGGGATATCAATTTGAAAGTTTTGCATCTAGCTATCCAAAAAGTGAAAAACAAGAAGAAGCATTATTTTTAGGTGCTCAATGTTTTACAAAATTATCTCCAGTATATAGTTTGGATCAAACGGATACAGATAAAGCTGTGGATAAACTTCAAAATTTCATTGATACCTATCCTAATTCAGCTTATTTACCAGAGGCAAATGCTCTAGTAAAGGAAATGCGTTATAAGTTGGAGAAAAAAGCATTTGAAAATGCCAAACAATACAATACGATTTCAGATTTTAAAGCGGCACAAATAGCTTTTGATAATTTTATTTCAGATTTTCCAGGTACTTCATTCAAAGAGGATGCCTTGTATTATAAATTAGATTCAGCTTATAAGTTGGCAATAAACAGTATTCCTTCTAAAATGGAAGAACGTCTAAGAAACGCTAAATCTGCTTATGCGAGTTTAAATAAGTTTAAAGCAGATACAAAATACAAAACACAAGCTGATGACATGTTAGCTAAAATAGATAAAGATTTACAACAATTTTCTAAATAATTACATCCATGGATTTAAAGAAAACAAATGCTCCAGTAAACACTATAACTTATAATAAAAATGTTATAGAAGAACCAACTGGTAATGTTTACGAAGCAATTACAATTATTGCTAAAAGATCAAATCAAATTAATTCTGAAATTAAAAAAGAGTTAATTGAGAAGTTAGAAGAATTTGCTACTTACAATGATAGTTTAGAAGAAGTTTTTGAAAATAAAGAACAAATTGAAGTTTCAAAATTCTACGAAAAGCTTCCAAAACCACACGCTTTAGCTGTTCAAGAGTGGTTAGACGGAAAGATTTATTACAAAGAATAAACAAACCAATAGAGCTATGTCTGTATTAAGGGGTAAGAAAATTATACTGGGAATAACTGGTGGAATTGCCGCTTACAAAACAGCAAATTTAGTTCGATTATTTATAAAAGCAGGTGCTCAGGTCCAAGTGATTATGACACCTGCTTCTTTAGATTTTATAACCCCCTTAACACTTTCAACGCTTTCAAAAAATCCAGTTTACTCCACTTTTTTTGATGAAGAAAATGGTTCAAAATGGAATAACCATGTTGATATTGGATTATGGGGAGATTTGATGGTTATTGCACCTGCAACAGCCAATACCTTATCTAAAATGGCGAATGGCACGTGCGATAATTTAGTTCTAGCAACTTATTTATCTGCTAAATGCCCCGTTTATTTTGCACCTGCAATGGATTTAGATATGTATAAACATCCTTCTACAATTCAATCGTTCAATACGTTATCGCAATTTGGAAATATAATGATTCCAGCGGAAAGTGGTGAGTTAGCAAGTGGATTAAGTGGTGAAGGTAGAATGGCTGAGCCAGAGAATATTGTTGCTTTTTTAGAAGCCGATTTGTCTAAAAGTTTACCTCTTAGAGGAAAAAAAATATTAATAACTGCTGGTCCTACATACGAATCTATAGATCCTGTACGTTTTATTGGGAATCATTCAAGTGGTAAAATGGGGTATGACTTGGCTAATGAAGCATCCAATTTAGGTGCCGAAGTAACATTGATCTCGGGTCCTACAGCACTTTCCGTTAATAATGATCTGATTAAGGTAGTGCCAGTTGTTTCGGCTCAAGAAATGTATGATCATTGTATGGAGTGGTATGAAAAAATGGATGTGGTCATTGCAGCAGCTGCTGTTGCAGACTACAGACCAAAAACTACAGCTAATCATAAAATTAAAAAATCGGAAGATACATTTTCAATAGAGCTTGAAAAAACTAAAGATATTTTAGCTGCCATAGGGGAAACAAAGAAAAATCAATTTCTAATAGGTTTTGCATTGGAGACAGAAAATGAAATTGAAAATGCAAAGTTGAAAATTCAGAAAAAAAACTTAGATTTGATAGTTTTAAATTCGCTTCAAGATGCAGGGGCTGGATTTGGAGGTACTACAAATAAGGTTACATTTATTGATAAAAACTTCAATATTGAACCTAAAGAATTAAAGTTGAAAGAAGAGGTTGCAATAGATATATTGAATAAAGTAATAAAACATTATCATGCGTAAAATTTTTAGTTTTCTTTTTGTTTGTCTTTTTGCAATTGCACATTCTCAAGAGTTGAATTGCAAAGTGATTATTAATTATGATAAAATCACCAATACCAACAACCAAATTTTTAAAAGTTTAGAGACTTCTTTAAATGAATTTGTAAACAAAACAGTTTGGACGGAAAAAACATTCAAGCCAAATGAAAGAATAAACTGCTCAATGTTTATTACTTTAAATTCTTACGATTCCAATAATTTTGAAGCAACTATACAGGTGCAAAGTTCGCGACCGGTTCATAATTCAAGCTTTACTACTCCAATATTGAATATTAACGATAACGATTTTAATTTTCAATATGTAGAATTTCAAAATCTTTTTTATAGTCCAAATACTTACGAATCGAATTTAATATCTACCATTGCATTTTATAGTTATATCATCTTAGGAGCTGATGCTGAAACTTTCGATTTAGACAGCGGAACAGATTATTTTCAATCAGCGCAACAAATATTAAATTTAGCTGCACCAAGTGGTGGTTCAGGGTGGTCTCAAACGAGCAAAACCAATAATCGATATTATTTAGTTAACGATTTTTTATCTACCACATTCAAGCCTATAAGAGAAACAATGTTTCAATATCATTTTAATGGATTGGATATGATGAGTAAGGATTTGAAGTCTGCTAAGGAGGCAATATTAAGTTCTTTTAATTCTTTAAGTGGATTGCATGAAATTCGTCCGAATTCCTATTTAGCTAGAATATTTTTTGACGCTAAAGCAGATGAAATTGTTTCAATATTTACTGCTGGACCTAGTGTTCCTCTTGAAGGGTTGGTTGATGAATTGTCTAAAATTTCTCCAACTAATTCCACTAAATGGGCAAATATTAAATAGGAAGTCAGTTTATGATAGTATCCTTATCTATTGAAAATTTTGCTTTGATTGAAAAATTATCCGTCCGGTTTTCTGATGGATTTTCAGTTATTTCAGGCGAAACAGGAGCGGGGAAGTCCATATTGCTCGGAGCTTTAGGATTGGTTTTAGGAAAAAGAGCTGATTTATCATCACTAAAAAATAAAGAGGAAAAATGTGTAATCGAAGCGCATTTTAACATTGCTAATTATCATCTTAAAGATTTTTTTATTGCAAATGATCTAGATTACGAAGATGAAACCATAATAAGAAGAGAGATCCTTCCTTCAGGAAAATCCAGAGCTTTTATTAACGATACTCCAGTTAATCTCAATGAATTGCAGGAATTAAGCAATTTCTTAATTGATATTCATTCCCAACATCAAACTCAGGAATTGTCTGATGATTCGGTTCAATTCCAAATTATTGATTCGGTAGCGTCTAATGAAGCTGTTTTAGAAGAGTATGCTACTCAATTAAAAGTATATAAAAAAATAAATTCTGACATTAAATCGAAAAGAGAATTGTTACTTTCTTTGTCAAAAGAGCAAGATTATAATTCGTTTTTGTTAGAAGAATTGTTGGCTGCAAAGTTAAAATCGGGAGAGCAAGAACTTCTTGAATCGCAGTTTGAAAAACTGAATAATGTTGAATTAATAAATGAGAATTTATCTCGTATACTTTCTTTGTCTAATCAAGAACAGTTTGGGGTAATTCAAGGTCTTAAAGAGATTAAAGTTTCTATTCAAAAAATTGCCTCTTATTCTCAAGAATTTAGTGATTTAAGTGAGCGAATTTCTAGTTTGTTAATTGAATTTGATGATATTGAAAGAGAAATTTCTGGTTTAGCCGAATCAGTTCATTCCGATCCCGAGGAATTACAGTTGTTAAACGAAAAATTGCAATTGATTTATTCGTTACAAAAAAAACATCAAGTAAATTCAGTTGATGAATTATTGGTTATTCAAAATGAATTGGATTCAAAAGTAATTTCTTCAGTGACTTTAGAATCTGAAATTAGTGCTTTAGAGAAGCAATTGCTAAACACCGAATCTAACCTAGATGATTTGGCAACAACATTGCACAATAACCGAATAAAATCTTTGCCTGTGTTAACCAAAAAAATGGAAGACATTCTTTCTACTCTTGGAATGGTGAATGCACGATTTGATATTCAATTGATTCAAAAGGAAGTTTATCTCTATAATGGTAAAGATGAAATTCAATTTTTGTTTTCGGCCAATAAAGGATCTGAATTTGGTCTCCTTAAAAAAGTGGCATCGGGCGGTGAAATGTCTCGAATTATGCTAGCTGTGAAATCAATATTATCGCAATATTCTAAACTTCCGACCATTATTTTTGATGAAATCGATACAGGTGTTTCAGGTGAAATTGCTCATAAAATGGGTGAAATATTAAAAGGGATGAGTACTAATATGCAGGTTTTTGCCATTACCCATTTGCCACAAATTGCTGGAAAAGGGAAGGAGCATATTAAGGTTTATAAGGTGATTAAAGATGAACAAACGCTTTCAGAATTGAAACTACTTACTCATGAAGAGCGTGTAATTGAAATTGCTCAAATGTTGTCGGGGTCAAATGTAACCGAAACCGCATTAAATCATGCCAAGGAATTGCTTAACTAAAAAATAGAATTATATTTGTCTGCTCTTTTTTTATAACAAAAACAGCAATTATTTTAATTAGAAATTATATAAATTATGATCATAGAACCAAGAATGCGTGGCTTTATTTGTTTGACAGCTCATCCAAAAGGTTGCGAACAAAATGTGAAAAATCAAATCGAATATGTTAAATCTAAAGGTCCAATTGACGGTGCAAAAAGGGTATTAGTCGTAGGTGCTTCTACAGGATTTGGATTGGCTTCAAGAATTTCTAGTGCCTTTGGTTGTGGAGCTTCTACAATTGGAGTGTTCTTTGAAAAGGCGCCAACAGAGGGTAAAACTGCCTCTCCGGGATGGTACAATTCGGCTGCATTTGAAAATGAAGCGCACAAAGAGGGACTATATGCTAAAAGTATAAATGGAGATGCTTTCTCAAAAGAAGTGAAGCAGCAAGTTATAGATACAATTAAAGCTGATTTGGGTCAAATTGATTTAGTGATTTATAGTTTGGCTTCGCCTGTACGAATGCATCCTAATACAGGTGTTTTACATCGTTCTACTTTAAAACCAATTGGAGGAACTTTTAGCAATAAAACAGTTGATTTTCATACGGGTTTAGTTTCTCAAGTGTCTATTGAGCCAGCAAACCAAGACGATATAGACAATACAGTTGTGGTTATGGGGGGTGAAGATTGGGCTATGTGGATGGATGAATTAAAAGCAGCCAATTTATTAGCTCCAGGAGCAACTACAATTGCTTACTCATACATTGGGCCTGCTGTAACTGAAGCGGTTTATAGAAAAGGTACTATTGGAAGAGCAAAAGACCATTTGGAGGCTACAGCTTTTACAATTACTGATTCGTTAAAAGATATTAATGGTAAAGCCTATGTTTCGGTTAATAAAGCATTAGTTACCCAGGCAAGTTCAGCTATTCCTGTGATTCCATTATATATTTCATTATTGTATAAGATCATGAAAGCTGAAGGAATTCATGAAGGTTGTATTGAGCAAATTCAACGATTATACAGCCAAAGATTATATACAGGTCAAGCGGTCCCTACTGATTCAAATGGAAGAATTCGAATTGATGATTGGGAAATGCGTGAAGATGTTCAGGCGAAAGTTTCGGAGTTATGGGAAAAAGCAACAACCGAGAATTTAGTTGAAATAGGGGATTTAGCAGGATATAAACAAGACTTTTTAAATTTATTTGGTTTTGGATTTGAAGGCGTAAATTATGATGCAGATACCAATGAAATGGTTATGGTTCAAAGTATTAATTAAGAAAACACATAAGATTAAATTAATATACAATTAAAAATGCTTGAAATTATTATTTCAAGCATTTTTTTTATACTTTTACTTTACTAATATTAAATAATAAATAATGAAGAAAATTACTTTTTTATGGGTATTTATTCTGATGGTAATGAATGTGGGTTTTGCTCAGCAAGTTTCACTTTATTCTTTTTCAGAATCTACAGACACCTACAATTCTGTTAATGGAACAGATGTTGCTGCTACAGGAGATGATGGAAGTGAAAATGGTATTCCGATCGGTTTTACTTTTAAATTTGAGGGGGTTAATTACACTACCTTTAGTGTAAATACTAATGGATTTATAAATTTAGGAGGAACTATTGGATTTGGGTCTTATATGAATTCCTTGTCTAATTCTTGTGCATTTAGCCCTTTAATTGGTCCTTTTTGGGATGATAATAATAGAGGAACTGGAAGTATTCAGTATGCAGTTTCTGGTGTATCACCAAATCAAATTTTAGAAATTGGTTGGGATAATGTTAACATTGGTGGAAGTGGTTCTACAAGTTCTTCTGCTTATGCAAGTTTCAAAATAGTATTACACCAAACCACTAATGAAATTGATTTTATTTATGGATCTACAATGGATAATGCTGGTACCTTATCTGCTTCAATAGGATTGAATGGAGCAAATACTTTTTTGAGTGTAACTCCAGGTCCAAACGTGACAGCTACTGTCTCTGGAGGAACGGCTAATAACTCTATTTCAAGCACATCTAGTTTAGTAGGTGTTAAATATACTTTTACTCCACCATCTCCCTGTACTGGATTACCAATGCCGGGTGACACCGTGTCAACTGTTTCCACAGTTTGTATTGGAGTTCCATTTGAATTAAGTCTTCAAAATAATCTTGGTTCAGGAATAAATTACCAATGGAAAATTTCTCCTACAGGAGCTGCTAATTCATATGTTAATGCACCAGGAAATTCAACTTCAAACACTTACACTGCAATACAATCTACAGTAAATTATTATAAATGTATTGTTACATGTACCAATTCAGGATTAACTTTTTCAAGTAATCCAGTTATGGTCGGTTTAAATGATCCATTAACATGTTATTGTACACCAGTTTATACTACTGGAATTACTTATGGTGATATGATTTCTAATATAGAAATTACTAATACTACTTTGTCAAATAATACAGGAACAGATACGTCAGGTCCTTCTTATACCCATTTTACAGGTCAACCAAATTATACAGCTACTTTACAAGCAGGAGCTAATTATAATGTAATAGTGACAGTTGGGACTTTTGGTTCTCAAAATGTTGCTGTTTGGATTGATTATAATGATAATGGGGTTTTTGATACAACAGAAAGAGTTGGATATTCTACTTCTTATATTGGAGCTAATGGTACTGCAACTTTTCCAATTGTTTTGTCATGTTCGCCTCCTTTAGGTGTTCATAGAATGCGTGTTAGAGATGTTTATAGTACTGCAGGTGATCAAATTGATCCTTGTTCATCATATGGATATGGAGAAACAGAAGATTACAATGTAACTATTACAGCTGCTGCTCCTTGTCCGCAACCATCTGGTTTATCTGTGAGTGATATTAGTGCATTTTCTGCATTATTATCTTGGAATACAGGATGTACAGAAACTATGTGGGATGTTCATGTAACATTAGCTGGAGGTGGTGAACCTGTTGGAGCTCCTTCTGGTGTAAATGTAACTAGTCCTTATTTAGTTAATAATTTAATCCCTGAAACGGCATACGATTTTTATGTTAGAGCTAATTGCCAAGGTAATGGTTATAGTGTTTGGACAGGTCCATTTACTTTTACAACTACAGCAATTCCGCCTAGTAATGACGACTGCATAAATTCTTATCCATTAACTGTAAATCCAGATTTAAATTGTGGAATTGTTACTTCAGGAACTATTAATGCTGCAACACCTTCAACAGTAAATGATACTACATGTTTTGGTGATGCTAATGATGATGTGTGGTTCTCTTTTGTGGCAACTCAAACAGCGCATCAAATTAGTTTAATAAATGTTGTAGGTACTACTACCGATTTATACCATTCATTGTGGACTGGACCTGATTGTGATAATTTAACATTAGTTCCAAATTCATGTTCAGATCCTAACGTAAGTGTTCCATCTGGATTAGTTGTTGGTGAAACCTATTATGTTAGAGTATATTCCTATAGTTCAAGTCCAGAGATTACAACTTTTGATGTTTGTGTAAGTACGTTGCCTCCACCTCCTTCAAATGATGAATGTTCAACCCCAGATACATTAATAGTTGGCGGTGTGTTTGGAGATAACATTGTAACAGGATCAAACGAATGGGCAACTAATTCTAATCCACCAACTCCTGGCTGTGCTTCATTTAACGGTGGAGATGTATGGTACCAAGTTGTAGTTCCTGCCTCTGGAAGTCTTACTTTAGAGACTAATAATGATGGCGCAAATGGAAGTCAAATTTTAGATACTGGGATGGCTGTTTACAGCGGAAATTGTAATAGTTTGTTTTTAGAAGCATGTGATGATGATTCAAGTTCTGATGGTTTATTCTCATTTATTACATTAAATAATATGAATCCTGGTGATACACTTTATGTAAATGTTTGGGAGTATGGGAATGATACGATGGGAACATTTAAAATTTCTGCTTATGACGCTTCATTAGCAAATACAAGTTTTAGTAACTCAAACTTCACCTTCTATCCAAATCCAGTAAAAGATGTTTTAACTATTTCAAATTCTGAAAACATTTCAAAAGTTCAAGTAATTAATTTACTAGGACAAGAAATGATTGTTAAAACAGTTAATGATAACCAAGGACAGATAGATATGTCTGGATTGTCAACCGGAACTTATTTGGTTAAAATAACTTCAGATAAATTAGTTAAAACTATCAAAGTTATAAAAGAGTAAGTTTACGTTTTAAAATATTCTTAAAAGTCCTGCTTATGCAGGACTTTTCTTTTTAAGAAATAGTATATTTGTTAAAATTTTATACGAATGTATTTTTCCATAATAATACCTGTTTATAATAGACCTGATGAAGTTAACGAACTATTAGCAAGTTTGTTAAAATCAACTTATAAAGAAGATTACGAAATTGTTATTGTAGAAGATGGCTCTTCCGTTTCAAGCGAAGAAATTGTGGCAACCTTCGCTGATAAATTAATCATATCCTATTATTATAAAGAAAATTCAGGTCCCGGTGATTCGAGAAACTTTGGAATGCATAAAGCAAAAGGTGATTATTTCATCATCTTTGATTCCGATTGTATCATTCCAGAAAATTATTTATCTGAAGTTGAAAAAGAACTAAAATCAAATTATGTAGATTGTTTTGGTGGTCCTGATGCTGCTTTAGATTCATTTTCAAATATTCAAAAGGCAATTAATTTTGCCATGACCTCCACACTAACAACTGGAGGAATACGAGGAGGATCCGAAAAAATAAGTAAGTTTCAACCTAGAAGTTTCAATATGGGAATTTCTAAAAAAGCATTTAAAGAATCCAAAGGATTTGGAAACATACACCCAGGGGAAGATCCCGATTTATCTATTCGTTTGTGGAAATTAGGCTTCGAAACTCGATTATTTACTTCTGCATTTGTTTATCATAAAAGAAGAATAGATTGGGAAAAATTCACGTTACAAGTTACCAAATTTGGAAAAGCAAGGCCCATATTAAATTTATGGTATCCCGAGTATAGTAAAGTTACATTTTGGTTTCCAACTTTTTTTATTATTGGATTATTTGCCTCTTTAGTATTGATTTTTGCACTTTTTGACTGGCCGCTTAAATTATATTTTCTGTATTTTCTTACAATTTTTATTATGTCAAGTGTGCTACATAAAAATCCATTAATTGGACTATTATCTATTGTTGCAGTTTGGAAACAATTTTTTGGATACGGATTTGGATTTATGACTTCCTATTTTAAAATTCATTTTTTAAGACAACAACCTCAAATTGCATTCCCGGAGTTATTTTTTAAAGTTAATTCTTCAATTGATGAATTGGATAAACCAAAAATAATACTTGATAAAGAAGATACTGTAATTAAGCCAAAAAAAGTTGAGAAAGTTGAAGAGCAAGCCAAGAAACCTAAAATCATCGGATTAACAGGTGGGATTGGAAGCGGGAAAACTTGGGTTGCTAATTACATTCAATCAAAAGGATTCCCTGTGTATATTTCTGATTTGGAAGCAAAAAAAGTAATGGAGCTTCCTGAAATTGTTTCTAAAATAGAAGCAGCGTTTGGAGAAAGTATTGTTACTTCCAACCGAACTTTAGATAGAGAAAAACTTGCTTCAATTGTTTTTAATAACCCAGACAAACTTAAATTACTAAATTCCATTGTACATCCTGCAGTCAAAAACAATTTTGATCGATGGGTTGTTAAACATAAAAATTATTCGTATCTTGTTAAAGAGGCAGCTGTACTTATTGAAAGCGGAAGCTATAAAGATTGTGATGCGGTAATCACAATTTGTGCTCCTATTGAAACTCGAATTGAAAGAGTAATTCAAAGAGATGCAACCACTAGAGAAAAGGTGCAGCAACGAATTAATAACCAACTTACCGATGAGCAACGAATCGCTAAAAGTCAGTATGTAATTAATAATGAAGATTTTGAGCAAACAAAACTACAAATCGATAAAATTCTTAATTCTTTGAAAAATATACAATAATAGCAGTCAATGTTAATGTTTGGTTAATACATTAACAGTATAAATGTTAAAATTATAAATTTGAATAATGAATAAGTTTGTTTTTAGATTGTTAGTCTTGTTAATGAGTTTATCTTTATTAGGGATAATCTTGGTACAAGTATATTGGTTTCATACCTCTCTAGAAAACAACGAAGAGCAATTTCGTTTTCATGTTAAGCAAGTTTTAGGGGATGTAGCTAAAAAGCTACAAAAACAAGAAGAGTACACCTTTTATAATAAATATAAAAAACTTAAGGATAGTATAGGAAAAGCACCCTTAAAAAATGATTTATTAGAATATGGTTACTACCAACGAAATGCCAAAACGAATCAAACCATAATTTATTCGAATAGTATTCTATCCGAAGATTACGATATATTTTCAACGTTCTTTGATAAAAAGGCAGATAGTATTAAAATTAAAAGTTTCACAGCCAAGCGTAAAACCGAGATTTTTAATAACAACTCACTTGATAATTCTCAAATTCAAAATAAAATAACACCCGATGTAACCATTGAAAAATCAGGTAGTTTGGATATTTTAGAAAGTGCTCAATTTGAAATTGCTTATAAAGATATTGCAGCAAATTTTTCTATCCAAGATAGAGTTTCCAAAGAAATGTTACAGAGACTATTGGAGAACGAATTGCTTGAATATGGTGTGAAAACTCCTTTTGAGTTTGATGTGTACAGCAATGGATTGGCTACAAAAATTAAGTCAGATCATTTCACCTATGATAATTATGCTACTTATTCTATTCCTATCTTTATAGACAATGATGGAAATAATAAATACTCTTTGTTAGTAACCTTTCCACAAAAAAAGAAGTTCTTGTTTTCAGAGATATTAGGAATTACGTTATTATCAGTGATTTTTACTTTAATAATTATCATAGCTTATGCTAATGCCTTGCAACAGTTAATAAAGCAACGTCAGATTTCAGAAATAAAAACCGACTTTATTAATAACATGACTCATGAATTTAAAACACCTATTGCTACAATAAATTTAGCTTTAGATGCAATTAAAAATCCAAAGGTTATTGATAATAAAGATATGATTTTACGCTATTTGCAAATGATTCGTGATGAAAATAAACGAATGCATGCCCAAGTAGAGAATGTTCTAAGAATTTCTAAACTAGAGAAGAAAGAATTAGACATTAGTAAAGAATCTCAAAATATTCAAGATATTATTGAAACAGCAATTGATCATGTTAATTTAATTATTGAAGATCGAAATGGTATTTTGACAACCCATTTTGAAGCAACACGAACTTCGGTTTTATTAAATGAAATGCATTTTACCAACGTTTTGGTAAACATTTTAGACAATGCAATAAAATATTCTCCAGAAAATCCTGTTATAGATGTTTATACGGAGAATGTCAATGATTTTATTTTAATAAAAATAAAAGATCAAGGTGCCGGAATGACCAAAGCTGCACAAAAAAGAATTTTTGAAAAATTCTATCGCGAGCACACTGGAGATTTGCATAATGTAAAAGGCCACGGTTTAGGTCTTGCTTATGTAAAAAGAATTGTAGAAGACCATAACGGTCAAGTTTTCGTTGAAAGCGAAAAAGGAAAAGGAAGTACGTTTATTATTAAATTACCATTAATAAATTAAAAAATATGGAAGCAGAAAACAAAAAAATATTATTAGTTGAAGACGACCAAAACTTTGGTGCGATTCTTAAAGACTACTTAATGCTAAATGACTTTGATGTTACTTTGGCTAAAAATGGTATGGAAGGTTTTGAAAAATTCAAAAAAGACACATTCGATTTGTGTATTTTGGATGTGATGATGCCTTACAAAGATGGATATACTCTTGCTAAAGAAATTAGAGATAAAAATAAAGAAGTGCCTATTGTTTTTCTGACTGCCAAAACTATGAAAGAAGATGTTCTTAAAGGATATAAAGTAGGAGCAGATGATTACCTTAACAAGCCTTTCGACTCGGAAGTGTTGTTGATGAAAATCAAAGCCATCATGCAACGTAAATCGGCAGAGGTGAAACCAGAAAATGTTCAATTTGAATTCCAAATTGGTAAATTCCATTTAAATTCCAAACTTCGTTTTCTAAATTTCCCAGGAAATGAGCCAATAAAATTGTCTCCTAAAGAAAATGAGTTGCTTAAAATGTTGGCGATCTATGTAGAAGATCTAATGCCAAGAGAATTGGCGCTTACTAAAATTTGGAGAGACGATAACTACTTCACTTCCAGAAGTATGGATGTTTATATTGCCAAGTTGCGTAAATATCTAAAAGAAGATCCAAACGTTGAAATTCTTAATATTCACGGCGAAGGATTTAGATTAGTAGTGAAGAAATAAATTAAAAACTCCAAGAAATTGGAGTTTTTTTATTTGGAGCTATTCCAGCTATTCATTTCAAGTTTGCTTCGCAAAGCTTTCCATTGTTATCTGGGCTAGGGCTGATTAGTAGTGTCAAAAAGGAGATTAATACTCCAATTCCAATGCAAAACAAGTTTTTCCCTCTTTACTTAGAGTAAAAGTATTTTGTTTTCTATTAATTGCTACAGCTTCAAGATAGGATACTTCTTTCAAGTAATTCATATCCAAACTAGTAATTTTCTTCTTTAATAACACTTCAGGTTCTAAGCAATCCAAGCACCATTCTAAATATTTCACACTATTGGCATGATTTACAATATCCAAATCCGATAATTGAACCACCCGTTGTTGTACAAGTTCAAATTCTTGAGCAATATTAATTTTTGAAAATCCAATATGAACTGCTCTATTTTCTGGGTATATTTCAAAGTGTTCATGAGGCAATGCCAAGGTTTCAGGTCTTCGGGTAGTAGTGTTAAAAACTGCCCAATAGGTTTCGCAACCCACAATTTTTTCATCCCCCAAATACAATTCTAAACAACGAGTAGATCTTGAATTTTCTAATGAATTGATCCAAGTTTTTACCGTTACGTTATCTTTCCATTTTGGTAATTGCTTGATTTCAATTCGCATTTTACTCAATACCCACGACTGATCATAATCTTGCATGTCACTAAAGCTAATTCCACCAAGCTCAGAATGCGCAGCTGCTGTAAGCTGAAATAAATTACATAATTCAGTGTACTTTAAATACCCACTGGGATAGCATTGCAAAAAATTAATTTCCCAATCTCTAGATAATGTCGATGTGAAGTTGGATGCTATTGGCATTTTTCAATATAATTTTCAACGTAATTTGCAATCTCTTTTCTATCGGTTAAATAATCAAACCATACAGCATTTTCAGTTCTCTTAAACCAAGTTAACTGCCTTTTAGAAAAGCGTCTTGTATTTTTCTTTATTTCTTCAATTGCTAAATCTAAAGTTGATTTCCCTTCAAAATAATCAAAAAGTTCTCTGTATCCAACCGTTTGCAAGGCGTTTAATTCTTTATATTGAACAAGTGATTCAGCTTCTTTGAGCAGTCCTTCTTCCATCATTAGATCAACTCTTTGGTTTATTCGCTGGTACATAATTTCTCTATTGGCTTCCAAACCAATTATTATAGGAGTAAAGTTTCTACTTGTTGAATTTTTATTCAAATAAGTTGAATAGGGTTTTCCTGTACCCAAGCAAACTTCCACAAAGCGCATCATTCTGTGCGGATTTTGCAAGGTTTGTGGATTGGTTTCCAAAAGTAAATAATAATAGTTAGAATCCAATTCTTTTAAAGCACCAACAAGGTAATCCAAACCTTTTTCTTCATAAGTTAAACGTACTTCTTCACGAATCTTTGGGTCAATATCAGGAAAGGAATCAAGTCCCTTTAAAATTGCATCTACATACAAACCAGAACCCCCAACTAATATTTGGATGTTATTTTTTTTAAATAAAGCATCAAGTTGAACCAGTGCTTCTTTTTCAAAGTCACCAACCGAATAGCTTTCAAAAATCGATTTGTTTTGAATAAAATGGTGTGGTGCGGCTTTCAATTCATTAGCAGTAGGTACCGCAGTTCCAATTTTCATTTCTTTAAAAAACTGCCGACTATCACAAGATAGTATTTCACAACCAAAATGGTTTGCCAAGTCAATACTTAACGAAGTTTTGCCAATTGCAGTAGGGCCAATTATGGTAATTAAATAATTTTGAGCCATTAAAAAGTAATAATTTTTTGAACTCTATTTTTTCTTAAATAACCCTGAATGATAGAACGCGTATCGCGATTGTTTTGCATCGGAATTAAGATGTTTTTAAACACTTCCATATTGGTTATTTGATAATTCAAATCAAAAAAGCAATATCCTTTATAAATCCCATTTTCAATTAATACTGCACTTCGTTCATTGATCTTTCTACCGCGATCAACGATGATTTTATTCTGATTATTGAAACTCATTTCATTCAGAAATTCTTCAACTCTTAGATTGTATTCTTCTGGTGTTTCTTTGCCTAGGCAAGCACCATTGCATTCATTTATTTTATGTTGAAAACAACCATTTTGGGTTTCATACAGTCCGTTTAACTTCTGACATAAATTATATTTTTCTGTAATTCGAAACAATGAATTTTTTCCTTCTTGCAGGGATGTATAAGAAGTAATTTCTTTTTTTCTACCATCAGCTTTTTGAAGTTTTAGATTCAAATATCCATTATCATCAAGCACTTCATACAAAGCCCATTGAAAAATGCTTTTTCGTTGCGCTCGATTATATATAGGTTTATTGATTTTTATTTCTTCACTTTCTTTTAATAAAGCAACCAATTCGCTTCCGGTTTCTTCATAGGTTACCGTAAATACTTGTGCTTGTATTTTTTTGCTTTTATTGTTTTTACCTGTAAAATGTTGGTTGACCCTTTTCTTAATATTTTTACTTTTTCCAATATAAATTAAATCCCCTTTTTCATTGTGGATGTAATAAATACCGGTTTTGTTAGGTAAACTCTCAACAATATCTAAAAGTTTAGGTGAAAGTCCGCTTTTAATTTCCGCTTTGATTAATCCAATTAATATTTCTTTTTCGGTATCCTTAGCTAAAAGCAATTGAAATAATTTTACTGTTGCCAATGCATCGCCACTCGCTCGATGCCTGTCTGACATTGGTATTCCCAATGCACGAACTAATTTTCCTAAGCTATAGGATGGTTGTTCGGGAATTAATTTCTTTGATAATTCTACCGTGCAAAGAGTAGGTTTTACAAAATCATATCCCAAGCGATTGAATTCGGTGCGTAATATTCGATAATCAAATGAGGTGTTATGTGCAACTAAAATGCAATCTTCTGTGATTTCAATAATGCGTTTGGCCACTTCATAAAATTTTGGTGCCGAACGCAACATGGCATTATTGATGCCTGTGAGTTTCACTACAAAAGGCTGGATTGGTTTTTCTGGATTGATTAAGCTAATGAATTGATCTATAATTTCGTAGCCGTCATATTTGTATATAGCAATTTCGGTAATTCCTTCTTCGTTGAATTGCCCTCCTGTTGTCTCTATGTCAATTATTGCGTACAAATTTCAGTTTTCAGTTTTCAGTTTGTCATTCCATAGGAATTTTAATTCCTAGTTCCAAAGATACTACTTCCTATTCGAACCATGTTGCTTCCGCAAGAAATAGCCAGCTCATAATCGCCAGACATCCCCATGGAAAGTATATCTAGTTTAAGGTTTGAAATTTCGTTACTATTAATATTATCAAAAAGTGCTTTCAAATGCTGAAATTCAGCTTCAATTTGATTTTGATCATTTGTAAAACTTGCCATTCCCATGAGCCCAACAATTCGAATGTTTTTTAATTCTTTAAATTCATTGGAACTTATTATTTCTAGTAATTCAGATTCGTTTAAGCCAAATTTGGTTTCCTCGTTTGCAATATACATTTGCAATAAACAGTCAATTACACGATTGTATTTTTGGGCTTGCTTATTGATTTCTTGAAGGAGTTTCAAACTATCGACGCCATGAATTAAACTAACATATTCCGCCATGTACTTAACCTTATTTGTTTGTACATGTCCAATCATGTGCCACTGAATTTCTTTGGGCATCTGTTCCCATTTTTCGGTCATTTCTTGGATTTTATTTTCTCCAAAAATAAGCTGACCTGCAGTATAGGCTTCCATTAAATCACTTACCGGTTTGGTTTTAGAAACGGCTACTAAAGTAACCGAATTGGGAAGTTGAGATTTTATTTGTAAAAGATTTTGGGCTATTGACATGATATCAAATTATGAAATACAAAAATAGTTAAAACTCGGCAGTCTTGGGTTTATTCATAAAAAAAAGTGCTTGATTTCTCAAACACTTTTTTATGAAAAATTTATAGAATTATTTTTTCTCTTCCATTTTTTTTCCTGAACAACATCCGCCTTTTTTGTCTTTAGCGCATGATTTCATTTCTTTTTTACTGCACTCTTTTTTCTCTTGTTTTTCTTGTGCATTTACGTTAGCAGCAAATAAGAAAGCTGCGATAGCCATAGCTGAAATTACTTTTTTCATTTTTTTATTGTTTTTAAATTGATTTATAAAGATTGAATTCAAATGTATCAAAAAAATAATTTGAATTTCAAAAAAATATCATAATGTTTTAATTGTTTTTTGAATTTCTAGGAATTAGACATCCATTTGGTCCACAACCAAAATTAAATACTGCCTGAATTAGAAAAAATAATCCAAAAACAACTAAATACCACTCAAATTTATCTGCTGCTTGTGTAAATAAAATTAAAGCGAACCCCAATCGAATTATTCGGAGTAAATTCCAATTTGTAAATAATCTATTTTTCATTACTTCAAAGTAGAAGGACAAACAAATTCCGATGTTTTAATTCCGGTTTTTTTAATTGCTGCGAATCCACCGTTCACATTAATCACATTATTGTATCCTCTTGCTTTTAAAATCGAAGCCGCAATCATAGAACGATATCCTCCAGCACAGAACAAATAAAATTCTATATCTTTTGGAAATTCAGAGAGGTGCTCGTTCAAGTAATCAAGTGGCGTTGATGGAGCTTCATTTAAATGTTCGGCAGAAAATTCCCCCGGTTTTCTTACATCAAATACAGCTATTTCTTCTTTTAGTTTTTCTTCTAAGGTTTCAGCCGAAATACAATTTACAGTGTCTATTTCAAATCCGGAATTTTTCCATGCGTCTATTCCTCCTTCTAAATATCCGATTGTAGCATCATAGCCAACGCGTGCTAATCGTTTTATGGTTTCGGTTTCCTTGCCCTCTGGGGTAACCAATAAAATAGGTTGTTTAAAATCCAATATTAAGGCTCCAACCCACGGGGCAAAAGCGCCATGAATTCCTATGAAAATCGAGTTTGGAATATGTCCTTGTGCAAAGTCATTTTCATTTCTTACGTCTAATATAAGTGCGTTTGTTTCATTTGCCACAATTTCAAATTCTTTTGCACTAAGCGCTTTGGCATTGTTAATTATGGTTTCAACATTCTCGTATCCTTCCTTATTTAATTTTACATTCATAGGGAAATAGGCGGGTGGAGGAAGTAAACCATCTGTAACTTCAGCAATAAACTCTTCTCTTGTCATGTTTGCACGAAGTGCATAATTAGTAGCTTTTTGGTCTCCAATTGTGCCCACAGTTTCTTTGCTTAAATTTTTTCCACATGCGCTTCCGGCACCATGAGCGGGATAGATGATTACATCATCTGCAAGAGGCATGATCTTAGTTCGAATACTATCAAACAGAATTCCTGCTAATTCTTCTTGGGTCATATGAGCTGCTTTTTGAGCTAAATCGGGTCTTCCTACATCACCTAAAAATACGGTGTCTCCACTAAATAAAGCGTAATCTTTTCCTGTCTTGTCTTTCAATAAATAACACGAACTTTCCATGGTATGCCCTGGGGTGTGCAAACAAGTAATGGTAATTTCTCCCAACTGAAAAACTTGCCCATCAGTAGCAACAATTGAATCATATTCCGGTGTAGCATTTGGTCCAAAAACTATGGGCGCACCTGTTTTTTGAGCAAGAGTAACATGTCCGCTAACGAAATCGGCATGAAAGTGGGTTTCAAAAATGTATTTTATTGTTGCATTGTCTGCATTTGCTTTATCAATATAAGGTTGAACTTCACGCAACGGATCAATAATAGCAACTTCACCATTGCTTTCAATGTAATAAGCACCTTGTGCTAAACATCCAGTATAAATTTGTTCAATTTTCATATGCAATAATTTTATGTAAAGATATTAAGGCTTTCCTATGATATTGGTAACCTTTGTTACAAAGTTAGGGAATATTGTAGTGATTCCGATTTAAATGAATCCTAATAAAAACCTAAAAATATACTTTATTTTAAGAATAATTCTTTCAATATAATATAAACACCCATGAATAACACAAACCATCCAAATCCAGTTTTTAGTTTGTCACCGGTTATTTTTTTTGACAAAAAACTACCAATAAAAACACCAATTATTGAGCAGATAGTGAAAGTAAGGAGTAAATTCCAACCGAGAGTTTGATCACTTCGTAAATCACCTAAAAATCCTATTAAAGATTGTGCGGCAACAATAAATAAAGAAGTTCCAACTGCTTTTTTCATAGGCGTTTTGGCTAGAAAAAGCAATGCTGGAATTATTAAAAACCCGCCTCCAGCACCTACAAATCCTGCAACTAATCCAATCAGAATCCCTTGTAATATTATTTTGCTGTAATTTAATTTAGTGTTGGTTTCTTGAATTTCAATTCGAATTGGTCGTATCATTCTGATAGAAGCCAAAATCATCACGACAGCAAAAACGATCATGATGAACACCGATTTATGCATGGTGAAAAAAGAAGTTGAGAAGATAATTTCGGGTAATTTTGGCACAATTATTCTTCGTGTTATAAAAACACTTAGAATAGTTGGGACACCAAATAAAATCACCATTTGGAAATCAACTAATTTTTGTTTTGCTTTTTGGATTCCTCCAAATAAAGCCGTTGTTCCAACAATAAATAGGGAATAAGCAGTGGCTAAAATAGGTTCTATCCCTAGAATGTATACTAAAATAGGAACAGATAATATGGAACCTCCACTACCAATTAATCCTAAGGTTATACCAACCAATGTTGCAAAAAGGTAACCAATTAACAGATTTAATTCCATTTCTATTTAGGGCATTTATTGAATTGTAAAAATACAACATTTCAATTCAAAAATTTAATCAATTTTAGATTTGATCTTTTAGCGTAATTATACCTTGTCTTAATTGAATTCGATTTTTTTGTTCTAAAAGTTTCAATATTCTTGAAATTACAACCCTTGAACTATTTAAATCTATAGCAATTTCATGGTGCGTACAATGTATGTCCCTTGTGTTTTTGATTTTAGATTTATCTATTAAATAACTCCAAATTCGATCTTCCAAACTCAAAAACGCAATCGAATCTATTGCGGTTAACATTTCTTTCATTCGGTTGTTGTAACTAAAAAAAATAAAGTTGCGCCAACTAGAAAATGTTTCCAACCAATCTTCCATTTTATCAAGTGGAATAAAAACTATTTGTCCAGTTGTTTCAGCAGTGGCGCGAATTTCACTTTTAGATTTGTTGAAGCAACTGGTTAGTGTTATGGCACAGGTATCTCCTTTTTCAATAAAATATAAAAGTAATTCGCCTTGATGTTTATCTTCACGAGATATTTTTAAAGTTCCATTTAAGAGCAAAGGCATCCAATTTGACGAGTTTCCAATGTCTAAAAGAATTTCACCTTCAATAAAATTTTTGAAAACTGCAAAATTCGCAATTTCATCAATTAATTTTTCTTCAAAAACGGTTTTGAAAATGGGAGTGAGAAGTTCCTTCATCTATTTTTTAACGAAGGCCTTTTCGTACATTTCAATCCATTTTTGGGGAGTAAGTGCAAAGCTATTCGACCCTGACTCATTTTTAAAGGCATCGAATTCGAT
>NZ_JBJTND010000046.1:0-43948 GCF_046073885.1 Flavobacterium sp.
TCCCATTCCGAACAGAGAAGTTAAGCCCGATTGCGCAGATGGTACTGCAATTTGTGGGAGAGTATGTCGCCGCCTTTTTTTTAAACTCCAATCTGAAAAGATTGGAGTTTTTTTGTTTATTGGTGCGCCGTGTTCGCAAGCTCGGTTCGCCGCCTTGTCATTGCCATGAGGAACGACGTGGCAATCGCATTTCAACTATTAATGCTAACGCTCTAGCAATCTCCCCTCGCGTGATGGATGGTAGCGAAAATCCTTTGCGAAGCAAAGAGTGTAGCGAACAGCCCGACCCGAAGGGGCACGCCCCAATAAAATTAAGTATTCAGTTCTAGATCGTTGATATAGTCTTGGTATTCGTAGAAAAATACTTCAAACAGTTGTAGTATAATTCATATAAATATTATTAATATTTTAATATATTTAATTTTTCATCGTTAAAAGAGGTATTTGAACGAATACTAAAATGTTACGAAGTTATATTTAATACTTTTCTTGATATTAACTATAAAATTCAATATCATGAACAAAATTATCTTAACTCTTACGGCATTACTTATTTCATTAATTTTAAAGGCTCAATTAACATCAGCAGCACCTTATTGTACACCTGTTTATCCATCAAACACAACATACAATATGATACAAGATTTTAAAATAGGAGGTGCACTTATTCAAAATTTTGGTGTAATGGGTTCTTACGGAAATGTTATAACGACATTTAAATATTTTAATACTACAACGTTACCAACTCTTGCTAAAGGTTCTGATTATAGTTTCACTTTAGATTTTTATAGTGTTAATGATTCTGAACCTATCTATTTTGCTGTTTGGATTGATTTTAATAAAAATAATGTATTTGAAACTTCAGAGATTGTCATGCAAAACAATAATACTATTAATACGGAATTACCTACGTTTGGAGGTGCAGTAACACCTGTAATAAAAACAATAACAATCCCTACTACAGCAACGCAAGGTGCTACTAGAATGAGAATAATGAGGGCAAGTAATGATGTTTCAATTCATGCAAATTACAGTTCAACTTACGTACTTTCTAGTTGCTCTTCAACTAATATAGGTGCTATGGGTTGTATGTATGATTTTAATGTTACAATTGGTCCAGCTTTGTCTATTTCTGAGTTTGAAAAGGAAGAACTAAAATTATATCCAAATCCAGTAGGACAATCGTTGTTTATTGATAATAAATATAGTAATGAAATTTCTAATGTATTTATTTTTAATCAATTAGGTCAAAAAATAAAATTAAATTGTTCCGATTTCACTCATGGTATTGACGTTTCTGAATTAACTGAAGGAATATATTTTGCACAAATTAATTTTGAAAATCAACTTGCATCTAAAACAATTAAATTTGTAAAAAAATAATAAATAGTAAACAACTTTTTAGTTTGCTTAATTATTTTGTAAATTTGGTTACAAAGTTTATATTATGATATCTAACAAAAAAGTAATTGGTTTTCTCCTAATATTATCTGTAATTTATTCTTGCGCTAAAAATCCATTTACAGGTAAAAGTACATTGGCTTTGGTGCCTAATAGTGAAATTCTTCCAACTGCTTTTCAGCAATACAGTCAGTTTTTATCTGAAAATAAAGTGATTGTGGGAACTTCGGATGCTAAAAGTGTGGAACTTGTAGGCAAAAAAATAAAAGATGCTGCAGAGAAATGGTTGAATGCCAATGGCTATGAGGGTTATCTTAAAGATTATCAATGGGAATATAAACTTGTCAATAGCAAAGATGTTAATGCTTGGTGTATGCCTGGCGGAAAAATTGTGGTGTATTCGGGAATTTTGCCCATTACAAAAGATGAAGCGGGTTTAGCCACCGTTTTAGGTCATGAGGTTTCTCATGCTTTGGCTAATCATGGCCAGCAACGAATGAGTGCTGGATTGTTACAACAATTAGGTGCTGCTGGTGTAGGTGTTGCTGTAGGTTCTAAAAGTGAGCAAACGCAACAAATAGCAATGACGGCTTATGGTGCAGCTACTCAATATGGTGGAATGTTACCGTTTAGTAGAAGTCATGAAAGTGAGGCGGATAAAATAGGTTTGACTTTAATGGCTATTGCGGGATATAATCCGGAGCAGGCAGTTGTTTTTTGGGAACGCATGGCAGCAAATTCAGCAGCATCGGGAAAAGCACCACCAGAATTTGCAAGTACGCACCCTTCAGATGCTACTCGAATTGCCGATTTAAAAGCTTTGATTCCTCAAGCTAAAGCAGAAGCAGTAAAATTTGGCGTGAATTTTAAATAACCTTTTGGTAATATAGAATTAGTATATTTGAAACTTAATTGTAAGATTTTTTACTAATATATATATTATGGCAAATTTAGAAAAAGGGAATCCCAAATTGATAAATGCTTGGGCATTTTATGATTGGGCGAATTCGGTTTACAGTCTGGTTATTGCAACCGCTGTTTTTCCTATCTATTACGAATCTATTACGAGTGAAAATGATGGAATTGTTTCTTTTTTAGGAACCCAATTTCATAATTCTACATTGCTTTCTTATTCTTTATCTTTTTCTTTTTTAATTGTTGCATTCTTGTCACCCATACTTTCAGGAATAGCCGATTATATTGGAAACAAGAAACGTTTTATGCAGTTTTTTTGTTATTTGGGATCCTTGTCAGTAATGGCTTTGTTCTTTTTTGATGGTGTTGAAAGTTTATGGATTGGCATTGTATTTACAATATTGGCAAGTATTGGTTTTTGGGGAAGTATTGTTTTTTATAATTCGTATTTACCTGAAATTGCTTTTCCAGAACAGCAAGATCGCGTTAGTGCCAAAGGATTTATGTTTGGATATTCGGGGTCTATTTTGTTGTTGGCCTTTAATTTGGTAATGATAATGAAACCAGAATTATTTGGGATTACAAATCCAACACTTCCCGCTCGAATCTCCTTTTTAATGGTTGGTATTTGGTGGATTGGATTTGCCCAAGTTACTTTTTACTATTTGCCAAGTAAAACAGTTGAGAAGAAATCTGGAACAAACTTTATTTTTAAGGGAATTCATGAACTTCGAATAGTATTAAAAAGTTTGAAAGAATTAACTAGCTTGAAGCAGTTTTTAATTGCTTTTTTCTTATACAGTATAGGCGTTCAAACTATAATTTTGTTAGCTGGAATTTATGGTAAAAAAGAACTCGGAATCGAATCTAACAAACTCATTATTACAATTTTATTGATTCAGGTAGTGGCCATTTTTGGGGCATTTGTTTTTGCAAGAATATCAGAACGAATAGGAAATATTAAAACCTTAAAATTAACCATTGCTATTTGGGGATTGATTTGTTTTGCTGCCTTTTTATTGGATGCACACAACAAATATTTAGATCTTCAATTCTATACTTTAGGAGGAGTGATCGGAATGGTTTTAGGAGCTATTCAATCCCTATCTCGATCTACTTACTCTAAATTACTTCCAGAAACCGAAGACCATGCTACTTATTTTAGTTTTTTTGATGTAACTGAAAAAATAGCAATCGTATTAGGAACTTTTATTTTTGGTTTTGTTGGATCAATATCCAATTCATTGCGAAATTCAATATTTATCTTAGCTGTATTTTTTTTATTGGGATATATTGTTTTGAGTTTTATGAAAAAGAACGAATCTATTTCTAAATAAATTATTTTTTTAGCAACAAAAAAATATAGCTATATTTGAAAAAAATATTCTATCATGAATTATAAATCATTTTCTATCGCAGTATCTTCAATTGCTTTTTTATTTATTTTCAATTCTTGTAATGTGGAGCCTGTGGATTCTGTTTTAGCGCTTCAACTAGCTCAAAACAATTCAACAGGTACTGGTGGAACAGGAGGAGGGATTGTTAGTCCAACTTCTATTGAAGGTACTTATTTATTGACTGCCTTTAATACTTCTGTGCCAACAGATTTAAATAATGATGGTACCGCTTCAGTCAATCAATTATCAGAAACTAGTTGTTATAACAATATGCTGTTAACTTTAAATGCAGATCATACTTTTGTTGCAAATTCAAAAGGAGTTGATATTGTAGCAAATGGTTCTACACAAACAACGTCATGTTTTTCTGATCCCGATGATACTGGTGCTTGGAGCTTATCTGGGAATACATTAACTCTCACAATATTAGGTAATCCTACTACAACTGAAACCTTTACAGTTTCTGGAAATACACTTTCTGCAACTGCACAAAATGGTCAGGCAGTTGGTTACGATACAGTAACTCACGCCCCAGCATATCTAACTTGTAATATTACAATTATATATACTAAACAATAACATTTGACTATTATTAATCATAATAATCCGTCTATATGGCGGATTTTTTTAATGGCATAATCCTTGTTTAATTAATAGAAGAGAATTCAAATAGGTTGTAATGAATTATTCAAGCCTATAATTCCTTTTAGAATACGATTACATTAATTTTATAATGTCATATTGACCTAATTTATACTATGTCGAATCCAAAAATAATAACTCTTGACAGTTTGTCACTTCAAGAATTTGATACAGAAGCAGAATTAATTCCGTTATTGACTCCCGAAGATGAAGAGGAAATGGCAAAGGAAGAGCTTCCTACATCATTAGCAATTTTACCCTTACGTAATACAGTTCTTTTTCCTGGTGTGGTAATTCCGATTACTGCAGGAAGAGATAAATCGATCAAGCTAATTAATGAAGCCTACGCAGGAACTAAAATAATTGGTGTCGTTGCACAAAAAAATGAGGAAGATGAAGACCCTACCAAAAACGATATTTACCAGTTGGGTACCGTTGCAAAAATCCTTCGTGTATTAAAAATGCCTGATGGAAATATTACAGTAATTCTTCAAGGGAAAAAACGATTTGAAATTGATGAAGTGATTTCTGAAACCCCCTATATATCAGCAAAAGTTAAAGAAGTTCCAGAAAATAAACCTAAAAAAAATGATAAAGAATTCTCTGCTATTGTAGATTCTATTAAAGAATTGGCAATTGAAATAATTAGAGAAAGTCCAAATATTCCTACAGAAGCAACTTTTGCAATTAAAAATATCGAAAGCCAGTCGTTTCTTATCAATTTTGTTTCTTCCAATATGAATCTTTCAGTTGAAGAAAAGCAAAATTTATTAAAGATGCACGTCCTTAAAGAGCGTGCTTTAGAAACATTGCGCTACATGAATGTGGAGTTGCAAAAAATGGAAATTAAAAACGACATTCAGTCTAAAGTTCGTTTTGATTTAGATCAACAGCAACGCGAATATTTCTTGCATCAACAAATGAAAACCATCCAGGAAGAATTGGGAGGTGTTTCTAATGAGCAAGAATTTGAAGAAATGCGTCAGCGTGCCAAATCTCAAAAATGGGATGATAAAACGCAGAAACATTTTGAGAAAGAATTTTCAAAATTGCAACGCATGAATCCGCAAGCGCCGGATTTTGGAATTCAACGAAACTACTTGGATTTGTTTTTAGATTTACCATGGAACAAATTTTCTAAAGACAATTTTGATTTAAAGCACGCTCAGAAAATATTAGATCGCGACCATTTTGGATTGGAAGATGTGAAAAAAAGAATGATCGAACATCTTGCTGTTTTAAAATTAAGAAACGACATGAAGTCGCCAATTATATGCTTAACAGGTCCTCCGGGTGTTGGTAAAACATCTATTGGAAAATCGGTTGCAGAAGCATTAGGAAGAGAATATGTTCGAATTTCTCTTGGTGGATTGCGTGATGAAGCAGAAATTCGCGGTCATAGAAAAACCTATATTGGTGCTATGCCAGGAAGAATTATTCAAAGTATAAAAAAAGCAACAACATCCAATCCGGTTTTTATTTTGGACGAAATCGACAAACTATCCATAAGCAATCAAGGAGATCCCTCTTCTGCTTTGCTCGAAGTTTTAGATCCAGAACAAAATAGTTCTTTCTATGATAATTTCTTAGAGTTGGGTTATGATTTATCAAAAGTGATGTTTATTGCTACATCCAATACAATGTCTACCATTCAACCTGCTTTGAGAGACCGTATGGAGGTTATAAAAATGGCAGGTTACACTACTGAAGAAAAAGTAGAAATTGCACATCAGCATTTATTTCCGAAGCAATTAAAAGAACACGGATTGACTACCAAAGATTTATCTATTGGTAAAAAACAATTAGAGAAAATTGTAGAGGGTTATACACGTGAATCGGGTGTTCGTGGTTTGGAACAGAAAATCGCGCAAGTAATTCGAAATGCAGCCAAATCGGTTGCAATGGATGAAGAATACAATAAAAAAGTAACCGACGAAGATATTGTTAAAGTGCTTGGAGCTCCCAGATTAGAAAGAGATAAAGCCGAAGGAAATGAAGTGGCTGGTGTGGTTACTGGTTTGGCTTGGACTTCTGTTGGAGGAGATATTTTATTTATAGAATCATTGATTTCAAAAGGTAAAGGAGCGCTAACATTGACCGGAAATTTAGGTACGGTAATGAAGGAATCTGCAACTATAGCTTTAGAATATATTAAGGCCAATGCTACCTTATTTAATTTAGATCCAGAAGTGATTTCTAAATATAATGTGCACCTACATGTGCCTGAAGGAGCTACGCCAAAAGACGGGCCAAGTGCTGGTATTGCTATGTTAACTTCTTTAGTTTCCTTATATACACAACGAAAAATTAAAAAAGATTTAGCAATGACAGGTGAAATTACCTTGAGAGGAAAAGTGTTGCCTGTGGGCGGAATTAAAGAGAAAATACTTGCTGCAAAAAGAGCTAATATCAAAGAAATAATCCTGTGTCATGAAAATAAAAGGGACATTGACGAAATAAAATCGGATTATTTATCAGGTCTTACTTTTCATTATGTAAAAGAAATGAGCGAAGTTATTGATATCGCATTGACGAATACTAAAGTCAAAAATGCTAAGACAATAGACTAATTAGATTTTAAATATTAAAAGGCATGAGCATTTTTGTTTCATGCCTTTTTTATTTGTGTTTTTGACTTAACTTTGAAAATAATATCTTCGCATTTCCGTTATAGACTAGTGTTTCGCAAATATTGTATGATTAAAAAACTATTTATCTCCTTTGTTGTTCTTTTTTGCACCATAAGTTATGGTCAAATAGGAGGTAAGTCGGTTTACCAATTTCTAAATTTGGTTACTTCACCAAGACAAGCTGCACTAGGCGGTAAGGTCTTGACATTTTACGATGAAGATGTAAATCAAGCTCTCTTTAATCCAGCAACTATTAATCCAGAAATGGACAATCACTTAGCTGTAAACTATGGAAATTACTTGGGAGCAATCACTTATGGCACCGCTTCATATGCGTACACCTATGATCGTCATGTACAAACTTTTCATGCTGGGGTAAACTACGTGAATTATGGAAAATTTGAGGGTTATGATGAATACGGTTCTGCGACTTCCACATTTACGGGTAGTGAAATGGCGTTGTCCTTTGGTTATTCATATAATGTGCCTCATTCCAATTTTTATTTTGGTGCTAATGGTAAATTAATATCTTCTAATTTAGAGAGTTATACTTCTTTTGGTGCTGCCGCAGATATTGGAGCCTTGTTTATAGATGATCGAAATGATGTGAATTGGGCTTTTGTTGTACGTAATGTAGGTGCCCAAATCACTACGTATTCGGGTTTGCAAGAAAAATTACCACTTGAGGTAATGATTGGAGTCTCCCAAGAGGTCGAAAATGTACCTATTAGATGGCACTTGACATTAGAAAACTTACAACAATGGAATATTGCATTCTCCAATCCCAATCGAGCAACAAGTAGTATCGATGGAACTGAAACACCAGAGAAAGTTGGTTTTATGAATAATGCTTTGCGTCATTTAATTATTGGCGCTGAGTTGTTTCCTAAAAAAGGATTTAACTTACGTTTTGGATATAATTTTCGAAGAGGTGAAGAATTGCGTGTGGTAGATCAACGAAATTTTTCTGGGATTTCTCTAGGTTTCGGATTGAAAATGAATAATATTAAATTTAATTTTTCCCACTCTAGATATTCATTGGCAGGAAATACAAGTCTGTTTGGCTTGATCATTAATTTTAATGATTAGCATTTTCTTTCCCTATATTTGTAAAAAATAATCATGAAAAAAATTACCATTGCCATTGACGGTTTTTCTTCTACAGGAAAAAGTACCCTAGCAAAACAACTTGCTAAAAGTTTGGGGTATATTTATGTTGATACCGGTGCAATGTACAGAGCAATTGCTTTGTTTGCAATGCAAAATAATTTCATATCCAAAGAAACTTTAGACAAAACTTCTTTGATTAATAGTCTTCCAAATATCAAACTGCAGTTTCATTTTAATGCCGAATTAGGTTTTGCTGAAATGTATTTAAATGAGGTTAATGTAGAGAAAGAAATACGCACTATTGAAGTTTCTGGTTTTGTAAGTCGGATTGCTGAAGTTTCTGAGGTGCGCTCAAAATTAGTTGAACAACAGCAAGAAATGGGCAAGGATAAAGGTATTGTAATGGATGGTAGAGATATCGGTACTGTTGTTTTTCCTGAAGCCGAATTAAAAATTTTCATGACCTCAAGTCCGGAGACTAGAGCAAAAAGAAGATTTGAAGAACTTCAAGCAAAAGGTGATTCGGTTTCGTATGATGAAGTACTTCAAAATGTTCAAGAGCGTGATTATATTGACACTCATAGAGCAGATTCTCCATTGGTTAAGGCCGAAGATGCTGTAGAAATTGATAATTCTCATTTAACAAGAGAAGAGCAATTCACTTTGGTTTCAGAATTGGTTCAAGAAATAATTACTGCTTAATTCTGAATTTTCCTCTTTAAATTTAATGTTAATTGTAATAGACTTGAAATTACAATTGTTAAAACTGCTCCAATAAAATTAAGCCATAAATACCCTAGTTTTTCTTGTCCGCTTGGATAAATATGGATGAAGTAGTAGTAAATAAAGAAAATAGAAATCTGACTAATTACCGCACCGAAGAATATCGATTTACCTTTTACATATTTAAATAAAAAGCCAACCAAGAATATTCCTAATACGGTTCCGTAAAAGATGGAACCCAATAAATTCACCAACTGAATTAAGTTTTCAAATAGCGTGCAGAAACAAGCAAATAATATTGCAATAATGCCCCATCCTAAAGTAAAAAATTGTGTTGCGTTGAGTAAGTGCTTTTCAGAAAGTTCACTTTTTACATTGCGCTTGTAAATATCTATAGCTGTTGTTGATGCTAATGCAGTAAGCTCTGAAGCGGATGATGACATTGCAGCAGACAGAATTACAGCGAGTAAAAGTCCAATTAATCCTTTAGGCAGATAGTGTAAGATAAAATGTAAAAAAACATAATCTTTATCGTTAGTTTCTGCCTTCGAATCTACTTTTGCAATCAATTCTTTTGCTTGATCTCTGAGGTCTTTTTCTCTACCGGCTAACTCCTCAAGTTTGTTTCTTAGAATTGGATTATCAAAATTTTGATTTAAATGGTCAATGTATAAAAGGTTGTATTCTTTTTTTTCTTCTCCTAAATTGGCTAATTTTTTTTCAAGATTTTGATATTCAAGTTTGTATTTTGAGTGTTCAATTAGATTTTTATTATTTGGATTAAAGTTCAGTGGTACGGCATTAAATTGAAAGAACACAAAAACCATTACACCAGTTAAAAGAATAAAAAATTGCATCGGAACTTTTAAAAATCCATTTAAAATTAATCCCATTTGACTTTCACGATCGGTTTTCCCAGAAAGGTATCTTCCAACTTGAGTTTGATCGGTTCCAAAATAAGATAGCATTAAGAAAAATCCCCCAGTAATTCCACTCCAAATGGTATATCTTGTTTCGGTATCCAAAGAAAAATCAAGGATATTCATTTTGTCATTTGCCCCAGCAATATGAAGTGCATTCGAAAAAGTCATCTCGTTTGGAAGCATGTGAAGAATCAAATAAAAAGTAATAAACATTCCCACTAAAATGACAAACATTTGCTGTTTTTGAGTCATGTTTACTGCTCGTGTTCCTCCGATAAAGGTGTAAAATATTACCGATAAACCTATGAGGATGTTGAGTAGAGTGATATTCCAACCCAATAGAGTAGATAGAATTATTGCTGGTGCATAAATAGTAATACCGGCTGCCAATCCTCTTTGAATTAAAAACAATATTGCGGCTAGTGATCTTGTTTTTACGTCAAAACGTTGCTCAAGATATTCATAAGCGGTATAAACTTTGTATTTATGGTAAATAGGAATAAAGACCATGCAAATAACTATCATTGCAATTGGGAGTCCGAAATAAAATTGAATAAATCCCATTCCGTCGTGATAGGCTTGTCCGGGTGTAGATAAGAAGGTAATTGCGGATGCTTGTGTGGCCATTACCGAAAGACCAACCAACCACCAAGGAGTTTCTTTATTAGCAAGGATGTATTCTTCAACATTTTTACTCCCACGAGTTTTATAAACTCCATAAAAAATGATGAATAATAGTGTAGCCGATAAAATTATCCAATCAAGTTGCTGCATGAGCTAAGAAAATATTTGCATTAATATATAAAACAATACAATGAATGCGGCATTAATTACTAACAACCAAGTGTAGTTTGTTTTCCATCTATTTGATTTATTCATAATATTTTAATTAAATGAAAAGCAATAATTGTTTTTAATTATTGTAAAGCTACAAATTATTGGAATAATTCTTTGTTAAATAAGCATATACTTTTTCGGTAGGCAAGCCAACTACATTAGTATAAGAACCTTCAATTTTTGTTATACCAATTAACCCAATCCATTCTTGAATTCCGTAGGCACCTGCTTTATCAAAGGGTTTGTATTCTTTTAAGTAATAATGAATGGAAGCATCGCTTAATTCGGTAAAGGTAACCTTCGTGACTTCAAAAATAGTTTCGGTTTTAGTTGTGGTTTTAAAGCAAACGGAGGTAATGACTTCGTGTGTAGCATTTGATAAAGATTTTAAAATCAAAAATGCATCGTCATAATCTTTTGGTTTTCCGAGCGCTCTGTCTTTTAGCCAAACTAATGTATCGCTGGTAATAAGTATTTCATTTTCGGCTAAATCATCTTTAAAAGCACTTGCTTTTAATTCCGCTAGATAATTTGTTATTTCTTCAGCCTTAAGATGATTAGGGTATATTTCATCGATTTCTTTTAATCGAATTTCAAAATCAAATTGATCCTCTAAATCAAAATCTTTAAAAAATTGTTGTCTTCTTGGTGAGCCAGAAGCTAAAACTATTTTATAGGGCTTAGGCATGGTGTTTAATATTATAGGTAATTACCCAAATCGATAATATACCAAAGAAAATAATCCATTTTAATAACTGACTGCATTTGGTATAATCCTTTTTTTCTTTTGCTTTCCAAATCAAAATCAAACTAAAAATCATTGGAGCAATTACAAAGATTATCATGTATAAAATCCCAATAAATAAATTGTTTGAATACAAGTAATTGTACAAATAATAAAATAAATAGAGTAAGGGTGCTAACAATAACGCAAAGGCAAATCTATTTGAATTTTTAATTCCGATAACTATTGGTAATGTTTTTATTTCCTGAATTTTATCTCCTTCAACATCTTCAATATCTTTGATAATTTCTCGCACTAAATTTAGCATAAATGCAAATTTGGCATAATCCCATAATATTAAAAATGCGATACTCATTTCCTGTTGATTAATCTCAAAGGTATTTGGGAAAATATCAAAAACACCAATAATTAAAACGCTAATTGCAAGAATGGAAGCAACTAAAATATTTCCCAAAAACGGAATTTGCTTTAAGCTGCTTGCATAAAAATAGAGAAGGGAAGCAATAAGAACAAAAATGATCGCAAAGTTGGAATGAGCAACTGAATTGGCAAGTACAAAACCGCAGGCAACCCCCGAAATTGTTAATCCGGCATACAAATTATAAGCAGACGATTCTGAAAGATAGGTTCCGATAATTACTTTTTCTGGCTTATTGATTTCGTCTGCATCTTGATCAAAAACATCGTTGATAACATAGCCGCCGGCAGCAATTAAAACAGTTGATAATATAAGTAATGCATATTGCCAGTAGTATAATGCAAGCGGAATTTGAATTTGCTCTAAATATCCAAACCGGATGACAAACTGCATTAATGCTAATAGTAATAAGTTTTTATAACGAATTAATTGTAGGATTTTCATGTTTTATATTCAGTGTTAATCGTGCTTCCCATTATAGTACAAATGCCATTTACCTTGAACTTTCATCACTTGTTCAATTACATCTCTAACGGCTCCTTTGCCTCCGTTTTTATGAGAAATATATGTTGAAATAGCTTTTATCTCTGGACTTGAATCTTGTGGGCAAGTTGGTAAACCAACTAATTGCATGACATGATAATCGGGAATATCATCTCCCATGTACAAAACGTTTTCCGGTTTAATTTGATACAATTCAATGTATTCTTTGAAAGTTTCCACTTTATCAGGGCTCCCAAGATGAATGTCATGAATTCCTAAATTTCGTAATCTAACTCGAACTCCTTCATTTTTACCCCCCGAAATAATACAAACATTATAACCACTTTCTAAAGCAGCTTTCATGGCAAATCCGTCTCGAATATTCATAATTCGAAGCATTTCCCCATTTTCCGTTACGTGAACCGAACTATCTGTTAAAACGCCATCAACATCAAAGATGAAGGTGGTAATTTGATTCATTATTTCTTTATAACTTTCCATTATCAATTATTGATTTTGTTATTAGTTTGTATATTTCTTTTTGATTCGAATCCGTTAAAAAATCCAAATGTTTATTTATTGTCGTTGTATCTCTTCTTTTTGCAGGTCCGGTTTGCGCTTCCTCAGGTGAAAGAAAATTAATTTTATCTGCAGTTTCTTTAATTAAGGGTTTTAAAATATCAAATGAAACTCCGTTTTCTTTGCAAATAGCAGCTCCAATTTGAAATAAATGATTGGTGAAATTATTTACAAAAACGGCAGCAACATGCAATGATTGGCGCTGTGTAGAATCAATATTATACACCTGATTCGATATTGAAGAAGCAACTTTGTGAAGTAACTCCCTATCAGAAGCTGTTGCTGCTTCAAGGCAAAGTGGAACTTCCTTGAAATTTATTTCTTTGGTTTTCGATAAAGTTTGTAACGGATAAAAAACTCCTTTTCTATTTACATCACTTAAACTTTCCATTGAAACACTTCCCGAAGTATGTACCACTAATTTATTTTGAAATGGAATTTGTTCCGAAACTTTAGCAATTGCATCATCTGAAACGGCAATAATAAACAGATCAACAGACTCTAATTGATTGTAATCCTGAATTATGGATACCGATTTTGATAAGGTAGAAATAGTGTTTTGTTTTCTAGAAAAAACCTGAACCAATTGAATATTATCAGCTTTTTCAAAAGCAGAAACCAATTGTTGGGCTACATTTCCAGAACCAAGTATGCTTATCGATATCATTTTGTAAAATTATTCTTTTTTTTTGAATTAGTAAACAAATGAATTTTAACAAAAAATTGTGGGTTGATTAGCATTTAAAACCTCTATTCGGACTATTAATTTCACTTTTTTTAATTTACTTTTGCAATTCCAATTCATTGGGTCACTACAAATTTTATTACCATGAATAATAAGTATTTTTCTTTCCTTTTTTCAACAAGATTAATGGCGGTTTTGTTTTTAGTTTTTGCTCTTGCTATGGGAATAGGAACTTTTATTGAGAGTTATTACAATACCGATACTGCTAGAATTTGGATCTATAACGCATGGTGGTTTGAAGTGATTATGGTTTTCTTCATGATAAATTTCGCTGGAAATATTAAAAGATACCAATTGTACAAAAAAGAAAAATGGGCAACTTTACTATTACACTTGTCTTTTGTGTTTATCATTTTTGGAGCATTCATCACTAGATACATCAGTTACGAAGGAATGATGCCTATTCGAGAAGGAGCAACATCCAATCAAGTTTATTCAAGCAATAATTTCCTTACGGTATATGTAGACGGTCAGTATCATGGAGAATTAAAAAGACGCGTTTTAGAACAACCATTATTATTATCACCTGCAGTTTGTCCTCCATTTGCAAGTAATTATTTTGCAATCAATGATAAATTTGATACCACTTCATTCAAGATTGATTATAAAAATTATATCATGGATGCCAAAGATACCATTAAAGCTTCCGCAAATGGTAAGGTTTTTTTAAAAATGGTAGAATCGGGGGGAGGCTCTCGAAATGAACACTACCTTGAAGAAGGAACTGTTAGCAACATTCACAATGTGCTTTTTGCTTTGAATAAACCAACTAAAGGAGCAATAAATATTACAACTGGAGCAGAAACTACAATTGAAGCTCCGTTTGACGGACAGTTTATGCGTATGGCTGATAAATTTCAGGGTGAAGTAAATAAAGATGCGATACAACCTTTAATGTTTCGTTCTTTATACAATGTAGGCGGTGCACAGTTTGTGTTTCCTGAGCAGCCAATTAAAGGGTTGAAAGACATTGTTTCGGGTAAAAAATTTAAAAAGAAAAATTCTACAGATGCATTAATTGTAAATGTGGAATCAGAAGGAAAATCAAAAGAAGTTTTACTTAAAGGGTCTAAAGGAAATGCCGGAGAACCTCAAGTAGTAAAATTAGGAAATTTAGAGTTTACGCTATTTTTTGGAAGCAAAGTGTACACATTGCCTTTTAATATTACTCTGAATGATTTTATTGCCAAAAAATATCCGGGAACAGAAAAAAGTTATTCTTCCTACGAAAGTAAGGTTACAGTTACTGATAACAACACAAAATTCAATGCCGATATCTACATGAATCACATTTTAGATCATGGTGGGTATCGTTTTTTTCAATCGTCATTTGATCCCGATGAACAAGGAACCATTCTTTCTGTAAACCACGATTATTGGGGAACTTTGGTAACTTATATTGGTTATTTCTTTTTGTTTTTTGCAATGATGGCGATTTTGTTTGTAAAGAACACACGTTTTGCTGATCTGAAAAGAAAGTTAGAAGAAGTGAAAAATAAAAAATCAAAATTACTTTCAATTTTATTATTGTTGGTTAGTTTTTCGGGTTTCTCCCAACATCAAAATAATCATGTTAAATTCAATTATCTCGATTCAATTTTAGCTTATAAAGTTCCCGAAGCACAAGCTGAAAAATTTGGTAGATTGGTGATTCAAGATGATGGAGGTAGAATGAAACCGATCAATACATTTTCATCTGAATTACTTCGAAAAGTGAGTAAGCGTGAAACCTATGAAGGCATGAATTCTGATCAAGTGTTCATCTCCATGTCGCAATTTCCAACGGCTTGGTTTGAATTACCGTTGATTTATATTAAAACAGGTAACGATAGCATCCGAAAAATTATTGGGGTTAACCCCGAAGATAAGTACGTTACTTTTAGGTCACTTTTTGACAAAATGGGGAATTATAAATTGAGTCCCTATTTAGATGAAGCATACAAAACTAATACGCCTGATCAGTTTCAAAAAGATTTTATCGAAGTAGATAAAAAAGTAAATCTTTTAAATTCGGCGTTAAGCGGAAACATTTTGAAAGTATTTCCAATTCCGAATGATAAAAACAACAAATGGCTTTCTTATTTAGAAATTGATCACCCAATGGGCAATGATCTCGATGCCATAAAAAATGCCTTGCCTTATTATTTTGATGCTTTAGCTAAAGCTACCAAAACGAAAGATTTTACTATGGCAAACACCATGTTGCTGGGTATGGAGAATTACCAAAAGAAATATGGAAAAGCAGTGCGCCCATCTGACGATCAAATTTCTTCGGAGATTTTGTTAAATAAATATGATGTATTCAAAAATCTATTTTGGATGTACATGCTTGCCGGAAGTTTGATGCTTATCATGGTAATCATAAATATCTTCTTTAATAATAAACCCATACGAATTGCTGTTACTGCATTCCATATTATTGTGGGGTTATTGTTTGTTTTTCATACTCTAGGTTTAATTGCTCGTTGGTATGTTTCTGGGCATGCACCATGGAGTAATGCCTACGAAAGTATGATATATGTTGCTTGGGCGACTATGTTTTTTACCTTGGCATTTGATAGAAAATCAAAATTAACGGTAGCATCAGGAACTTTTGTAGCTTCTATGATATTAATGGTGGCACATTTAAATTGGTTGGATCCTTCAATTGCCAATTTACAGCCGGTATTGAATTCCTATTGGTTGATGATACATGTAGCCGTTATTGTGGCGAGTTACGGTCCGTTTACATTGGGTATGGTATTAGGATTAGTAGCCTTGTTTTTGATGTTGTTCACTAATGAAAGCAACAAAGAAAAAATGACCTTACATATTAAAGAAATAACTTACATCAATGAAATGGCTTTGACTATAGGTTTGGTAATGCTAACTATTGGGAACTTCTTAGGAGGTCAATGGGCTAATGAAAGTTGGGGAAGGTATTGGGGTTGGGACCCAAAAGAAACTTGGGCTTTAATTAGTATTATGGTTTATGCTTTTGTGATACATGCTCGTTTTGTGCCGTCGTTAAGAGGTTTGTTTACATTTAACTTTATGAGTGTATTGGCATTTGCATCTATTTTAATGACTTATTTCGGAGTAAATTTCCATTTAACTGGAATGCACTCGTATGCATCAGGGGAAAAACAAAATGTGATTATTTATCTCTATGTTTTCATTACCTATATGGTTTTTTCTACTTTGGTTTATTTGAAATATCGAAAAACTTTTAAAAAATAATTATGAAACAAATAGTATTAGTAATAGGATTTTGCATGTTATTAAGTTGCAAAAATCAAGCCCAAGAGACCACTGTTCCAATTTCAACAAAAACAAAAACAATGAAAAAAGAAACTATCTATTCGTATAAAGTAAACGATTTATCTGGAAATGAATTTGATTTTGCTTCGCTAAAAGGAAAGAAAATTCTAATTGTGAATACCGCTTCTAAATGTGGCTTGACACCTCAATATAAAGACTTGGAAGCTATATATGAAAAATATAAATCCAATAATTTTGTGATTGTTGGTTTTCCAGCAAATAATTTTGCTTCACAAGAACCAGGAACAAACAAAGAAATAAGTGAATTTTGCCAAAAAAATTATGGAGTTACTTTTCCAATGATGGAAAAAGTTTCGGTTAAAGGAGCAGATATGTGTTCTGTGTACCAATTTTTGACACAAAAATCTAAAAACGGATTGCAAGACAGTCAAGTAGAGTGGAATTTCCAGAAGTATTTAATTAATGAAAAAGGTGAGTTGGAAAAAGTAGTGCTTCCGCAGGTGCTTCCAACAGATGCTGAAATTGTTAATTGGATAACAAAATAATTTCGGTTTTGAATAAAATCAATAAATAAAAATCCTTTTACGTTTGTATAAGGATTTTTTTAGGTCCATTTATAATATTTTTATTACTTTTACACTCCAAACAACACTTCATTATGAGTCAAAAAATATTGCTCACTTCCAAAGAAGTTACTATCATCCTAAATCGTTTGGCCTGTCAGTTAATCGAGAAGCATCTTGATTTTTCAAATACTGTATTAATTGGATTGCAACCTCGAGGTAAATATTTAGCCCAACGCATTCAGCAAATTCTAGAAACCGAGTACCAATTAAAAAACATTTCCTTAGGGTTCTTGGATATTACCTTTTTTAGAGATGATTTTCGTAGAGGCGATAAGCTATTAGAGGCGAATAAAACTCAAATCGATTTCTTAGTTGAAAATAAAAAAGTTGTCTTCATTGATGATGTTTTATATACCGGAAGAAGTATAAATGCGGCATTAACTGCGATTCAATCATTTGGTCGCCCAACAGAAGTTGAGTTGCTAACCTTAATAGATAGAAGGTTTAGTCGCCATTTGCCAATTCAACCCGATTACAGAGGCAGACAAGTAGACGCTATTAATGGCGAGAAAGTTAAAGTTTGCTGGCAAGAGAAAGAAGGAGAAGATGCTGTTTATTTGATTAAAGAATAATTATGAAAGAATTAAGTGTAAACCATTTATTAGGAATTAAATACCTTGTTAAAGAAGATATCGATTTAATATTTGAAACTGCCGATCATTTTAAGGAAGTAATTAACAGACCAATAAAAAAAGTTCCTTCTTTACGAGATATTACTATTGCTAATATATTTTTCGAAAACAGTACACGAACTAAATTATCATTTGAATTAGCTCAAAAAAGACTTTCAGCAGATGTAATTAGTTTTTCGGCAGCACAATCATCAGTGAAAAAAGGGGAGACCCTTATCGATACAGTAAATAATATCCTTTCTATGAAAGTGGATATGGTTGTGATGCGTCATGCTAATCCTGGAGCTGCTTATTTTCTTTCACAAAATGTAAATGCAAGTATTGTTAATGCTGGTGATGGTGCGCACGAGCACCCTACACAAGCTTTATTAGATAGCTTTTCTATCAGAGAAAAACTAGGAGAAGTAGCAGGCAAAAAAATAGTAATTGTTGGTGATATTTTACATTCGCGTGTAGCATTGTCAAATATCTATGCTTTGCAAATGCAAGGTGCCGAAGTGAAAGTATGCGGACCAAAAACATTAATTCCGAAATATATTGAGAGTCTTGGTGTTACCGTTGAACCAAATCTTCGCAAAGCTCTTGAATGGTGTGATGTTGCCAATATGTTGCGTGTTCAAAACGAAAGAATGGATGTGAATTATTTTCCTTCTACAAGAGAATATGCTCAACAATATGGAGTTGATAAAGCTTTTTTAGATTCATTAAATAAAGAAATTATCATCATGCACCCAGGTCCAATAAATCGTGGTGTAGAGATTACCTCTGATGTTGCCGATTCACAACAATCGGTAATTTTAGATCAAGTAGAAAATGGAGTGGCTATTCGTATGGCGGTAATTTATTTATTGGCTTCCAAAATTAAACAGTAAACAATTCAAGGATGAAAGTAGATCAAAAAGGACATACTACCATAATAAAAGATACTCAGGGAGCCATTCAAAATTTTCTTGAAAAACTTTCACACGAACACGGATCTTTTAAAAATCAAAATTTAATTGTAGATGTAACACATGATAAAAATGTGCAACTTTCTGATATTAAATTGTTTTCCGATTTGTCGAAATTACATACAAAAGGGAAAAAATCTTTTGTTTTAGTAGCTTCCGATATTGATTTCAATGCCGTTCCAGCTCAATTAACGGTCGTTCCTTCAATTCAAGAGGCACATGATATTATTGAAATGGAAGAAATAGAGCGAGATTTGGGATTTTAATTACAACTACATGAAAATAAACAATAAAATGCTGCTTTATATTTACATAGCTTTCTTATTTATCCTAACTTTTTTGCTAACAAGTAGAATAATTAAAGGGTTCAAAACTCAGAATTTTGATTTTTTCAAAATTGGAGTAAATGTAGCCTTATTAGTCTATGTTATTGTTCAAGTTGTTCGCTTGGGTAAAATTGAAAATAACAAAAACGAAAAATAAATAATCGGTAGTTAGTTCTAACTTTTTCAATGTTTTAATCTTATGAAACTAACTATATTAGGTTGTTATGCAGCCACTCCCAGAACTTTATCCAATCCAACTTCACAGGTTTTAGAGATAAAAAATAGAGTATTCTTAATTGATTGTGCCGAAGGAACTCAGGTGCAATTGCGTAAAAGCAAAATTAAGTTTTCTAAAATCAATCACATTTTTATTTCGCATTTACATGGAGATCATTTTTATGGATTAATTGGTTTAATATCTACTTTTATGTTGTTAAACCGCGAAAATGATTTGCACATATACGGACCTAAAGGAATTAAAGAAATTATTCTGCTGCAATTAAGAGCTTCCGATTCGTATTCGGGTTACAATCTTTATTTTCATGAATTGACAGAAAAAGAATCGGTTACCGTTTTTGAAGACGATAAAGTAATTGTTAAAACTATTCCGTTAAGTCATCGTATATACACTAATGGTTTTTTGTTTCAAGAAAAAAATAGTGAAAGAAAATTAAATTTTGAAACAATAGAAAACTACAACATTGATAAAGTATATTTTAACAAAATAAAATTTGGCGGAGACATTACTCTGGAAGATGGAACAGTTATCCCAAATTCTGAATTATCATTTCCCCCTTTGCCAGTAAAATCCTATGCCTATTGCAGTGATACCCGATACGATGAAAGCATTATTCCGGTAATTCAAAATGCGGATTATTTGTATCATGAAAGTACTTTTTTAGAAAGTGAAGCAGCTTTGTCCGAAAAAACAATGCATTCTACCGCAAAGCAAGCAGCAACTATAGCAAGTAAAGCCCAAGTAAAAAACCTTATTTTAGGACACTATTCTACAAGATACAGTAGTATTGAATTCTTTAAAGAAGAGGCTCAGACGATATTTTCATCGGTTCATCTTGCCGAAGATGGAAAAGAATTTTCTTTGGAATAATATTCAGATCTAATAACCTATCTTTGCAGAGCAGACCGCCTTATCGCTGTTCAGTTATGAAGAGAGGAAAGTCCGGACACCACAGAGTAGCATAGCGGGTAACACCCGTCGGGTTGAGAAATTAACTTAGGACAAGTGCAACAGAAAGCAGGTACAGGTAATGCTGTAGTGAAACCAGGTAAACTCTATGCGGTGAAATTTCAAGTATATCGGCATTTAAGGATTACTCGTCCGTTGTCGAAGGGTAGAAAGATGGAGCTTGTGAGTAATTGCAAGCCTAGATAAATGATAAGGCGCTGATTTATCAGTGACAGAATCCGGCTTATAGGTCTGCTTTTTTATTCAGTTTCTTCCTCCAAATCAAATTCATAGAAGGTAAATACCGAACCTCCGTAATTTTTCTCAAAGGAAAAATGTTCTAAATGATCCAGTTTAGTGTGCTTAGAATGCTCAATAATTAACATGCCTTCTTCGTCAAGTAATTCGTTTTCAAAAACTTGAAGAATTAGTTTTTCGAATTCCTTTTGCTCCATTCCATAAGGAGGATCGGCAAAAATAATGTCATAACTGGATTTGTGTTTTTCTAAAAATTTAAAAACATCACTTTTTATTGCCGTGATATTTAAGTCGAATTCTTTGGCTGTTTTTTTAATAAAATTCACACAGCCCATATCTCCGTCAATGCATGTAATGTCCTCACAACCACGGGATCCAAATTCGTAACTGATGTTTCCAGTCCCAGAAAATAAGTCTAAGATTTTTAATTCTGAAAAACTAAAATGATTATTTAAGATATTAAATAATGCCTCTTTACTCATGTCGGTAGTGGGTCTAACCGGAAGATTTTTTGGAGCGGTGATTCTTCTGCCTTTGTATTTCCCTGATATGATTCTCACGAGTTCAAAAGGATAAAAAATGATCTATTTTCAGCATCAGAAAAAGTATTCTTTTTTTCTGAAACATCTAGTAAAGCAACATTTCTAATGTATTGATAGGCAATTTTAAAATAAACATCATCCTCCTGAATGTTTCCAAGTAATTCTAAATTGAAGTTTTCTGGATTAAGTTGCAATTGCTCTGCCGTAAACAAAATATAGTAGATAAAATCTTCAGGGGTTTTATATTCAAAAGAGTTGAACAAGAGTAATTTTTGATTTTGAACCACAATGATTTCAAAATGACTTTCGTTCATATGAACAAACATTTTGCGTTCCTCTTTGTTTTTTGATAAATCTAATAGTCGAGAAACCAAAACTGTATGGGCGTGTTTGTAATCAAAGGATCCATATTGATCAATGAAAAAATTATTCATGTTTACATACGGAATGTACACATGGTTCATCTCATAATTTTCTAGTGTATCAAAAGTAAAAAAGTCGGTTTCAAAAACTTTGGTATTGTATTGAAGGTAACTACCAATGAATTCTTCATCAAATAGCGCCGTTGGGACAAAAGTGGATAAATTATTACTGTGAATAACAGCAATTTCATCATACTGGTGCTTCAATTCGGGATTGTCACCATAAACCTCCTCCATGATGTCTTCAATCTTCGCACTTCGTTGAATCGAGTTAAACGGAACTTGTTTTAATAGAAGAGGTGTATTATTCAAGGTATCAAAAACGCCAAATGACAATCCGTCTAAGGCAACTTGGACAGCTAATTTTTTGTACGTTTTATCAATAATACTGCTCGACATATTTCTTTTTTGAATAAGCAAACTTACGAAGAAAAAATCAATATTTTTCAATTGATAGTATTTGGTTATTGAATTTGGCTTTTTATCCTCTATCTTTACAACTTGTTTATTTAATAAGCCTTTGAAGAATTTTTATTCCATATTAACCAGTAATTTTCCATTTAATCCAACGGTTAAACAGGATTTATTTTTTCAAAAAATTGCTGCCTTTTTAGAATCGCCTTCAAATGATTCTATTTTTGTATTAAAGGGTTATGCAGGTACCGGAAAAACAACGGTTATTTCTACAATTGTAAATAATTTAATTGAAATTAATAAGAAATATGTGCTTTTAGCCCCAACGGGAAGAGCTGCCAAGGTTATTGCAAATTATTCGAATAAGCCAGCATTTACAATTCATAAAAAAATATATTATCCAAAAAAGTCGAGTGGAGGAGGTGTAGCCTTTACCATGCAACAAAATAAACACAAGAATACCATATTCATTATTGACGAAGCTTCCATGATTTCTGACCAAAGTAATGAAAGCAAAATGTATGAAAATGGAAGTCTACTTGATGATTTGATATCCTATGTGTACAGTGGTGAAAATTGTAAAATGATTTTATTGGGCGATAGCGCGCAGTTACCTCCGGTAAGTTTAGATATTTCACCCGCTTTAAACACAGATACTTTAGAGCTTGGTTTTGACAAACGTGTAGATTCAATTGAATTGGATGAAGTAATGCGTCAAGAATTGGATTCAGGGATTTTATACAATGCAACCGAATTACGCGAATTGCTTAAAGATTCTTTTATTACCGATTTTAAATTTAAACTATCTGGGTACAAAGATATTATTCGTTTAACGGATGGATATGATATTCAAGATGCTATCAATCAGGCATATAGTAATTATTCTATTGAAGATACCGCATTTATTGTCCGTTCCAATAAAAGAGCCAATCAATACAACGAACAAATCCGACTTAAAATTCTTGATAAAGAAAGTGATTTGTCTGTAGGTGAGTATTTGATGGTGGGGAAGAACAATTATTTGTGGTTAAAAGAAAAAGATGAAGCTGTTTTTATTGCCAACGGCGATATTATAGAAGTATTAGAAATTTACAGTTTCAAAGAATTATACGGATTTAATTTTGCAAAAGTTAAGATTCGAATGGTCGATTATCCAAATCAGATTCCGTTTGAAACGGTTTTAATTTTAGATACCCTAAAAAGTGAATCTCCTTCATTAACCTACGAACAATCGAATGCACTTTATGAAGAAGTTCAAAAAGATTATGAGCATTTGACTTCAAAATATGCGAGGTTTCAAAAAGTAAAAAACAACGAATATTTTAATGGCTTGCAAGTCAAATTTTCCTATGCCATTACTTGCCATAAAAGCCAGGGAGGGCAGTGGGATACTGTTTTTATTGAACAGCCGTATCTTCCCGACGGAATTGATAGGGATTACGTTCGCTGGTTGTATACCGCAATGACTAGAGCCAAAAATAAACTCTATTTAATTGGCTTTAAAGACGAAAATTTCGAAGAATAAATTACTTAGAATTTACCTCGTCAATCCATAATCGAGCATTTACAAATGCTTCAATCCAAGGTGAAACTTCATCTTTTTTATCGGTAGGATAATACGCCCAGTTCCATGGGAAAGTAGAACGCTCAATATGTGGCATCATAACTAAATGTCTTCCCGTTTTATCACACAGCATAGCTGTGTTGTAATCCGATCCATTTGGGTTTGCAGGATATCCCTCATAACCGTATTTGGCAACGATATGGTATTGGCTTTCTTCGTAAGGTAATTTAAATTTACCTTCACCATGAGAAACCCAAACTCCTAAAGTGCTTCCGGCCAAAGTTGATAACATAACCGAATTGTTCTCTTGAACTATTACTGAAGTAAATATACTTTCGTGTTTTTGAGAATCATTATGGTGCATTTTACCATGAATTTCATGTTCTGGATTGATTAATTCCAATTCCATAAACAATTGGCATCCATTACAAATACCCACCGATAAAGTATCTTCTCTTTTATAGAAATTTTGTAGAGCAGTTTTTGCTTTTTCATTATATAAAAAGGCACCAGCCCAACCTTTGGCAGAACCCAATACATCCGAATTGGAGAATCCTCCAACGGCTCCAATAAATTGAATGTCTTCTAAGGTTTCTCTTCCCGAAATTAAATCAGTCATGTGAACATCTTTTACATCAAATCCGGCCAAATACATGGCATTTGCCATTTCTCTCTCACTGTTACTTCCTTTTTCTCTGATTATCGCAGCCTTAGGACGCGCATTATTTGGAATAATTGGAGCTTTCCCGGTAAAATGTGAAGGAAATTTATAGTTTAATGCTTGTTTGTCGAAATTCTCAAAGCGTTCAGTTGCCTTGTTGTTTCTAGATTGTTTTTGATCTAATAAATAAGAAGTTTCAAACCAAATTCTTCTGTAGTTATTTATTTCTAATTTCCAGCTTGCAATTTCTAAAATAGCACTTTCAGTAACTGATCCAATTTTGAAAATTTCCATTCCTTCAAATGCTTTTTCAAATGTAGCATCGTCTTTCGCTTGAAGAACCACACCAATATTTTCTGAAAATAATAATTTGATTATGTCTTTTTCATTTAATGAATCGAAATCAATTTTTGCACCCAAATTCACATCTGCAAAACACATTTCTAATAAAGTAGTGATCAATCCACCGCTACCAATATCATGACCAGCAACAATTTGTCTGTCTTTAATAAGGTTTTGAATTGTATTAAATGCTTTTTTGAAAAAGGCAGCATCTTTAATTGTTGGAGTTGCTTCACCAATTTTATTTTGTGTTTGGGCAAACGAACTTCCGCCTAATTTAAATTCATCTTGCGATAAATTAATATAGTAGATAGAACCACCGTTGCGTTGCAATACCGGTTCAACAACTTTTGTTATATTCGAACAATTTCCTGCGGCAGAAATAATTACAGTTCCTGGAGCGATTACTTCATCATTTGGATATTTTTGTTTCATTGAAAGTGAATCTTTTCCTGTTGGAATATTGATTCCTAATTCAATTGCAAATTCTGAGCAAGCTTCTACTGCTTCATACAAACGAGCATCTTCGCCTTCATTTTTACAAGCCCACATCCAATTTGCCGAAAGGGAAACACTGCTTAAATTGTCCTTCAATGGTGCAAATACAATATTGCTTAAGGCTTCTCCAATGGCGTTTCTACTTCCTGCTTTTGTATCAATTAGTGCCGAAATAGGAGCATGGCCAATGGTTGTTGCAATACCTTCTTTTCCTTTATAATCTAGCGCCATCACTCCAACATTATTTAACGGAAGTTGTAACGGACCCGCGCATTGTTGTTTGGCTACTTTTCCTCCTACACAACGATCCACTTTATTAGTCAGCCAATCTTTGCAAGCAACAGCTTCCAGTTTTAAAACATTCTCTAAATAATTTGGAAGGTTTTCATGAATATAGCTTAATTCATTGTAGTTTCTAACCACCGTTTTGTCGGCCATAATGGTTTTTGGCGAACTGCCAAACATATCTTCAAGTGCAAAATCCATAGGTTTAGCACCTGTTTTATTGCTTTCAAAAGTAAAACGATGGTTTCCAGTTACTTCACCCACTTGATACATTGGAGATCGCTCTCTTTCGGCTATTCGTTGTAGAGTGTCTATATCTTTTTGGCCAATAACCAATCCCATTCGTTCCTGACTTTCATTTCCAATAATTTCTTTGGCAGATAAAGTAGGGTCACCTACAGGTAATTTATCTAAATCAATCAAACCACCAGTTGCTTCTACCAGTTCCGACAAACAATTTAAATGTCCCCCTGCACCGTGATCGTGAATGGATACAATTGGATTTTCATCACTTTCTACCAATCCACGAATAGCATTGGCTGCTCTTTTTTGCATTTCAGGATTTGATCTTTGAATTGCATTCAATTCAATACCCGATCCAAAAGCACCCGTATCAGCTGAAGAAACGGCTGCGCCACCCATACCAATTCGGTAATTTTCTCCACCAAGAATTACAATTTTATCTCCTGATTTTGGTTCGTGTTTTTGTGCTTGAGCCGCTTTTCCATAACCAATTCCACCGGCTTGCATGATTACTTTATCGTAACCTAATTTTCTATTGTTTTCTTCGTGTTCGAAAGTTAAAATCGAACCGGTAATTAAAGGTTGTCCAAATTTGTTTCCAAAATCGGAAGCCCCATTGGATGCTTTAATTAATATGTCCATTGGAGTTTGGTACAACCATTTTCTCTCGGCCATTCCGTTTTCCCAATTTCTATCTTTTTGTAATCTTGAATAAGCAGTCATGTATACCGCAGTTCCTGCAAGAGGCAATGATCCTTGACCACCTGCAAGACGGTCTCTAATTTCTCCTCCCGATCCGGTTGCAGCTCCATTGAATGGCTCCACAGTAGTTGGGAAATTATGAGTTTCTGCTTTTAAGGAAAGTACCGAATCAAATTCTTTTTTGATGTAATAATCGGGTTGGTCTGCGCTTTTTGGTGCAAATTGCTCCACTTTTGGACCTTTAATAAAGGCAACATTATCTTTATATGCAGAAACAATATCATTCGGATTTTCCGCTGATGTTTTCTTAATTAACTTGAATAATGAACTTGGTTTTTCAACGCCATCAATTACAAAAGTTCCATTGAAAATTTTGTGACGGCAATGTTCTGAATTTACCTGAGAAAAACCAAATACTTCTGAGTCGGTTAATTTTCGGTTTAATTTTTTAGAAAGGTTTTCTAAATAGTCCACTTCCTCAGCGCTTAATGCCAAACCTTCTTGTTGGTTGTATTGTGCTATATCTTCAATTTCTAAAATAGCTTCGGGCTCAATATTTATTGTAAATAAATCTTGGTTTAACTCCGAGTATTTTTGCGAAAGCATTGGGTCAAATTGGTTGAAACCTGCTGTTACTTTCTCAAATTCTTCAATTCGAATGATACCAGAAATACCCATATTTTGAGTAATCTCAACTGCATTTGTACTCCAAGGTGTAACCATTGCTGCTCTTGGACCTACAAAAAAATCCGCAACGACGGATTTTTCTATTTTTATTGCGTTACCAAAAAGCCAATTTAACTTAGAAATAGTTTCTGCTGAAAGTTGGTTTTCACTCGATTGAACGGCAAAAACAACAGCGCTTTCGTTTCCGAAAAAGTGAATCATTTTATTGTTGTGTTGTAAGTGGCAAATTAAAAATTGCACTTTTGTTGTGTATGCAAATTTAGTTTAAAAATTAAAAGCTACAAAAGGAGTTGTAAATAGTTTTTAACGGGTTTTCGACAATTTAAAAATAAAAAAAAGCCCGATAGGGCTTTCTATTAATTCGCTATAAACTGATACGCTCCAATATTGGTATTGGTAGCATTTCTAGGTTTATTGAGGATGTCAAACGGACTCGAGCTTGCAGGAGGAATTACCGCAAATAAATTTTCAGTTGGCCACATTTGGTTTTTAGCACTATTTTTAAATTTTGGATTTAGGTTTTTCTTGTTTCCATTTTGCTCCAAACGAATGCTTTCATACAAAGGATTGTTTGCCAAAGCCGTACTTTGATCGTAAACTTTAAACAAGCAATTAGAAAAATTTGTAGTGAATGAAACGCCTTTTTTCTCAAGTGATATTTCAGTACTGTTGGAACCGTATACGATGCAATTAGTTAAATTGGTTGTCGTTGTTTTTGTCAAATAAGCGGTATCTGTTTCTAAATAATCATTCAATAAAACTGCTGCTTGTTTAGAGCTGCTCCAATTGTTGTTAAAGGTGCAATTCGTAAAAGTATAAGTTCCACCATAGGTTGCCGCTAGATTAGCTTGTCCGCTGTAATTGATAACTAAATTATCTCCTGTTATTTGTGCCGATCTTCCTAAAATTCCAAAATTTGAACAGTTGTAAATCTGCGAATTTTTTATGGTCATTTTAGTAACTGAATTATCCGTGGTTAATGCCAAGTTATTCGACAAAATACCAACGGTTGCGTTCTTTAACGTCAAGTGTTCAATAAGATTATTATTGGAAGTTGAAAAATTAATAATCGCAGTCCATTGCCCAGGAACATCTGAAAAATCAGGTTCCAATCGATCGCCTTCAAAAATTACTTCTTTCGTTATATCGGCGGGATCATTTGTAGTTGATGGTAATCCGTTAATTCTAAGTGTACCGTTTTTGGCAATAATCAAACCCGAATTGGCATGAAAATGAACTCGAGCGCCACTGCTCACATTAAGTGTTTCGTTATCTGGAACTAAAGCATACCCATAGATAACATAAGGTTTGTCATTGCCCCAATTGTATTCGTCATGATTTATGGGGTCGTTGTGGTCTAGGGTACTTCCTGTTATTGTAACAGGTTGGTTGGTGTCATCATTACCTAAATTGATTCCTTCATACGTAAAGGTATTGTCGGCATTTTGAGTTCGGTGAGGGAAAATAAAATAAGCGTCTTGGATTAGCGTTACTAATTCTACTTTTTGAGCTGCGCCCGAAATATTTGTAAACTGAATTTGATCGGTATATAAAAAATCGGTTGGATTGGCGCTAGCAACATCAGCGGTAACTTCTACGAAAATAAACAAACTGTCTTTAGCTAGAAGTTCTACATTACTGAATATTTTACCTTGAGCTCCTGCATCTCCAGTCATTCCGTCAACCATAATTCGGTATTTAGAATTTACTCCTTTGCCCAATTGAATTTTCGGAATGGAAATGTCTTTATCACTTCTGTTAAATACTTTTATTGTATAAGTGCTTGATCCAATATTTGTAAATACTGTATCTAAATAAACGGTGTCTTTAGAGAATTCCAGTCCGCCCGTACTTGGTTCAAAAGCAAAATCATTTCTACATGAAGACATTGTGATTGCTATTCCCGAAAGAAGTATAAAAAGTAAATTACGCATATCTTAATTTCTAATTTGTAAATGTAGGCAATTATTTGAAAAATAAAAAAGCAATTCTGCCTTCTAATAACGGAAAAAGAGCAATATTAGTTTGTGACTATAAAATTAGTAATTTTGCAAAAAAAATAACATGGCTTTCGATAGAGAACAAATGCTGACATTATGCAAAGAGTGGTCAAATAACACCTTGATGCAAACTTTAGAAATTGAATATGTAGATGCTGGTGAAGATTTTCTTGTTGCAACGATGCCGGTTAACCCTAGAGTGCATCAACCAATGGGGATTTTACATGGTGGTGCTTCAGTTGCATTGGCTGAAAGTGTTGGGAGTGCTGCTTCTTTAATGTTCATTAATCCCGAAAAACAAGAAGTTCGTGGTATCGAAATTTCTGCAAATCATGTTAGAAGTAAGCGCGAAGGATTGGTTACTGCAACGGCTAGAATATTGCATAAAGGTGCGAGTATTCACCTTTGGGAAATTAGAATTGTTGATGAAAATGATAAGTTAATTTCACTTTGTAAATTAACTAATATGGTATTATCTCGTAGATAATGAGTCAATTATTACAAAAAATCCAAAACCATTTTGATGCTAAATTACCGTTTGTTTGCTATTGTAAACCCAATGCAGATCAACTAATTGCACTGTTTCATAAAGATGCTACTTTATTTTCTTTAGATCAAATTGAATCGGGTTTTGCATTTGTATCTTTTGATTCTGAAAAGAAATATGGAATTCCACTAAAAGAATCGGAACAAGCAACCGAATCAATTTCAAATTTTACCGATTTTTCTACTTCTTTAAAAGAAAAGCATTGGGATGAAAATGCCAAAAACAAATTTGAATCACTTGTAAATAAAGCACTAGAAGAGATAAATTCCAATACCTTTGAGAAAGTCGTTCTGTCAAGAAAGGAAGTAATTGAATTGCCAAATTTTTCAATTGAAAAAGTTTTTTCATCACTTATAGTAAAATACCCAAATTCATTTCGTTATTGTTTTTATCATCCTCAAATTGGTTTTTGGATGGGAGCCACCCCCGAGCAATTAATAAAATCATCAGGAAATACAATTAATACGGTTGCATTAGCTGGGACTCAATTGGCTTTGGATAATCAAAATGTAGTTTGGGCAGAAAAAGAAATAAACGAACAGCAAACGGTTACTAATTATATCGTTGATGTATTGCAATCTGCTGGGGGAGAAGTGGTTGTTTCAAATCCATATACTTTTCAAGCAGGAGCAATTGTACATATCAAAACCGACATTCAAGCTAAGTTTGACTCAGAAATAAAAGCATCAAATTGCATTGAATTATTGCATCCAACTCCTGCTGTTTGTGGTTTCCCAAAAGACTTGGCCAAAGCATTTATTCTGAACAACGAAGGGTATAATAGGGAATACTATGCTGGTTATTTAGGAGAATGGAATCAAGATGGAAATTTTGATTTATATGTGAATTTACGCTGTATGAAAATGGAAATTAATTCGCAAAATGTTACTGCATCTTTATTTGTTGGTTGCGGAATTAATAGCGGAAGCCAACCCGAAAAAGAATTTATTGAAACGGTAAACAAGTCGCAAACATTAAAAAGTATCTTGCATTAATTTAGGATTGACTAAATTAGCATTAAATTAGAGCATATGAAATTAGATATTTTAGCTTTTGGAGCCCATCCCGATGATGTGGAATTAGGATGTAGTGGTACTATTGCCAAGGAAATTAGCCTTGGTAAAAAAGTCGGGATTATTGATTTAACTCGAGGTGAATTAGGTACGCGTGGTTCGGTTGCAATTCGAAATTCGGAATCAGAAAAAGCAACTCAAATTTTAGGAGTAGCTGTTCGAGAAAATCTTGACATGCGTGATGGATTTTTTATTAATGATGAAGCACATCAGCTAAAAATCATTGAAATGATTCGAAAATACCAACCCGAAATTGTATTGTGCAATGCTATTCAGGATCGCCATATTGACCACGGTAAGGGAAGTAAATTGGTTTCTGATGCTTGTTTTTTATCGGGTTTGAGAAAAATTGAAACAACACTAAATGGTGAATCCCAACAAGCATGGCGCCCTAAAGTAGTTTATCATTATATTCAATGGGAGAATCTTCAGCCTGATTTTGTAGTAGATATTTCTGGTTTTATAGATGTAAAAATGGAATCTATTTTGGCCTACAGCTCTCAATTTTATGATCCAAATTCAAAAGAACCAGAATCTCCAATTAGTTCAAAAAACTTCCTTGACAGCGTTAAATATCGCGCTCAAGATCTTGGTAGAATCATTGGTGTAGCCCACGGAGAAGGATTTACAGTAGAAAGATATTTGGCTGTCAATAGTTTAAGTGATTTGAAGTAATTTTTTCTTTTTTTCTTTGTATAACGAAAACTTTTACAATATATTTGCACTCGTCAAAAATGGTGGTTGTAGCTCAGCTGGTTAGAGTAGCGGTTTGTGGTGCCGCGGGTCGCCGGTTCGAACCCGGTCAGCCACCCTTAATAAAAAACCTTGAAGAAATTCAAGGTTTTTTTGTTTCTAAAAACTTCATTTATTGTAAATTTGAAAAATAAATCAATCTTTTGAGAACGCAGCTTTCCAAGTTTATAGAAAACCCAACACAATTTAAAAAGTACCTTTTGCAGTGGTCCAATTCCGCTAGGGAAGTGGCTTTTTTGGATTCCAATTCCTATCCTCAAAAATATTCAAGTTTTGATTGTGTTTTGGCTGTGGATGCATTTACTTCAATAAAAACGGATTACATCAATGCCTTTGAAGATTTACATCAATACCAAGAGCAAACAAAAGATTGGCTTTTTGGGTATTTGTCGTATGACTTGAAAAATGATACTGAAGATTTGCATTCAGCAAATTTTGACGGATTGGAATTTCCGGATTTGTATTTTTTTCAACCCAAAAAACTTTTTCTTCTAAAAGGAAATCAACTAGAAATGCATTATTTGCGTTTTTGTGATGATGAAATGGAAAGTGATTTTGAAGAGATTATTCAGAGTGCTGTTTACACAAATCTTACTTCGGAAGTTGTAATTCAGCCACGAATTTCAAAAGAAGAATATGTAGTTAAAGTTGAAAAAATGCTGGAGCATATTCAGCGTGGTGATATTTATGAAGCTAATTTTTGCATGGAATTTTTCGCAGATAATTCTGTAATAAATCCATTGGATGTCTATCAAAAATTAAATTCCATTTCGGAAGCTCCTTTTTCTGTGTATTTTAAAAATGATTCGCAATTCTTGCTTTCGGCTTCGCCTGAACGTTATTTGAAAAAAACAGCTACTAATATAATTTCACAACCCATTAAAGGAACTTCCCGAAGACATACTGAAATTGAATTGGATAAAAAATCAAAAACAGATTTAGAATTCAATGAAAAAGAGCGTTCGGAGAACATTATGATTGTGGACTTGGTTCGAAATGACCTCTCAAGAACTGCTAGTAAAGGTTCGGTAGAAGTAGAGGAATTATGTGGCATGTATTCTTTTAAACAGGTTCATCAAATGATATCTACTATAGTTTCTCAAGTGGAAAATACAATTTCACCAGTTGAGATTCTTAGAACGACTTTTCCTATGGGAAGTATGACGGGTGCGCCTAAGATTTCGGCTATGAATATTATTGAAAAACTCGAAGAAACCAAGAGGGGATTGTACAGCGGGGCTGTAGGTTATTTTACTCCAAATGGTGACTTCGATTTTAATGTGGTGATTCGGAGTATACTATATAATGCTCAAAATCAATATGTTTCATTTTCTGTTGGGAGTGCAATCACCTCACTTTCCGATCCCGAAAAAGAATACGAAGAATGCTTGTTAAAGGCAAAAGCAATGTTTGCTGTTTTAAGTTAAATAAATCCGTATTTTTGAAAGATGCTTGATAAATTAACAGTTCACTTGGATTCCAAATTTCCTTTTTTGAAAGGAAAGCGTTTGTTTTTGGCTGTAAGCGGAGGAATTGATAGCATGGTTTTACTAGATTTGTTTCATCAATTGGATTATGAAATTGAAGTGCTTCATTGTAATTTTTCACTTCGAAATACAGAAAGTGATGGTGATGAAGAGTTTGTGAGGAGTTTTTGTGAAGCGAAATCTATTCCAGTGCATATTCAAAAATTTGACACCAATAAATTTGCTGAGGATTCTAAATTGTCCATTCAGTTAGCGGCAAGAAAATTGCGTTACGATTGGTTTTACAGTCAGTTAGCTAAAAAAAACTTTGATTATATTTTAACTGCCCATCATTTAGATGACAATCTAGAAACCTTTTTAATTAATTTCACGCGTGGTACTGGATTAGAGGGTTTAACCGGAATTCCGGCACAAAATGATAAAATCATCCGTCCTTTGTTGCCATTTTCAAGAGAAGAAATAGAAAAATATGCTTCGGAAACCAATTTGAAATGGCGCGAAGATTCGAGTAATGCTTCCGACAAATATTTTCGAAATAAAATTCGACACAATGTAGTACCTGTTTTAAAGGAACTCAATTCGGGTTTACTTTCTTCTTTTCAAAATACATTGGAGAATTTAAATCAATCCCAATCGCTTGTTGAGGATGCGTCCAATTTGGTTTATGAAAATGTAATACAAGAGGAAGGTAATCAGCTAAAAATCAATATTAATGAATTGCTTAAACATTCTAATTTTAAGGCTTATTTGTTTCAGTGGCTGAAGGATTTCGAGTTTACGGCATGGAATGATATTTATGAATTAGTCACAGCACAATCTGGTAAACAGGTGTTTTCGGATAGTTTCATGGTTTTAAAAGATCGAGATTATTTAATTGTTTCACCAAGAGAAGATAAGGATACTCAGGAATATGAAATTGGAGAGGGGTTTGAGACACCTATAAAATTTTCATTTTGTAACGTGATTCACATTACAAATGTCAATTCCGATTGTATATTTGTCGATGAAGATGCTTTGCAATTTCCTTTAACTATTAGAAAATGGAAAGAGGGAGATTATTTTTATCCGATAGGAATGCAAGGAAAAAAGAAGTTAAGTAAATATTATAAAGACGAGAAATACTCTTTAATTGATAAATTAAATCAATGGATTTTATGTTCTAATAATCAAATAGTTTGGGTTGTTGGAAAAAGACAAGATGATCGTTTTAAAATTACAAAAAACACCAAAAATAAATTACAAATTAAATTACAATAATGAAGAAATTACTTTTTTTACTCTTAGCTATTTTTGCTTTTGTAAATGTGAATTCACAAATTAAAAAGCCTGTTAAATGGACAGCCAAAACAGAAAAGATTTCGGACACCGAATTCAATTTGGTTATGAATGCAACCATTGAGCAAGGGTGGCACATGTATTCTCAATTCACTCCGGATGGCGGCCCATTACCAATTACGGTAACCATTAAAAATCAAAAAGGCAATTTTGAATTGATTGGTAAAACGAAAGAAAGTCCGTACAAAAAAGAGTTCAATAAAGATTTTGAAGTTGATGAATACTATTTTGAAAACAAAGCCACGTTGACTCAAAAGGTTAAAATAACCAATCCAAAAACTGATAAAATTGTTATTAATTTGGATTTTCAAGCTTGTCAAAACCAGTGTATTAATGATAATGTAGATTTGACCTTTGCAATTCCAACAGTAGCTATTGCAGAAACTCCTGATGCTGTTGCAAATACAGTAAAAAGTGATTCAGCTGCAATAGAAAAACCAGCAACTCAAACTGAGGTTAAAACGGCGCCAAAAGTTGAACCAAAAAACGAAGAGAAAAAAGGATTGTGGTCTATTTTCTTCTTTGCCTTTATAGGTGGATTTGCAGCTTTGTTGACACCTTGTGTTTTTCCTATGATTCCGATGACGGTTAGTTTCTTTACCAAACAAAGTAAAACTCCAGCGCAAGGAAAGCGTAATGCGATTATTTATGGGATTTCAATTATTGGAATATATGTTGTTTTAGGTCTGGCTGTGACCGCTATTTTTGGAGCAGATGCTTTAAATGCATTGTCTACGAATGTATGGTTTAATGTGATTTTCTTCGTTTTATTGGTATTCTTTGCAACTTCTTTCTTGGGTGCATTTGAAATCATGTTGCCTAATTCTTGGGCAAACAAAGTAGATCAACAAGCTGATCGAGGCGGAATTATTGGTATCTTATTTATGGCTTTGGCCTTAGCTATTGTATCTTTTTCTTGCACCGGACCAATTGTAGGTACGCTTTTAGTTCAGGCTGCTTCGAGTGGCGGAATCGCTCCAATTGTTGGGATGCTTGGTTTTTCTTCGGCATTGGCACTTCCTTTTATGTTGTTTGCTATGTTTCCAGGTTGGTTAAATTCCTTGCCAAAATCGGGAGGGTGGTTGAACACCGTTAAGGTTTCACTTGGTTTTTTAGAATTGGCATTAGCCTTCAAGTTTTTATCAAATGCTGATTTGGTTTTGCAATTGCATTGGTTTGAAAGAGAAACTTTTTTAGCAATATGGATAGCAATATTTGGAACGTGGGGAATTTATTTATTAGGAAAAATAACTTTACCGCATGATTCACCATTAACACATATTTCAGTTGGAAGATTAATGCTTGCCTTATTAGTTCTTTCGTTTACATTTTATATGATTCCGGGATTGTTTGGTGAGCCATTAAAATTAATTAGTGCATTTCCACCTCCTGAAGAATATAGTGAAAGTCCGAATGGGGTAGGTGGTACAACTGCTGAATTTTCATCTGATCAATTACCGGATGGAGCCGAACGCAACAAACATGGATTGCTTCTTTTTACCGATTATGAAAAAGGGTTGGCCTACGCCAAAAAAGTAAACAAACCAGTACTTTTAGATTTTACGGGTCATGCATGCGTGAATTGTAGAAAAATGGAAAACAATGTCTGGACGGACGAACAGGTTGCTCAAATCTTGAAAAATGAAGTGGTATTAATATCCTTGTTTGCCGATGACAAACGCGAATTACCTAAAAGTGATCAACATATTTCGCCTTCTACTGGATCAGAAATTGTAACTATTGGAGATAAATGGACCGACTTCATGATTACAAAATATAAAACCAATACACAGCCTTTGTATGTTTTGGTTGATTTAGATGGTAATAACTTGAATTCGATAACTCCAACCACTAGCTACGATCCCGATGCACAATTGTTTGAGGATTGGTTGAATCAAGGAATTGCGAATTTCAAAAAATAAATAAAAAAATCCCATTAGTAATAATGGGATTTTTTTAGTCTTCATTTTCTAATTTAAAAATTTCTTCAACCGAAACTTTAAAATAACCAGCCAATTTTAAAGCTAATACCGTAGATGGAACGTATTTTCCTTTTTCCATTGCATTTATTGTTTGGCGACTAACCTGAATTTGTTTAGCCAATTCTTCTTGAGAAATGGTTTTTATAGCTCTAAGCACTTTTAAATTATTCGTCATCGCTAAAAGATTTGTTTAGTTTGAATATCATAAAATGAAAGCGAATAATAAAGAAAATAAGCATCGCAAATATATTTATAATCAAAACATTAAAATAAGAAAAACCATAAATGAATAAAGTGCTCAATATCATTAATCCTAGATTTAAATAAGTTGCCCAAACTAGACTTTCGTATCTAATTTTTGAAATAAATTCATCTTCATTTTTAGTTTTAGAAAATCCAATGAATACTGCGCCTGTAATTATTGAAATAACTAAAAACTCGTCTAATATTCCATTTTTAATAATTGTACAATACTTAATATCAGATAAAATGGTGTCATTCAAAAATGCAAAAACTTGTATCTCATAATTCCTGTCAAAATCAAAATCAGAAAATAGTAAGAATGTTCCTGCAATAAAGCTTGGAATAAATAAAATCCAACCAATTGTTTTAAATTGATTAGGAAATAAAAAGTGAGTTTTCATAAATTATATTTAAAATTACAATTCAAAAGTAAAGTTTATTTTACATATAGACAAATAAAATTTACTAAAAGTATATTTTGTTTTACTTAATGTGTTTGATTTCTTTTTCGTATATTTAATAGACTAGTCAATTAATAGGAAATAATTATGTTGGTAAAAGTCTATGGAAGTGCGGTGTTTGGGGTAGAGGCGTCTAAGATTACAGTAGAAGTCAATATTGATAAAGGAGTAGGGTACCACTTGGTAGGGCTTCCCGATAATGCCATTAAAGAAAGCAGTTACCGAATAGCAGCTGCATTAAAGAATAACGGCTATCAACTTCCTGGTAAGAAAATTACTATTAACATGGCTCCAGCCGATTTGCGAAAAGAAGGTTCTGCTTATGATTTGACTTTGGCGATTGGCATTTTAGTTGCATCCGGTCAAATTAAAGCTGAAGAAGTAGATAAATACATCATTATGGGTGAATTGTCTTTGGATGGTGGTTTGCAGCCCATAAAAGGAGCATTATCGATAGCAATAAAAGCAAGAGAAGAAGGATTTAAAGGTTTTTTTCTTCCCATTCAAAATGTAAAAGAAGCGGCTATTGTTGACGGATTGGATGTATATGGAATTGAAAATGTTACTCAGGTTATTGATTTTTTTGAAGGTAATGGAACTATTGATCCTACGGTTATCAATACTCGAGAAGAGTTTTATAAAACATTAGATTTTCCAGAATTCGATTTCTCTGATGTCAAAGGTCAAGAATCCATAAAGCGATGCATGGAAATTGCTGCAGCCGGAGGACATAATATAATTTTGATTGGGCCTCCAGGATCAGGTAAGACCATGTTAGCCAAAAGACTTCCAAGTATACTACCGCCCATGACTTTGAAGGAGGCATTAGAAACCACCAAAATACATTCGGTTGCGGGTAAAATTAAAGATGCGGGATTAATGAGTCAAAGGCCTTTTCGGAGTCCCCATCACACGGCAAGCAGTGTTTCATTAGTCGGAGGGGGGAGTTATCCGCAACCGGGAGAAATATCGTTATCCCATAATGGGGTATTGTTTTTAGATGAATTACCCGAGTTTAAACGGGAAGTATTGGAAGTCATGCGGCAACCACTGGAAGATAGAGAGGTTACTATTTCAAGAGCAAAATTCACAATTACGTATCCGTCTTCATTTATGTTGGTAGCGAGTATGAATCCGAGTCCGAGTGGATATTTTAATGATCCCGATGCCCCTGTTAGTTCCTCGCAAATGGAAATGCAACGGTATTTGAGTAAAATATCGGGACCACTATTAGATCGCATCGATATTCATGTTGAAGTGACTCCGGTGCCATTTGAAAAACTAACAGAAACTCGAAAAGCAGAAAGTAGTGTAGAAATTAGAAAACGTGTTACTAAGGCAAGAGAGATTCAAACCGTTCGATTTGAAGCATTGGAAAATGTTCATTATAATGCCCAAATGGGTTCGAAATTAGTTCGGGAATATTGTGAACTCAAACCTGAATCACTTGAATTGTTGAAAAATGCCATGGAAAAATTAAACCTTTCGGCAAGAGCTTATGATCGAATTTTAAAAGTGTCTCGAACCATAGCCGATTTAGAAGAATCGGAAAATGTAGAGTCTATGCACATAGCAGAAGCTATACAATACCGAAGTTTGGACCGAGAAGGGTGGCTGGGGTAAATTAGATTTTGATTAATTTTATTTGAATTGATATAATATCTTGAATTGTCAAATAATAAAATCCATTTGAAATTGCAGAAAAATCCTGTTTTTCAATATTTTTTCCGCTGTAAATTAATTTCCCATTTGCGTCAAATAATTCATATGATTCATTTCCGCTAGTGTTTAGCAACTTAATATTTGAAGTAAACGGATTTGAGATTACAAAAACTTTATTATCAGTTTGATAATCGTTATTACTTAAAGTAGGAATTCCTCTTACGCACAGTACATAATTTGAATTAGTTTTAAGATCGTAAGTTGTTATTCCTAGCTGCGTATTCCAATACCAAGCACTTGAAGGATTGGTTGTGTTTGGTTTTAAAGTAGTGGATGACCAATAATTATGAACTCCTAACGCATTAAAATAAACCGAATTTACAGAAGGATTAGAGACACTTTCATCATTAAGTGATTGTAATTCTTTGATGTTTGGAAGGCGCCAATCTGTATTTCCGGCTAAATTTAATCCTTCCGCATAGGTTAAAGCTTGCTCCCAAGTGTAAGTTGTTGTACTTGGAATTTTTTGCCAAACCAGTTGGGTTAAATTGTCTGTAATTGTGCCATTTCCATTATCGGTAAAATGATTCGGGAGTGATGAAGGAGTTGCAATATCTCTCACACAACGGGTATGGTACTTAAATGTTCCACCGGCGCTAATTGTCTCTGATTTTGGTTTGTTTCCAATTCCTCCTCCTGCATTCGTACACCAAACTTTCGTATTATCTCCAACCTGAACGGTGTTAGTCCACCAATATTCTGCAGTGCTTGTTGTAAAGAAAGTTGAATTCATTGCTGGATTGTTATTTTGAAGATTCATCAAAGTAAATCCTTCAATAGGTGATGGCAATCTCCAATCGGTATAACCGGCAAAATTTAAGGCATCACAATAGGGAGCAGCATTTTCATATATCATTTCGCCACCATCTGCTTGTTGCCACATCAATCCGGTAACATTATCTGTAATTGTTCCGTTACCATTATTAGAATAGGATGGTGTGTTTATATTATAATCATGGTCTTCGCCAAATGTTGTAGTGTAACTTGTTGTTTGCCCGGTATCAGGTAACAAGTTTATTGTTTTGGAAATACTTTGCGAAAAAGAAATAGTAGAGATAAATAAAAGTGCTAGTTTCTTCATTTTATTTAACTAATAATTTTTTAGTAATTTGAGCTTCATTGATTTGAAACTTAACAAAGTAAGTTCCTGGAGCTAAATTTTTGATATCTATTGAAGGTTTAAAACTATTTGTTTTTAGCAATAGTTCACCTTTTATTCCATAAATAGCAATATTTTGAATATCACTATCCGTAAGAGTAGTGCCTAAATTAATTTGAAGTAACTCTTTTGCTGGGTTTGGATAAATAGTAATTGCATTATCTAAGGCAAAAACGGTAGCAGCCAATGGAACGGTACATTGGGTAAAACCATTATAATTAGTAGTGGTAGTTCCAGTTGGAGTAACATAATTAAATGTATATGTAGCGCCACTCCAACTAAAGTTAGTTGCATAACCCGGTGTTCCATTTAAAGTATAGGAAAGGTTGTATCCGTTATTATTTGCATTAGCAACACAAGATGTTATCAATGCTCCAACAAGTGGAGTCCAGTTTTCATTTCTTACAGGATGGGCAGCAGCTTGCGGAATTAGTTGGTAGGTAGCATCTTCAGTAACTTGCCCTACAAAACTTCCAATCATATAAGGAGCGGTGGCAGTTCCGTGGTAATGGTATACTCCGTTAGTTCCGTAGTGTCCGTGATTGCTATCAAGAGTTGTCATTGGAGTTCCATCTGGTTCTACGCTTCCGTATACTGCAAATCCATCAAAAGAAAAAGCACATGGAAGATTAGTTGTAGTTTGACCTAAAGTGTATAAATGTGTTGGTGCGATGTGATAATGATAATCATCTCCTCGGCCGCAATGACCTCCGTAAGTATCTAATTGACCATCCAAATACGAATCTACTCCTGTATTAGTATGATAATTAAAAATAGGAACTCCATTTGCTGCAATACCAATTGCACCTCTTGTAAAATGTACATTGTCAATAAGAGTTGGGGTAGCAGCAATGACTGGATTTAATGGAATACTCCAATGATTTGTTCCAATATAACATTGCGGATTAGGTACTTGCTGTTGCCAACCATGATTTGATATTCCAACCATCATGGTGTGGTTTGGAATTCCTTTACTTTCAACATAAAAATAGGTGTTATCCCAAGAGGTATGCACATTTGGAATAAAAGGAATAAATGCTGAATTTACAAAGTTCGGATCGGTTGTGGTAAGTAATTTTTTTCCAAATCCGAATAATGTCAGTAGGCTTCCTGCAAAAAATAGAGGAATTAAGTATTTTCGATTTTGATTATTTGAAAAGAAATAAACACAAATTCCAATTAAAATAAATATCAGAATCAGTGTTATTGCTTTATTTGATAAGAAAACGGAATTATTTTTGGTTATTTGGCTCGAGTAATGCGTATTTAAATTAATAATTGCATTTTCTCTTTTTTGAACATAAGTTTGATCTGCTGAAGATAGATATTTTAAAGGCACATCAATTAAATTGTTGTGTTCGTCTTCAATAGATACCATGCCATTTTTATATTTATGAAATGATCCCTCAATATGTTTATTCTCTTTTTGGATATACCAATGTCTAAGAACTTGATTTTCATAATTAGGTGTATGTGATGTCATTGAAATGCTAAAAAGCAATAAACAAAATGCGACTATTTTTTTCATAATTTATGTTATTTAATTATTAGATGTTTTTTTAATAAAATACTTGTGCAATGAAGTTAAACTAAATAGTTTATCTTTTTAATATCATTTTACCAGATTTTATTTCTCGGTTTTCACCTGAAATTTTGAAAAAATAAATACCATTATTAACTTCACTTCCGGAGTTGCTTGTTCCATCCCATACCACTTGGAATTTACCTTCATTCACAAAGTTTCCTGGAATTAAATTTTTTATTTCTTGTCCTAATTCATTATAAATAATTATTGAAATGTTTTGGGCTTTATTTAATGTAAATGAAATGGTGGTTTCTTTTGAAAATGGATTGGGATAAGTGATTTCATCTGCATAGTTGCTATTCCAAATCACAGCCGAATTCGTACTAAGATTATAGCAATTTGTTAACCCAATTGAATAGGTTGCTGAAATATCTTTATTGTGGCGCGTAGCGCTTTCTTGCGATGTTAGATAAGCCCGCACATAATCTACTTGAAGTCCTGTTCCGGTAACGGTAACTCTTAAATGCCCTGAATTCCCTACAATTTGTCCTGCTAAGTAGCCATAAGTTGCCGCTTGAGAAGGATAATTAAAATTAGGTAAACTTGGTTGCGGTGTTTCTTGATAAACTAAACAATCTTTATCTTGTTTAACAAATAAATGATCATGCCCATGAAAAAAGATATTAACATGATTTTCGGTTAGTAAATCTTTAATTGGTTTATACCATCCGGGTCTATAAGTTGCGAATCCTGGGGTAACTCCATCATAATTCATTCCTCCCCATTCGTATTTATCAGCAAATTCTGTTCCGCCTCGTCCTTCTGGGTCACCACCAACAATTTGATGTGCAAAAATAAATTTGAATTTGGCATTGCTGCTTTCTAAAGTGGTTCTAAGCCAATTGTATTGAGTTAGTCCAAGAGACCAATTCCAACCGGTATTTGCAGTTGCATTAGGTTTAGGATTGGTGTACCAATAGGGATCGATTACGATAAATAAAGCATCTCCCCAAGTCCAAGAATAATAGGCATTTCTTTGCCCAGGAGTATTGTTAGGTCCTACAAAATTTTGTTGGGTAGTGTCACCAGAATAAAAACCATCAGGTCCTGGATTTAAAAAGTACTTGTTGCGTTCTTGGGTATTCCAAATAGCAATATTATCAGCTGTTCCGGTTAAATTCCAACCTGCTTCACCTTCATGGTTTCCTAAAGCAATAAATAAAGGAACCGAGTGACAAATAGTTTCATAATTAGAGCGAAGTAAATTGCATCGGTACGGAATTGTGTCATGAGGAATGGTATTTGTGGTAAGATTTTTTAATTTATCTGTCATTAAAAAATCCCCTAAATCAATCATAAAATCGGGATTGTCTTCCAATTGATTTTGTAAACATCTTTGATATAAAGCTACATTGGTAGAAGCATCCATGTGAGGATCGGCCTGAACTACAAAAGTAAAAGCACTACCAAGTTGTCTTTGAGTATGAAAAAAATGCTCTCCTCGTGTGGTAAAATTAATATCACCCGGATTTCTATGAATCACTCTGTAATAATATTTAGTATCCGGTTGAAGTCCGTTAATGGTAATTTCTGCAGGTGCATTAGCAGCAAAAGTTTGCCATGGAGTTTGAGATGTTAAATTACCACTAGTTGTTCCAAATTGAACTGCCATTTCTGCTGGGGTTGAAAAAAACATTTTAAGGGCAATCCCCGTATCTCTTGGTTTTCCTAAAACCTCTTGTCTTGAAACCGTTTGAGCGATTAGGTTACAAGTAAATATTATGGTTACTATTATTAAATAGTTCTTTTTCATATTATATCGGTTTAGTGCTTAATGATTATTTTTTTTGTCCAATTGTTATTTTGGTCACTTTTTAAAAAGTAGATTCCATCTGCAATTTTAGAAGTGTCTATTTCATTCATTTCAAATTGAAGAACAGATTGACCTAATAAATTAGTTAATTCGTATTTATGATTGGTAGAATTATCTGTAAAATTAATGGTTAACAAGTTACTTGCTGGGTTTGGATAGACTACAACTTCAGGTTTTGTAGTGCTAACTTGATTAGAATTTAAAGCACAAGTTCCAATAGAATAGGAATGGCCAATTTCTCCATTTGTATGTCCTGCAGAACCTGTAGTTCCTGGAATATATGATTTTACATAATCTACTGTTACACAATCCGGAGTGACATTTACTTTAACATGACCAGTGCCATCTAAAGTTACATCGGTATATGCATCACCATTAGAGGTAAATCCATAGGTATAAGTGGCATCACTTGGCATAGGAACTTCTTGATATACAACTCCGTTTAGTTGCTCTTTTGCATATAAATGATCATGTCCTTGAAAGAAAATATCGACTCCAGTATCTTCGAATACTTTTTGAATGGGTTTTCCCCAACCCGGACGGTATTGGTCAAATTTATATTGATTTCCTTGCATGCCTCCCCATTCAAATCCGGGCGCCCAAACAGTTCCACCTCGACCTTGTCCTCTTGAATGATGTGC
>NZ_JBJTND010000047.1:0-9088 GCF_046073885.1 Flavobacterium sp.
TAATAACATTCAAGGCTTTAGTTTATCTAATAAAAATGGATGAGATATATTTGTGTTTCTATTTAAAATATAATATTTAATATCAAAAATAAAATGAGTATAATTATTAAAGTACACGCAAGACAAATCCTTGACTCAAGAGGAAATCCAACAATAGAAGTAGATGTAGTAACCGAAAATGGTGTTTTAGGAAGAGCAGCAGTTCCGAGTGGAGCATCGACAGGTGAACACGAAGCGGTTGAATTACGTGATGGCGGAAAAGCCTACATGGGAAAAGGAGTTCTTAAAGCGGTTGAAAATGTTAATACTAAAATTGCTCCCGAATTATTAGGAGTTTCTGTTTTTGAACAAAACTTAATCGATCAAATTATGATTGATTTAGACGGAACTGCAAATAAAGGAAACCTAGGTGCTAATGCAATTCTTGGTGTTTCTTTGGCTGCTGCCAAAGCGGCTGCTAATGAGTTGGGATTGCCTTTATACAGATATGTGGGTGGCGTTTCCGCAAATACATTGCCTGTTCCAATGATGAACATCATCAACGGAGGATCGCATTCTGATGCGCCTATTGCTTTTCAAGAATTTATGGTGATGCCGGTTAAAGCAACTTCATTTACTCATGCTATGCAAATGGGAACTGAAATTTTCCACAATTTGAAAAAAGTATTACACGATAGAAATCTTTCAACTGCTGTAGGTGATGAAGGAGGTTTTGCGCCAAACTTAGCTGGTGGAACTGAAGATGCTTTAGAAACCATTAAAAAAGCAGTTGAAAATGCAGGTTATAAATTTGGAGATGAAGTAATGATTGCTTTAGATTGTGCTGCTTCAGAATTTTATGTAGATGGAAAATACGACTACACTAAATTTGAAGGACCAAACGGAAAAGTGAGAACTTCAAAAGAACAAGCAGAATACATGGCTGAATTGGCTGCCAAATATCCTATTATTTCAATTGAAGACGGAATGCAAGAAAACGACTGGGATGGTTGGAAGTATTTAACCGAATTAATTGGAGATAAAGTGCAATTAGTAGGAGATGACTTGTTTGTAACTAATGTGGAGCGTTTATCAACCGGAATTGAAAAAGGAATTGCAAACTCCATTCTTGTTAAAGTGAATCAAATAGGTACGTTAACCGAAACAATTGCTGCGGTTAATATGGCTAAAAATGCAGGATATACTTCGGTTATGTCGCACCGTTCGGGAGAAACAGAAGATAATACTATTGCTGATTTGGCTGTTGCATTAAACTGTGGTCAAATTAAAACAGGATCGGCTTCTCGTTCAGATCGTATGGCAAAATACAATCAATTGTTGCGTATTGAAGAAGAATTAGCAGATACAGCTTATTTCCCTGGAGTGAACGCTTTCAAACAAAAATAATTTAGAAATTATATATTGTAAATGCCCTTTAGTTTTCTAAAGGGCATTTTTTTTGACTCACTTTTTAGGTGTATATATTAAACTTGCAAAATTTAATTAAAAATTAACGAAAACGTTAGAAATATAATTTTATAATTCGTTTATAATTCCATAAATTTGTTAAATTAAAAATATTCAGACTTAATTTCCAATTATATCATGTCAAAAACAGCAATATTAGAGTACGATGGTAAAAAATTTGAGTTTCCAGTAATTGTTGGATCCGAAAACGAACCTGCTATCGATATCAACAAACTACGCGATTTAACAGGTGCTATCACTCTAGACCCAGGGTATAAAAACTCGGGTTCTTGTCAAAGTGAAATTACTTTCCTAGATGGAGAAGAAGGAATTCTTCGTTACAGAGGATACGCTATTGAAGATTTAGCCGCTAAAGCTAATTTCCTTGAAGTATCTTACTTAATCATTTTTGGAGAGCTTCCTACAAAACAACAATTAGAACAATTTGAAACCGACATCCGCAAATACACTTTAGTAAATGAGGAAATGAAAAACATCATCGATGGATTCCCTAAAACGGCGCATCCAATGGGTGTTTTATCTTCATTGACTTCTGCGTTAACTGCCTTTAACCCAAAAGTAGTTAATGTTGAAAATGAAAAAGAAATGTATGAAGCAGTTTGTAAAACAATGGGTAAATTCCTTGTAATTGCAACCTGGACATATAGAAAAATGATGGGGTATCCATTGAATTACTATGATAATACAAAAGGATATGTTGAAAATTTCATGCGTTTAATGTTTGAATTGCCAACAGGTCCTTATGCAAATAATCAAGTGGTAATTGATGCTTTAGACAAGTTATTTATTTTACATGCCGATCACGAGCAAAACTGTTCTACTTCAACAGTAAGAATTGTTGGTTCTTCTCACGCTGGATTGTTTGCTTCCATTTCTGCAGGAGTTTCTGCATTATGGGGACCTCTTCACGGTGGAGCAAATCAAGCGGTTCTTGAAATGCTTGAGGCGATTCAAAAAGACGGTGGTGATGCTAATAAATACATGGCAAAAGCTAAAGATAAAGACGATCCATTCCGTTTAATGGGATTCGGACATAGAGTTTATAAAAACTTCGATCCAAGAGCAAAAATCATCAAAAAAGCAGCCGATGAGGTATTGGCTTCATTAGGGGTTAATGATCCTATTCTTCAAATTGCAAAAGAGTTAGAAGAAGCTGCTCTTGTAGATGAGTACTTTGTGTCTAGAAAATTATATCCAAACGTAGATTTCTATTCAGGTATTATTTACCGTGCATTAGGAATTCCAACTGAAATGTTTACCGTAATGTTCGCTATTGGTCGTTTACCAGGTTGGATTGCACAATGGAAAGAAATGCGTGTGAACAAAGAACCAATCGGAAGACCAAGACAAGTGTATGTTGGACATCCGTTAAGAGACTTTGTTCCGATGGATAAAAGATAAAAATCTATCAATACTTATAAACAAAAGCTTCGCTATTCGGCGGAGCTTTTTTATATTTGCTTAAGCCAAAAGCAAAATTTATGCTGCAATTAAATGTAAAAAATGAAACTTCAAGACTGAGAGCTGTTGTGCTTGGTTCTGCTGTTGATAATGGTCCAACGCCTACTGCCGAAGAAGCTTATGATCCCAAATCATTAGAGCACATTCTTGCTGGAACGTATCCAACAGAAGAAGACATGGTTCATGAAATGGAAGCATTTAATGAAGTTTTTAAAAAATATGATGTTAAAGTATTCCGCCCTGAGCGAATAGAAAATTACAATCAAATTTTTACTAGAGATATCGGATTCGTAATAGATGATATTTTTATTAAAGCCAATATCCTTCCGGATAGAGAACGAGAATTAGATGCCATTCAATATGTAATTGATCAAATGGATCCAACTAAAGTGGTTCGCCCTCCAGATGACGTACATATTGAAGGTGGAGATGTTATGCTTTGGAATGATTACATTTTTATCGGAACCTACAAAGGATCTGATTACAAAGAATATATTACTGCTCGAACCAATATGGCTGGGGTAAATTACATTAAAGAGTTATTTCCGCATAAAATTGTAAAAGAATTTGATTTGGTAAAATCCAAAATGGAAGCGCGTGACAATGCCTTGCATCTAGATTGTTGCTTTCAGCCAATTGGAGATAATATGGGGATTATTTATAAAAGTGGTTTTAGAGAGGAATCTGATTACAGGTATTTGCTAAAACTATTTGGAAAAGAAAACCTATTTCATATCACCCGAGAAGAAATGTATCACATGAATTCCAATGTATTTTCTATTGCTCCTAATGTTGTAGTTTCTGAAAAAAACTTCACCCGATTGAATGCATGGCTGCGAGAAAAAGGATTTACCGTTGAAGAAATTCCTTATGCAGAAATAGCGAAGCAAGAAGGACTATTGCGCTGCTCAACTTTACCGTTACTTAGAGATTAGCAAAGAGTTCTCTGTTCTCGGTTTTCAGTTAATTAATTTATAAATAGGTTAAAATATGAGCAGTTATCAGGATTTAGATATTTATAAAAATAGCTTAGATTTATTTTATGAAGTTCATGCAGCATCATTGCTTTTGCCTAAATATGAGTTATATGAATTAGGAAGTCAGATAAGGCGTTCGTCCGACTCGGTAAATTCAAATATAGTTGAAGGTTATGGAAGAAATCGTTATAAAGCCGAGTTTATCAGATTTTTAGTTTTTTCGCACTCAAGTTGTTTGGAGACAAAAGGACATTTAATAAAAATAAACCACCTATATGAAGGATTAATTCCAAATATAGAAAAGTATATTTCAGACTATGATAATTTAGGTGCAAAAATATTTAATTTTATAAAATATGTTGAAAGTAACTGGAAAACTTAAAAACAAATTACAGTCCAATTAACCGATAACCGATAACTGACAACAAAAACAACAAATAAACCATGAACCAAACTACCAATTCTATTTTAATGATTCGTCCTGTGGCTTTTCGAATGAATGAGCAAACGGCCGTAAACAACTATTATCAAAAGGTTCTAGACGGATTGACTCCGCAAAATGTGAATGTAAAGGCACAAGAAGAATTTGACACATTTGTAAATAAACTTCGAATGGTAGGTGTGGATGTGACCGTGGTTGATGATACTTTAGATCCAGATACACCAGACAGTATTTTTCCTAACAATTGGATTTCATTTCATGAAAATGGAGATGTGGTTTTGTATCCAATGTTTGCTGAAAATAGAAGAGCTGAGCGTAGAGAAGATGTATTGGATTTATTGGAAGATGCCGGTTTTCAAATAAATGAAGAAATCATGGATTATTCTTCTGCAGAAGAAGATGGTTATTATTTAGAAGGTACAGGTAGTATTGTTTTAGATCGCGAAAATGGTAAAGCCTATTGTGCTCTTTCGCCGCGTGCCGATGAAGAACTATTTATTGAATTTTGCGAAGATTTTGATTTGAGTCCGATTATTTTTGAAGCTTTTCAAACAGTGGATGGAAAACGAAAATTAATTTATCACACCAATGTAATGATGTGCATTGGCGATACTTTTGCAGTAATTTGTGCTGATTGTATTGATGATAAAAAAGAACGCAAAATGGTTTTAGACAGCTTGCGTTCCGATGAGAAAGAAATCATTTTGATAACAGAAGATCAGATGAATAATTTTGCTGGGAATATGCTTGAAGTGTTGGGTGCAGACGACAGAAGATATTTGGTTATGAGTTCTTCGGCATACCACGCATTAACCAAAAAACAAATTGCCCAACTAGAAGAACACATCACCATTATTCACTCTAGTTTGGACACCATTGAAGCATGTGGTGGTGGAAGTGCACGTTGTATGATGGCCGAAATTTTCCTTCCAAAAGCATAGTTTATTCAGAAAAAATGAAAAATAAAAAAACACTAATTCTAGGCGCTTCAACAAAGCCAGAAAGATATGCCTTTAAAGCTATTACTAGTTTGGTAGCACACGGACATTCCGTTATTGCTATAGGCCAAAATCAAGGAGAAGTTGCCGGAATTTCTATTCGCACCAAAAATATTCCACTAAAAAATATAGATACGGTAAGTTTGTATCTTAATCCAATGCGCCAACGCGATTACTATAATTACATTTTGGAAGCCAAACCAAAACGTGTGCTATTTAACCCAGGTACAGAAAACCCGGAGTTTTATCAGTTGTTAAAATCGAATAACATTAAAGTCGAAGAAGCGTGTACCTTGGTGTTATTGGCTACCAATCAATATTAAAATCTCGTCTGACTCGTAGCGGGTTTGCTTATAAGTAGTAAACCAATGTAAGTGATCAATCCGTTTACAATAATCAGTTCATTGTCAATTACATATTTGCCAAGAAGCTTTTCTGAATTTTGAGTAATCAAAAAGCAAATGGCAGGAGAAATTAAGCAAATATAAGGCACCAATTTATCGTGCACCGCTTTCGATTTCATAAACAATCCAAAAGCAAATAATCCCAGTAAAGGGCCGTAGGTATAGGTAGCAATCTTAAATACCATTTTCACCACGGAATCATCGTTGATGGCGTTAAATAAAATAATTACCATAAACATCAAGATCGAAAATCCTACATGCACTAAATGGCGGGTTCTTACAATGTTGGGTTTGTTTTGATTTTCGGTTTTATCCATACCTAAAAAATCAACGCAAAACGAAGTTGTTAATGCCGTTAAAGCACTATCTGTAGTTGCAAAAGTAGCTGCTGATAATCCCAATAAAAATACAATAGTTGGAACAATACTTAAATGATGGATGGCAATTTCAGGGAAAAGTAAATCGGTTCTGGCTACTCCGTTTACTTGTGGAACTGCAATTCCATTTTTTTCTGCATACAAATAAAGTAGGGCGCCAACACTTAAAAAGAAAATGTTAATTACAAGGAAAATTCCGGTAAAGGTGAACATGTTTTTTTGTGCTTCGCCGATATTTTTGCAGCTTAAATTTTTTTGCATCAAATCTTGATCCAATCCCACAGTTGCGATAGTAACAAAAATCCCACCTAAAATTTGCTTCCAATAATAGGTGCCGGCTAAATAATCTTCGTAGAAAAACACCTTAGAATAGTTGCTGTTTTTTACCTGTTCAAACGCTTCAATCATATTGAAATTTAAGCTTTGGCAAATGAAATAAATGGTCAAAAACACCGAAGAAATCAAGAAAAATGTTTGCAGTGTATCGGTGATGATTATGGTTTTTAGTCCGCCTCTGTAGGTGTATGCAAAGATCAATCCTAAAGATATTAAAACGGTTACAGCAAAGGGAACATGAAGTTCGTCAAAAACATATTTTTGTAACACAAAAACAACCAAATACAATCTAAAAGCAGAGCCAATGGTTCTTCCAATCAAGAAAATACTTGCCGCGGTTTTATAACTTACCACGCCCAGTCGTTGCTCAATATAGCCATAAATTGAGGTCAGATTCATTCGGTAATACAATGGTAGCAACACTTTGGCTACAATGATAAAACCTAGGGCGCATCCCAATACAAACTGAAAATATTTAAATTGTAAATCGGGGTTACCTACTTCACCAGGAACCGAAATAAAAGTAATTCCAGATATGGCTGTACCAATCATTCCGAATGCCACCAAATACCATTTTGAATTTTTGTTGGCTTTGAAAAAAGTATCATTATCAGAACTTTTTTTACTTACCAAGGATGAAATTAATATCAGGACACTAAAATAAATTACAATTAAAATTAAAATAGCAATTGGAGACATAGTTTTGGTTTTTTAGTTGTGCTAAAATAGTAAAAAAGATGGAAGTGCAAAGTTGGGGGTAATAAGAAAGTTCGACGATCAGAATTTCATCTAACTTCCAACTTTATTTTTTACTTTTGCTAAATGGAGTTTTCGTCAAAATTATTAGAAAAAGCAGTCAACGAAATGGCGCAGTTGCCCGGAATAGGTAAGCGAACCGCCCTTCGATTGGTTTTACATTTATTAAAACAACCTTTAGAACAAACACAGTATTTGTCTCAGTCACTTACAACCATGCGCGAGGAGGTAAAATTTTGTAAAAATTGCCATAATATTTCTGATATCGAAGTGTGTGAAATTTGCTCCAATTCTTCTCGAAATCATGCTATTATTTGCATTGTGGAAGATATTCGTGATGTAATGGCTATTGAAAACACCAATCAGTTTAAAGGGATTTATCATGTATTGGGGGGTAAAATTTCCCCTATTGATGGTGTTGGTCCGAGTCAGTTGAATATTGCCACCTTAATAGATAAAGTGAAATCGGGTGCTGTAGAAGAAATTATATTTGCTTTAAGCTCAACAATGGAGGGGGATACAACCAATTTTTATCTATATAAACAACTGAAAGATTTTTCAATTAAAACCTCCACTATAGCTCGTGGTATTGCCGTTGGCGACGAATTAGAATATGCAGATGAGGTTACTCTTGGTAGAAGTATATTACAAAGGGTTCCTTTTGAAAATTCCCTGAAAAATATTTAGGTAAGAAACTCGGTCAACTTTTTTGTATTTAAATTTGAAAAACTATCTTTGTTAGCTAAATTAGAGGGAAGTATGAATAGTAAAACCATATTTTTATTGTTTTTTGTAGGTCTTATGATTACCTCTTGTGTGCCTACACAAGATTTAATTTATCTGCAAAAAAAAGGTACTTCTACCGAAAGTAGCGTTAACCCTGTTGCTTTAAAGCCATATCGATTACAAACGAATGATATATTAAGTATTACTATTAAAGCAATTGATCCCAAAATCGTTGAAATTTTCAATAGTGATCCAACGGCACAAATTACCCCTTCAGAGCAATTATTATATCTAAAAGGATATTCTGTAGACGACCATGGAAATGTGCGTTTGCCGGTATTAGGAGAAGTGAATGTTTTGGGTTATACTTTAGATGAAGCTCGAGAAAGAATAGAAACATTGTTACTTAGAGACCATTTTAAGAAAGAAGCCGGAATTTATGTAAGTGTGAAATTAGCCGGTTTTAGATATACTGTAAATGGGGAAGTAGCTGTAACCGGAAGCAAAATATTGTACCAAGATAAAGTAACGATTCTAGAGGCTATTGCCAATTCGGGAGACATTACCATCATTGGTGATCGAAAAGATGTTAAGGTAATTCGTCAATTTCCACAAGGGGCAGAGACATTCAGTATTGACTTAACTGATTCTAAAGCAATGCAATCCCCTTGTTATTATTTACAACCCAACGACTATATTTACGTGAAACCTTTGAAACAAAAATCATGGGGAACGGGTAAAACAGGTATAGAGTCGTTAGGGACTATTATTACCATTTTGTCATTGGCAACCACTACATTTTTATTATTAAAATAAACCTATATTAATGTTAGACATTAAAGATTTTTCTTTTTTTGAAAACCAAAATAGTTTCGATTTCAAAGGTTTTTTAATAAAAACAGGAAGCTATTGGAAATGGTTTTTGTTGGGGTTGACAATATGCTTGATAATTGCGCATCAGGTGAATGTCCGCAAGCAAAAAATATATTCTTTAGATACCACAATAGCTATCAAAGAACAAGACAATCCTTTGTTTACTTCAAATACTAGTTTGGTTTTTAATTGGGTAGGCAGCTCTGATCAAGTGCAAAATATTGCTACCACAATTAAATCTAGATCGCATAATGAAATAGTTGTAGATAAA
>NZ_JBJTND010000048.1:0-152856 GCF_046073885.1 Flavobacterium sp.
AGCCCATTCTGCTTTCTCTTTAATAGCTGGAAACGTTTCTATAGCGTGAAACAATTCATGTTTCTCAGCTTCATCTTTAACATAAGTATCAATCAACAATGAATAGGTTTCACTATGAATGTTTTCCATCATTAATTGAAACCCGTAGAAAAATTTTGCTTCAGGGTATTGCACTTCGCTAACAAAGTTTTCTGCTAAGTTTTCGTTTACAATTCCATCAGAAGCAGCAAAAAAGGCTAAAATATGCTTGATGAAATATTTTTCATCCGCATTTAATTTGGTATTCCAATCGTTAATATCCGAATGCAAATCAATTTCTTCTGCAGTCCAAATACAAGCTTCTTGTTTCTTGTACCATTCCCAAATATCGTGATGCTTAATTGGAAAAATAACAAAGCGATCTTTATTTTCTTTAAGAATAGGTTCGATGAAAGACATAATCTATTTTTTAGGGTTTTTTTAACTATTTTCTACTGTTACAAAGGTTGTCAATTTTAAATAAAAATGAAAGTCAAACTTATTCACAATCGGCTTTAGTTTTTAACAATGCCCAATTATATAGACGTCGCAAAGGATTTTCTGTAAATTATTGTTTAACAGTGGTTTGTGCTATTGTTTAAAAACTAAATTCCATTGTAATAAGGGATTGAAGGGTTTTATATCCATATAGATATCGAAAAAATTCAATAAAAAAATAAACAAAAAAAGTCACGGAATTTTCCGTGACTTTCTAATTAAAAATAAAAAAAATTATTTGGCGGTGTTATTGTCAATATATGTTTTATTTCCGTTTTTATTGATGTAATATTTACCTCCATTTGGTCCCGTAAATACTTTTTGCCCATTGTATTCTCCACTTACTTTATTGGCAGATTTTGTTGCTTTTTCACGAACTTCTTTTTGTGCCGTTGTTGCCTTTGATTTGGCTTCTTTTTTTGTTTCTGAAACTTTATCTTTAACCTTGGCTACTTTTTCCTTTTTTTCTTTCACCACTTTTTCAGTAGTTGCTTTGGCTTTTTTAACCTTTGTTTTGGTTTATTGAGCATAAAATGTGTTAGACAAAACAAAAACTAAACACACTAAAATCAATTTTTTCATAAATATATTTGTTAAAAATTATACTAAAAATTAAGTATTATTTTTTTACTAGAGTTGATTTTTGCAGTGTTTAAAACATTAAATAAATTTCAGAATTTATTCAAACCAAAGATGCCAATTTAAAAAGCAACTAAATCCTATTTTTATAGAAATAGGGTAAAATATTATAAATCAGAATATTAGCCATTAAAAAAAAGCTCTTAATTGAACATTCCCAGTGTGGATGGATTGGCTAGTATCTGATTTTCTTCCTTGATAATTGATATTAAGGTCCAAATATTGAGTAAGGTTTTTCTGTAAAAGTAAGCGCCAAGTTGAATTTTTTCCGGCTTGCAAGCCCTCCAGCATCTGAAAAGCAACGGGCGTTTGTTGATCGCCAATAAATGCATTATTATATAAGGAGTACTCTCCGTTAATTGTTATCTTTTTTTCACCCGAGTAGGTAAAAGCAAGTCCAATTCGTTGCTGGCTCAATCGCTCCATTGAATTTATCGTATTTTCTTTGTTTTTATATTCGTAAACAATGGATAAACTTTTATTGTTTGTAAACAAATAAGAAACTTTAGGGGCAAGGGTATAATTATGCAACTCAAAATTTCTAGACGCATAATTATCCGAAATGCTAGTTGATTTTGATAGTGATGAATCCAAATTAAACAACCATGTTTTATGAATTAAATGGGCATATTGAAGTTGGTTGGATTGCGAGGTGTTTTCTTGAGATCCTATTGAGAGCAAACTTTTCACATGACTATTTAAAAATGTATAAGTGATTGAATGGTCTTGTTTTCCTCTATTAAAAAACAAACTATTTCTAAAATTAGTATTCAATCCCAGTAAGTTATCCAAACTAGTAGAAAATGGGTTCAAATTAAAATTATCTGAATTTCGAAGAATTTTGCGATCCATCGAAAAAGAAGTTTGGTTGTAAAAATGCGACAACACTTTTTTAAATCCTTTTTCATTCATCCACTGCGAAGGAGATAATGTAATGGATTGGGAGAATTTATTTTGATGTGTTTTTACAAATATTTGATTGGGTAAAAACACCCGAATGTACTTCGCCTGATCTGGAAACGGAGCCACCTCAAACTCTTGTAACTCCTGAATTCCGTTACCATTATAATCATTCCACATATAAACTCCCTGCCCAGGGTTAACTTGTAAATAGGTGAATTCTTGCTGAGCAATGGTTCCCGAAGCCGTTTCATAGGCCGAAGTAACCTGAATTTTTTGTTGAAAATAGGAATCGTTGTATAAAATTCTAGAATTCAATGAAGGCTCAAACGGCTTTAAAGGGTCGTTAAAATTTAAGCGTCTGTAATTCACAAATGCAGATAAATTGGTTCTCTGATTTTGAATTAATTTGGATTTAATATAATAGGAGTCGGAGGTATTTACGCGTTTTAAAAAACCATTTTGCACACTGTCGTTTACGCGGTGCAAATAACCTACTTCTGCATATACTTTTAAACTATCACCCCGACCAATAAACCCGCCAAACTCAGAATATTTCTGACTCAATGCAGATAAATTATTGGTGGAAACCAATTTTTCTTGGTTGTCTTCAGCTCTAAAACTTCCGCCAATCCAGTTTTTTTGAAAATGATATTTTGCTATGGTTTGATTTCGTGCAAAAGTAGAATTAGAAATCGTGCCCGAACTTTTTAAATAACTCCCTTTTTGAGAAACCACAAAATTCTTGTCTTTAACATTCGCCTGAATTACATTTCGTGTCCCCGAAAAACTATCGGCAAAATCTAATTTTTCCAATTGATATTTCACAAATCCGTTATCTTTTAAATCAAAATTTAATCCCGAAACCAACAAACTTTGGTTACCCGATGGATTTACAATATTCCAATCGCGATTGAATTCTATTGTAAATAAGCGCTCAATGGTTTTAAAGTTACTTTGAATTAATTGATAATTTGCAAAAGCATCAATTAGAAATTTCCCCGAATACAAGCGTTGCTTGGCATTAAATTTACTTGCAATTCCTTGATTATTGGAATCATCTAGATTGGAGTATAAATTCAAATCATTATTACTAAACCCTAGTTCAAAGTCGAAGCTGGTTTTTTCAGAAGGATTGAATTTACCTAAAAAAGTAGCAATCTGAAGTTTCGTTGGCGCTACTAATTTAATAACGGGTTCATAATTCCCTTGTGGAACTCCTCCAATAGGAGCTATATATTCATAAATTTTACCAATGGCAGCACTGCTAGAAAGGATGTAATTTCCTTGATTGTTTCCTACTAAAGTAAATTTTACATTGTATAAAACATCGGTGGAAACATTTGAATATTTAAAAATTTCTATCCCTCCCAAATTGACTTTTTTATAAAGTATTTTATTTTCCGAATAGCTGTCTAAATATGCCGAAGGCGCAACCATCAAGGCAGGATCATCCCCAGCATTTATTAAATTATTGACTTGATCAGAAGTTAAATTTTGTTGCAATGGTTGGTTTTTCACATCATTTTCTGAATATAAAAACCCGCCAACACTCCATTTTTCTTCTTCATGCGTTGCCCCAGCATAAGTGACAAATCGAGTAAAATTTCTTTCTGAATATTGGTATTCAATCACAATTCGCATTTCGGAAGTGATTGGAAAAAGAGAAGTAAACCTAATTTCCCCCGCATTATAATCAATCACATAATCATTGTTTTCACCTCTTTTTAATAAAATACCATTTACGTACACCCGTTCTGATCCAGATATTACCAAAACATACAATTCACCATTGTTGCCTTTAAGTTTATAAGGCCCCTGATTTCCCTCTTTCCCGGTGAAACTGCTTTTAGCATATTGCCCTCTTACAAGTGCTGCCGAAGCAAAAATATCGGTTTTACTTTCGGGGGTTCCAAGTGTGAAATGGGTATATAGTCCTTGTACTTTTTTATTGAAATTCAAGAATTTCGACTGTCTGTTTTCAAGAAATAAATCTCCGGCACGAATGTTCCATTTATCAGAATACAATTCGATAAATATTTGATCAAATTCATCTAATTTCTGCGAATAACCGCCACTTTGTAACGGGATATTGGTGTCTTGAATTGAAGCCCTAATGGAAACTTTATTAGAGATACGGCCGGTTATTTGTAAATCGAGATTGGAATTAAGAGTTGAATTTTGGTTGTTACCAACGGTAATTCCTCTGGTAATGCTCCCAGATGTATTTAGCCCGTCAAAAGGCTTGAAGGGCTTTATATTATCTCTTTTTATTGCATATAAATTCCCAGCTTCATTTGATACTATACGGGCATCATCATAAATAGAATAAGACTTGGTAAGGAATTCAGGGAATTTTAAATACCGAATTGTAAGCGAATCTTGAGCAGCAAAATTATCCTTAAAAATTAGTTTGGCTTTTTGAAAATCCATTTTATAAAATGTGGTGTCAACAAGATTTCCTTGTTTATCCATAATTTTAAAAAAGGATTGATTGATGCTCACCTTATCTATGGTGATGGTGTCTTTGGTGAAAGCAATTTTTTTGTTTTTGTAGGGCGTTTCAATCTCCTGAGCCAAAATGCCCGAAAAAGAGAATAGTAGAATCCATAAAAAACTATTTTTTAACATAAATAAGATAACTCCTAAATGTCAAAAGTAGTATTTATTATTCGAAAAATTAGTTAGGAATTTATTCCTTCGTAACCACTTGCATGGTTTCTCTTGAAATTTGTTTCAATAGCACTACTTTGTCTTTTTCAACCATCTCGGCAGCCTCTTTGGTGAAGTGGCGAATGGTGTACAAGGATACATTTTCGTTATATGAAACATTGAATTTTTTTGCAAGAATTGCTCTTAATTCATGGAAATTACCAAATTTATCTTCCATACAAACCGAAAAACTAATCGCAGAGTTTTGAATTAAACTCACTTTCATTTTGTATTGGTGAAATAAAGCAAAAATCTCGCTGATGTTTTCCTCCATAATAAATGAAAAATCTATGGACGATAATGAAAGTAATAACTGATTTTTCTTAACAATAAAACATGAAGTTTTTGGCTCTAAATCTTCGCCTTTAGAAACACTTGTCCCTGGAAGTAAAGGGTTTATAAATGATTTTACATACAACGGAATTTCTTTTTTCTGAAGAGGTTGTAATGTTTTTGGGTGAATTACAGAAGCCCCATAAAAGGCCAACTCAATAGCTTCTTTGTAGGAAATTTGATTCAACAAAACGGCATTTTCAAAATACCTTGGATCGGCATTCATAACCCCTGGAACATCTTTCCAAATGGTTACACTTTCTGCACTTAAGCAATAAGCAAAAATTGCAGCCGTATAATCTGATCCTTCACGACCTAAAGTGGTAGTAAAATTATTTGGATCCGAACCTATAAATCCTTGTGTGATATTTATGGTTTTAGATTTTATTCCTTTTGAAATTAATTTTTTTGTTTGTTCCCAATCTACATTGGCATCTCGATAATTGGTGTCGGTTTTAATAAAATTTCTAACATCAATCCAATTGTTTTTAAGTCCTTTTTCATTTAGATAATAACTTACAATGGTTGTAGAAACAATTTCTCCATAACTTATTACTTGGTCGTAAACGAAATTATAGTTGGGTGATTTATTACTTCTTAAAAAATATTCTAAATCGGCTAAGTGGCTATTAACGGTAAAAAATACTTCGTGTTCTTCGTCTTCAAATAAATCCAATAAAATTTGGTTATGGTATTTGCGAACATCTTGAAGCGACGCATTGAATGCACTTGATTTTTCGAAGTAATTTTTAATCACCACTTCAAGAGCATTGGTAGTTTTTCCCATTGCCGAAATTACCAAGAGCACCTCATCGGCACCTACTGTATTTAATAAATTGAAAACGTTTTTTATTCCTTCTGCATCTTTTACGGAAGCTCCTCCAAATTTAAAAACTCTCATATTTTTATAAATTCCAATTGTTAAATTTCAAATTCTAAATATTCTCCAAAGCTATTAAAAACAAATTAATTGTTACGAATTGGAGTTTAAAAATGCATCTATTACCTGTTCATCCATTTGAACCAATCGCCATTCGGGTAATACCTTGGCACCCGTTTTTTCATAAAAATCGATGGCATTTTGATTCCAATCTAAAACCGACCATTCCAATCTTCTCACGCCATCTTTTTTACCTTGTTTGATAATTTCTTTGTAGAGTGCCATCCCGGCGCCAATTCCGCGGTGTTTTTCTTGAACAATTAAATCTTCAAGGTGGATGGTTTTACCTTTCCAGGTTGAATAACGATAATAATAGAGTGCTATTCCAATTATTTGTTCTTTTAATTCAGCAACAAAACAGTGAAATAAGGGGTTTTCAGAGAATCCATCTCGAACTAAATCATCAACAGTTACCACAACGGCATCGGGCTCTTTTTCAAAGACTGCCAATTCTTTAATTAAAGATAAAACAGCAGGCATATCTGAGGGAGTTCCTTTTCTAATTTTCATACGTAAATGAAGGTGTTATTATTGATTTTGAAATCAAACAAAAGTAAATTTAATTTTCTTAAAAACTATTATATATAGGAGCATTTCTTATGATTTTTTTAAATAAAAAACTACATTTGTAGTCTAACTACCACTACTTTGCAAAATGGAAAACAAGAACACTACTTTAGGAGAGTTTATCATTGAAAATCAAAATGCATTTCAATATTCTTCAGGAGAATTATCACGCATTATCAACTCCATTCGATTGGCTGCCAAGGTCGTTAATTACAAAGTAAACAAAGCGGGTTTGGTTGATATTATTGGTGCTGTTGGAGAACAAAATATTCAGGGGGAAGACCAACAAAAATTGGATGTTTATGCTAACGAAATATTTATTCAGACTTTAATAAATAGGGAGATTGTTTGCGGAATTGCTTCGGAAGAAAATGATGAATTTATTACGGTAGAAGGAAGTGACAAAGGGCACAATAATAAATATGTTGTTTTGATGGATCCGTTGGATGGATCTTCCAATATTGATGTGAATGTTTCGGTAGGAACGATTTTTTCGGTATTTAGAAGAGTTACTCCTGTTGGAACTCCTGTTAAATCGGAAGATTTTTTACAAAAAGGAATTAATCAAGTGGCTGCAGGCTATGTTATTTATGGAACTTCTACAATGCTTGTTTACACTACAGGACATGGAGTTAATGGTTTTACTTTAAATCCAGCAATAGGAACTTTTTATTTGTCTCACCCAAATATGCAATTTTCTAAAGAGGGCTCTATTTATTCTATTAATGAAGGGAACTATGTTCACTTTCCGCAGGGAGTGAAAAATTACATTAAATATTGCCAGACAGAGGAAGGTGATCGACCTTATACCTCTAGATATATTGGTAGTTTAGTTTCTGATATTCACAGAAACATAATTAAAGGAGGAATTTATATTTATCCTACCAGTTCAAAAGCTCCAAATGGGAAACTTCGATTATTGTATGAAGCCAATCCTATGGCATTTATTGCCGAACAAGCTGGAGGAAAAGCAAGTGATGGTTATCAAAGAATCTTAGAAATTCAACCAACCGAACTTCACCAAAGAGTGCCATTTTTTTGCGGAAGCTACAATATGGTAGAAAAGGCAGAAGAATTTATGAAAGATAGTAAATAGTAAAATCCCGAGAGACTTCTCGGGATTTTATTTTTAAATGATTTCAAAATATTTTGTATGTTTACGATAGTTAATAACTAAATAATTTTAAAATGGATGAATTTTTAGTTTATTTAAAAGTTGGATTGGAGCATGTGTTGAATATTCGTGCTTACGATCATCTGTTGTTTTTGATTGTGCTAACCGTGCCTTATGTTGCAAAAGAATGGAAAAGGCTAGTAATATTGGTTTCTTGCTTTACACTTGGGCACACGATTTCATTGTTGTTATCGGTTTTTAATATTATTATGGTGAAAAGTAGTTGGGTTGAATTATTAATTCCGGTAACTATTTTTATTACCGCTTTGACAAATATTGTTTTGGCCGGAAAATCCTCCAAAAATGATACAATTACTTTCATTGGAGGGGTTACCGTGTTTTTTGGAATCATCCATGGACTTGGTTTTTCAAATTATTTTAACACCTTATTACCCGGAAAACCAATTGAAAAATTGGCACCTCTATTAGAGTTTGCTTTAGGGATAGAATTGGCTCAAATAGCAGTGATTATTTTAGTTTTATTGATGGCATTTATTGCGCAAACACTCCTTCGATTTAATAAAAGAGATTTTAATTTAATTATGTCAAGTTTTGTTTTGGGAGTTGTAGTGCCCTTAATTATAGAAAATCCAATTTGGAAGAAATAAATTGTATTAAATACCCTTGGGTTAGTATATTTGTAAACCCAATTAACAAACTTAGCGCCTGTAGCTAAATCATGAAAGAAAAAAAGCAAAATAAATACGATAAGGCTTACCTAAGAATTGCTGCCGAATGGAGCAAACTTTCCTATTGCAAAAGAAAGCAAGTAGGTGCCATCATTGTTCGCGACAAAATGATTATTTCTGATGGATATAACGGAACCCCATCTGGATTTGAAAACTGTTGTGAAGATGAAGAAGGATTTACGCAATGGTATGTGCTCCATGCAGAAGCCAACGCCATTTTGAAAGTAGCTCGATCTACTCAAACTTGTGATAATGCTACATTATATATTACCCTTTCACCTTGCAAAGAGTGCAGTAAATTAATTCATCAATCGGGGATAAAAAGGGTGGTTTACAAAGAAGGTTACAAAGATACTTCAGGATTGGATTTTTTGGTTAAAGCCGGAATTGAAGTTGCTCAAATAGAGGATTTAGAATAACATTTGCCCTATCTACTATTACATTATAAATGAAAATAGAAAAAACCTATTTACCTATTTTGTTGTTCTCCTGCATTGCCTTGGGGATTGTAATAGATGAACTTTTAAATTATCATGCTCCTGTAGCAACATTCGGTAAAAAATACTCCAAAACCAAACTCAACACCCTTCTTGATTTTATAGATAAAGAATATGTAGATGAAGTTCAAACCGATTCTATTGTAGATTTAACGCTAACCGGAATTTTAGCCCATCTTGATCCACATTCGGTATATGTGCCAAAAAGTGAGCAAGCTTCTTTAGCTGAAAACATGAAGGGAGACTTTGTAGGAATAGGGGTTAATTTTTACTCCTATAAAGATTCTATTGCCGTAATAAAACCTATTGAAAATGGTCCTGCAGCAAAGGCGGGAATTAAAGGAGGAGATCGGATATTATATGCTGATAACTTTCAGCTTTTTGGAAAAAATCTAAAAAATGAAATTTTATACAGTAAATTAAAAGGCGAAAAAGATTCGGAAGTAACGCTAACGGTTTATAGAAAATCGGAAAACAAAAAACTAAAAGTTACAGTAAAACGCGATGTTATTCCGATAAAAAGTGTTGATGCTGCTGTATTATTAAATCCTTCTACAGGTTATATAAAAATCAATCGATTTGCCGAATCTACAGGTAAAGAATTTCATACTGCCTTAATGAAATTAAAGAAAAATGGTATTAATTCATTGGTAATTGATTTGCGTGAAAACGGCGGTGGATTCATGGAAATGGCCGTTCAGGTAGCCGATGAATTGCTAAAAGACAAGGAGTTAATTGTATTCACAAAAAACAAAAAAGGAAAAATAGAAAAAACCTTTGCCACCGAAAATGGCAACTTCGAAACGGGAAAAGTTTCAGTATTAATTAATGAAAATTCAGCTTCGGCAAGCGAAATATTGGCAGGTGCAATTCAAGATAATGATCGAGGAATGCTCTACGGAAGAAGGTCATTTGGAAAAGGATTGGTGCAACGCGAATTAAACTTTGAAGATGGCTCTGCTGTTCGATTAACCATTGCAAGATATTACACCCCATGTGGTCGTTCTATTCAAAAATATTACAAAAAAGGAGATAGCGATTCGTATTACAGAGAATCTGAAAATCGATATGAAAGTGGCGAATTATATGATAAAGGGAAAATAAAAATTCCTGATTCCTTAAAATTTAAAACAAAAAAAGGGCGTTTTGTATACGGAGGTGGCGGCATTGTGCCTGATGTTTTCGTGCCTTTGGAAGTTTCTAAGGGAAATGAAACCTTAGATTATATTTTGCAAACTGGCGTAGTTGGCCATTTTGTTTTTGAACAATTAGATCATTATCCAAATAGTTTTAAAGGAGATTCATTTCAGGAATTTCAAACAAAAATTAAAACGAATCCGTATTACCTAAAACAATTTCAAAAATACTTGTCACACGAAGGAATTGATGTTGAGATTTCGGGAAACTCAGAATTAGTTCAGCGATACATCACCGCAGAATTTGCCCGACAATTATTTGGAGAAAATTACTATTACCAAGTACTCTTAAAAGAAGATGCTATGGTAAAAGCAGTGTTAAAAAAATAACTTATTGATTTTTAAGTTTATCGTCTATTTTCTTTGACAACTTAAATATTAGTAAAATAAAAATAGCGCAAAAAGAAGCCACAACTCCAATTAAAGCGATACTACTGTTGCCTTCAAAAGGCTTATTAAAATCTATCATGGTTAAATTAAAAATAACCAAGCCAACAGCAATTAGAATCAGTATTGAGGTAAAAATTTTCATAACATTATTTTAAAGTGTAAAAATAATAAAAAAGCAATTAATGGAATAATCCTTTAACATTAGCAGCAAATAATATAACAGCAATTGCCAAAAGTACCACTCCAAAAGTTTTTCTAATTACTCCCAAGCCATTTTTACCCAACATTTTTTCAATTTTTGCAGAAGATTTTAAAACAATAAAAACCAAAATAATATTCAATAGTATTGCAATTAAAATATTGATTGTTTGAAACTGAGATTTTAAAGAAAGTAAAGTTGTCATGGTTCCTGCGCCGGCAATTAAAGGGAAAGCCAAAGGTACAATCGATGCAGAACTGGCTTCTTCCTCTTTATAGAGACGAATTCCAAGAATCATTTCAATTGCAAGAAAAAATAATACAAAAGACCCTGCTACCGCAAAAGAGTGAACGTCTATACCAATAAGATTTAGCAATTCTTCCCCGGCAAATAAAAAGGTGATCATAATAATTCCTGCTGCTAGAGAAGCCTTTTCAGATTCTATATGGCCGTATTTTTGTCTTAAATCTACCACAATTGGAACGGTTCCAACAATATCAATTACTGCAAAAAGCACCATGCTTATGGTTGCAATTTCTTTAAAATCAAATCCTAACATACTTGTAAGTTTTATGCAGCAAAATTACGCCTTTACAATTAGTAAGCAACTAATGACTCTATTAATTTTAGAATAAATTGAAGTTATAAAAACATAAAAAACCTTTGTACCTTTGGCCAAATAAAAAAGAATCCCTTATGTTTCAATTAGGAAAAACCATTGTTTCGGAAGATATTTTAGAAAAAGATTTTGTTTGTAATCTATCAGCTTGTCATGGTGCATGTTGTGTAGATGGTGATGCAGGAGCTCCTTTGAGTTTGGAAGAAACAAAAATAATGGAAGAAATATATCCAAGTGTAAAACCTTTTCTGCGAAAAGAAGGCATAGAAGCCATCGAAAAATTAGGGACATGGGTAACAGGAACCGAACAAGACTTAGAAACACCACTTATTGATAATAAAGACTGCGCTTATGTAATTTTTGATGGAAAAACAGCACTTTGTGGTATTGAGCAAGCTTATAATCAAGGGGTTATTTCTTGGAAAAAACCCGTTTCTTGTCATTTGTATCCGATTCGGGTTAAAGATTTTAGCGAATTTTCTGCAGTAAATTACGACCGTTGGGACATCTGTGATGATGCCTGCAGTTTAGGAAAAGAACTACAAATACCAATTTATAAATTTGTAAAAGAAGCCTTAATTAGAAAATTTGGAGCCGACTGGTATATGGAGTTAGAAAAAGTAGCTGAAGAGCTGAAAAACGAGAAGTAACGGTTGACTTTACTTTAATACAAAAGCCTTAAGCTATAATTACAAGCTTAAGGCTTTTTTTGTGGAGAATACCGGAGTCGAACCGGTTACCTCTTGCCTGCCAGGCAAGCGCTCTAGCCAAATGAGCTAATCCCCCATTTTTAGCAAATATATTTATTTATGTTAGTTTTATTTGATTATTGATAATAATTTTTAAATAATTACAGACAAATATTGAAATTATTTGCCTATAATTGCATTATGAATGAATAACTTACAAAATTAATCAATAAAAAAAACTCTATGAAAAAAATTACTTTATTATTTTTATTCTTTATCACTTTAGTAGGTAACGCTCAAATAGTTGCTACTCAAAATTTTGATACATCTTTAGGATGGTCTTCAACTACTGTTACAAGTGATGCTGGAACTACCATTAGTGCATGGTCTAGAAGAACTACAGGTGGAGCACCTGCTTGTACACCATTCGCTGGAGCTGGAATGGCTCGTTTTAATGCTTATAACATACCTTCGGGTAGTACTGGAAGATTAACTTCTACTGCTATTACTTTTTCTGGAGCTAGTTATAGAGTTAATTTTAAAATGTACAGAGATTCTGGATATTCAACAGATGCAGACAACATTAAAGTGTATTACAATACATCAACTGCTGCGGGTGGTACTTTATTAGGAACAGTGAATAGATCTAAAGATTTAGCTCCAATTGTTTCTGCAGACGGTTGGTATTCGTATTCTTTTAATATTCCAGGAACTTTAACAGGTACCGGATATATTAATATTTTAGGTACTTCTGCATATGGAAACAATATTTTTATTGATGAAATAGTTGTAGATCAAATTCCTGCAAATGATGCTCAAATGAGTGAATTAAGTGTAAATTCAATTATTCCTAGCGGGATGACTTCAATAACAGGAACAATTAAAAATAATGGATTAACTACCCTAAACTCTATTGATGTTAAATGGCAAGTTGATGCCGGTACTACTTATACTCAATCATTTTCGGGATTGAACTTAGCTGCAGGTCAAACTTATATTTTTACTCACAATGACCAATGGAATGCAACTCCTGGATTATATTCTGTAAAAGCATGGGTTTCAAATATTAATGGCGGAAGCGTAGATGCAGATGCAACTAATGATATGATTACAAAATCAGTTTCTGTTGCAAGTGGTTCAACTACAAGATTCCCTTTGTATGAAAAATTCTCAAGTGCTACTTGTTCTCCATGTGCGAGTTTTAATGGTACCTATTTCAATCCATTTTTATCAAGTCATCCAGGTGAATTCTCTTTAATTTGTTATCAAGTAAACTGGCCAGGATCTGGAGATCCTTATTACACTGCAGAAGTAGGGTCAAGAGTTTCTTACTATGGTGTTACAGGAGCGCCAACATTATACGTTGATTCTAAAGACGGTACAAACTGGAGCGCCTCTTTATTGGAAAGCGATTTAACAAGTGCGCTTGCTAAGCCCGCCTATTTTTCTATTGATGCTACAAAATCTTTGGTTGGAAACGACATGACTGTTCAAGTAAATACAACACCTTATTTAACAGGAAACTTTATTTTATATGTTGCTGTAGTTGAAAAATTAACAACAGGAAATATTGCATCTAATGGAGAAACTGAATTCCATAATGTAATGATGAAAATGATGCCAGACGCAAGTGGTACAGCTGTTAACTTTACTCATGATGTTCTTTCATCAAATAATTTACAAACAACTTTAACTGGATTGAATATTGAAGAAATGACTGATTTGGATGTTATTGTTTTCATTCAAGATCCAGCAACAAAAGCAATCATGCAATCTAAAGTTGCTACAGAAGCTTTATCAACAAATAGTTTTGCAAACTCATCTAAATTAAAATTATATCCTAATCCATCAAATGGTATTGTTAAAATAAATACCGAATCTCCTGTTGATGTGGTGGTTATGGATATTACCGGAAAAGTAGTTTACACTATGAATCAAGTTACTAATGAAACGCAAATGAATTTATCTTCTTTACAAAAAGGAATTTATATGGCTAAAGTAATTAGTGAAGGTTCTGAAGAAACACAAAAAATAATTTTAAAATAATCTTATAAATACAGGAAGTTGGCCCAGGTCAACTTCCTGTTAATTATCAATTAAATATGAAAAAAATAGTACTTTTAATACTACTTTTTATTACAGCTTTAGGGAATTCTCAGATATCTTTATCTAGACACGATTTAACACCATTAGCAGATGGTCAAATTGTTGCTTTCAGTACAATTGCTTTCCCAGCAGCAGAATTGGATTTTTATGTAAAAAACAATTCAACTACCGCTTCAACCAATGTAAAAATTGTTTGTACTACATTAGTTAATAATGATGGATCTGGTTTTGAATTATGTTTTGGACCAGATTGTATTTCTTCTGTTTCAGAAGGTTCAACTTATCCGGTTAATCAACCTTATGTAACTTTAGGGCCAGGACAATCAAGCGGAAATGAAGGTCATTTCTTAAACACTCTTGTAGGTTCGGGCGTTTATCCAAAAGATTATTCTTTTAGATTTTATCAAGTTGGAAATCTTTCAGGGAACACTATTGACATTACCTATAGATTTGATCCGAGCTTGACTTCAGACGAAATTAACCAATTAGAAACTTCAGGAGTAATTATTAAGTCATCCCTTGTTGATTCACAATTGGAATTGGATGTATTAAAAGCAACCTCTATGGAGATTTTTGATTTGAATGGAAAACAAGTACTTTCAAATAAATTAGAATACGGAATTCATGCCGTTGATATTTCTAGTTTTGCTTCAGGAGTTTACTTGGTAAACTTTGTTAATGAAAAAGGAACCACTTCATCTAAGAAGATAATAAAAAAATAAAATAAATTACACTTATAAAAAGTTCGCTTCTAGCGGACTTTTTTGTTTTACAATAAATTCAAACATATCTTAAAATTAAGTATTTTTATGCTTTCTAAATATTATGAGTCTTTCATCTATAAAAATATTACATTTAGACAGCAACCATCCTTTATTGTGGAAACAATTGGAAGCTGCTGGATTTCATAATGAAGAAGATTTCACTTCATCTAAAGAAGAAATAGAAGACAAAATTCAAAACTACCACGGAATTGTAATTCGCAGTCGGTTTAAAATTGATTCCGCTTTTATTGATAAAGCAACCCAATTACAATTTATTGCTCGTGTGGGAGCCGGACTAGAAAGCATTGATTGTGACTATGCAACCTCCAAAGGCATTCATTTGATTGCTGCTCCCGAAGGAAATAAAAATGCTGTAGGGGAACATGCTCTTGGCATGTTACTTTCATTAATGAACAAACTCAATCGTGCCGACAGAATGGTGCGAGAAGGCAAATGGATTCGGGAAGGAAACCGAGGTTTTGAATTAGAAAACAAAACCGTAGGGATTATTGGTTATGGAAATATGGGTAAATCTTTTGCAAAAAAATTACAAGGTTTTGATGTGAACGTTTTGTGTTATGACATTCAAGAAAATGTAGGCAATCAATATGCAACTCAAGTAAGTCTTGAAAAGCTACAATCAGAAGCCGATGTGCTGAGTTTGCACATTCCATGGACTCCCGAAACCGATTGCATGGTGAATACTATGTTTATTAATTCTTTTACAAAGCCATTTTGGTTCATAAATACTTCACGAGGTAAAAATGTGGTCACTGCCGATGTAGTAGAGGCGCTAAAAACCGGAAAAATACTTGGAGCAGCCTTAGATGTGTTAGAATATGAGAAATTGTCTTTTGAAAATTTATTTATAGAAGCCGAAAAACCAGATGCCTTAAGCTATTTATTGGAAGCAGAAAATGTATTACTTACCCCCCACATTGCAGGCTGGACCCATGAAAGCCACGAAAAATTAGCACAAACTATTGTGAATAAAATAATATCATATTATAAAATTTAATAATATTATAATTATTAATTAATGCTATTTCGAAATTTCTATTTTTTTAACATATATTAATTATTTTATTATATTTGATTAAGAAAAATAGGAGTAACCGAAAATCCTTAAAGAGTAGGGCTAACCAAATTTATAAACTATGATTAATTGGTACAAAAAAGTTGTTTTTGAAAATTATGCTAATTTTAGCGGTAGAGCAAGAAGATCAGAATACTGGTATTTCGCACTAATGAATTTAATTGTATTAGCTGTAGCAGCAGTTTTAGACAACGTGCTTGGGTTAACCTTTGGCATATTGCCTTATGGCTATTTATATTTATTCTGTGCTTTGGCAGTTTTCATCCCTGGATTAGCAGTTGCAGTAAGAAGATTACATGATGTTGGTAAAAGCGGATGGTTTTACTTTATTGTACTTATCCCATTAGCTGGTGCAATATGGTTATTAGTGTTGTTTTGCACCGAAGGAGAACCAACAGAAAATAAATATGGTGCCAACCCTAAGGCATTAGAATAATAATTAAAAAGCACTTTTATAGTGCTTTTTTTATTTCATACTTGAATTTCAAATAATTTTTCTATTTTAGTGATCTAAATCAAATAAAACAAACAAAATTATGGACGCACAAAAAGTAGATATGTTTATGATGATGAATTCAAAATATTTTGAAAGCTATCATCTAAATGCTGTTAGAGAAAAATTATTAAGTTTAGATGATTCAAAATCATCAATCGTTCACAGTCTTCAATTTAAAGAACCAACTACAGCTCTTATTATTTCAATTTTTGGAGGAGCATATGGTATTGATCGTTTCTACATAGGAGATACCGGAATGGGTGTAGGAAAGCTATTAACTTGTGGTGGTCTTGGAATATGGGCAATCATTGATTGGTTTATGATTCAAGGCGCTACTCGTGAAAAAAATATGCAAATGTTTCACAATGCATTATATTAATTAATGTCTAAAAACAGGTTATATCTAATACTAATTATAGCTTGTTTTACAGGTTTTAGTTATCTTTTTTATAAAACTATATATGCCGAACAAAGTGCTTCAATACGCACTTGTATGGTAAAAAACATAACAGGGTATCCTTGCCCTTCCTGTGGGACTACTAGAGCCATTCAATTGCTATTAAAAAATAATTGGATGGCTTCTTTGCAAATGAATCCTTTTGGCATACTAGTTGCAACAATGATGATTGTATTTCCTTTGTGGATATTATTTGATATTAGTTTTAAAAAAGACTCTTTTTACAACTACTATCACAAAGCAGAAAACATAATCAAAACCAAATGGATTGCAATACTATTAATAACATTAGTTATTATTAATTGGATTTGGAATATCAAAAAAGCACTATGACACAAAACACCAACTTTGATTATAAACCAACCGATCACGAATCGGAGAAAGCTTCCAACAGTTACTTGATGTCATTGGTAGCATTGGTTGCTGGGCTGCCCCTGCCAATCATTAATTTAATTGCCACTTTCTTTTTTTATATTGCCAATAGAAAAAGCACCTATTTTGTTCGTTGGCACTGCACCCAAGCATTGATTTCTCAAGCTGCTTTGTTATGCATGAATAGTTTTGGATTCTGGTGGACGGTTTCAATTGTTTTTGGAGACGAACAGGTTAGCAATCGCTATTTTGCGTATCTAATTACTGCTTTTTGTTTTAATATATTCGAATTTATTTCAACCATATATTGTGCTGTTGAATCTCGAAAAGGAAAATTTGTAAAACAATTCTTTTTTGGAAATATTACTAACTTAATTTGTCGTACAGATGCATAATAAAACCATTTTTCAAGGACTATTTATTTTGGCTTTATTTTTCGGAATATGGTTCGGATTATCAAAAGTTGATTTTGTTGGTATTATGCAAATTGAAAAAAACACCACTTCTGTAGAAAACAAAATTGGTGATTTAATTTGGGACAACATTAATGAAACTGAAGATGTTATTACAAACGATTCAATTGTAAAAACTCTTGATAGTTTAATAGCACCTATTTGTAAAGCAAATAAAATAGAACGAGATTCTTTAAAAATACATATTGTAAAAAATGACGAAGTGAATGCTTTTGCATTGCCAAATAATCACTTAGTTATCTATACCGGCTTATTACTTGATTGTAAAAAGCAAGAAGCGGTACAAGGTGTAATCGGACATGAAATAGCCCATATTGAAAACAATCATGTGATGAAAAAACTTTCTAAAGAAGTTGGTTTGTCTGTTTTGCTAACTGCAGCCTCAGGAGGCAAAGGAGGAGAAATAATAAAAGAAATTTTTAAAACACTTTCTTCTTCAGCATATGATAGAACCCTAGAAAAAGAAGCCGATATGGAAAGTGTTAAGTATTTGCTTAATGCAAATATTAACCCAGAGCCAATGGCCGATTTTATGTTTGAACTAGCACAAAAAGAGGCCTTGCCAAATACACTTTCATGGATTTCAACTCACCCAGAATCGGAAGAGCGCGCTAAATATATTTTAGCTTATTTGAAAGGTAAAAAATACCAGAAAAAACAAACTTTAACAGAAAAGAGTTGGGTTTCGTTTCAAGAAAAAGTAAAGGTTAATTAGATTTACACTTCGACAAGCTCAGTGTGACACTAATTTATGAATAAACAAAAAGTTAAGTTAGGTTGAATGTGACATCACCTAAGGGTCAATTGATAGTTTAGATTGAAAAGCATCACCCCGCTGTCAGTCTGAGCTTGTCGAAGACCAAATAAAAGTGAATCTTTATTTTTCAGACTTTATAGGATTACCAAATTGAGAATAATTTTTTGAATACAAAACCAATTTGTCCCAATCCTGAAGTATTAATGCTTCCTTTTTTCTTCTACTCCAGCCTTTAATTTGTTTTTCTATTGCAATTGCATTTGAAACATCATTAAATATTTCAAACCACATTAATTCAATTGGACGCCTACTAAATGTGTAACATTCATTATTTAGACCAGATTTATGCTCTAATATTCTTCTCTCTAAATTATTTGTGATACCTGTATAATAAGAGGCGTCACAACATTTTAAGATATAAACAAAATAAGATTTCATATTAATTTATTTTAGCACTTCGACAAGCTCAGTGTGACACTAGAGTGTAATAAATTAAATGGTAGGTTTAGGGTGAAATGAATTATAATTTTTCGCCAAGTTTTCTTTCTAATTCAGCCTGAAATTCTTCCATAACTGGTTTCATGGTACTCTCTGGGATATCGGCAATTCGAATATACATTAAGCCGTCAATCGCATTATTAAATAGTGGATCAACATTAAATGCTACCAAGCGAGCATTTTGCTTAATGTATTTTTTAATTAATACCGGAAGACGTAAACTACCTGGCTCCAATTCATCAATAATTTTATCAAACTTATTTAAATCGGCTTCCGTTTCATCAAAAATAAAGTCTTTATCGGCATCCTTAAGCTTCACTTTAAACTCTTTTTTAGGATGAACATACTGAGCAATATATGGGTCGTAATAATTGGACTTCATAAATTCAATCATTAATGATTTTGAAAAATCAGTAAATTGATTGCTAATACTAACGCCTCCTAACAAGTATTTGTGCTCAGGGAAACGTAATGTGGTATGAATAATTCCGCGCCATAACAAAAACAGCGGCATTGGTTTTTGTTGGTATTCTTTTATTATAAACGCTCTTCCCATTTCTATGGAATTTTGCATTATCTCATGAAACTCACTTTCAAATCTAAATAAATCATTCAAGTAAAATCCTGCCATACCGTGTTTAGGGTAAATCTCTGAACCCAATCCCATTCTATAGGCACCCGCAATTTTTTTAGCCTCTTCATCCCAAAGAAACATGTGGCGGTAATATTGATCGTATTTATCTAAATCAATCGATTCATTCGTTCCCTCACCTACTTCTCTAAAGGTAATTTCTCTAAGTCTTCCTATCTCGTGAAGTACATTTGGAATAGCATCTGCTTTTGCAAAAAAGACTTCGTAGTTTTTACTTTGAAAATAACGACAATCGGTCTCTCTTAATTTTGCAACCTCTGCAATCATTGCTTCTTCATTAGCAGGAGTAACAATTTTTTTAGGGCTTTTTTGAGGTTTCAAATTAGGAACCGTTAATAATTTATTTTCTTTATTAAACGAATTCGAAAGCATGTAGGTTTTTTTTCTCAAAAACTCCGAATAATCCTCCACCGAAGTATATTCATTTTGTTCGGCTACAGAAATTGGTTTTCCAATTCTAACTTTTATAATGCGGTCTTTTTGTGTAAGTAATTCCGATGGCAATTTGGCTGTTCTAAGTGTGCCGTTAATTTTAGAAAGTAAATAAAATAATTGGCTGTTTTTAGCATGAAAATAAATGGGTACAACAGGAACTTGAGCTTTTCGAATTACTTTTATAGCTCCTTCTTCCCAGGTTTTATCAACTACCAATTTTCCATCTTTATAAGTAGAAACTTCTCCTGCAGGAAACATCCCTAAAGGCTTTCCATCGCTCAAATGTCTTAAGGTTTCTTTAATGCCAATTACACTCGATTTCGCATCCTTATGATTTTCAAAAGGATTCACCGGCATAATGTAGCGTTTCATAGGTTCTATTCGGTGCAATAAGAAATTGGCAATGATCTTAAAATTAGGCTCTCTTTCAAGCATTAATTTTAACAATAAAATTCCGTCAACTCCGCCAAGAGGATGATTTGAAATGGTAATGTAGGCTCCTGTTTTAGGTAAACGTTTTAAATCTTCTTCAGGAATTTCAAATTTTATTTGCAATTCATCCAACAAAGCATTTAAAAATTCCAGTTCTTGAAGATGTTTATTCCGGTCGTAAATTTTATTTAAGGTAGAAATTTTGAGAACCTTCATTAAGACCCATCCAGCGAAAGTGCCTAGAATACCATATTTTTCGGCATTTATTGCTTTTGAAACTTCTTTTGCAGTGACTAAACCCATTTACTTTTTTTCTAAATTAGAACAAGTAACAAATATAGCAATTCTATTGTAAAGCAATTTTAAAAAATTATTAATTCCTTCAATGGTTAAAAAAATATTATAATTTTATCTAAATAGAAAAAGTATTACCGATTTTATTTACTTTTGAAAAACTAAAAAAGTAAAATGAAAATCATTTCTTACAATGTAAATGGTATTCGTGCTGCAATTACAAAAGGATTTTTTGAATGGCTACAATCAGCCAATCCCGATGTTATTTGTTTGCAAGAAATTAAAGCAACCGAAGACCAAATTCCAACCGAAGATATTACTGCTGCCGGTTATCCCTTTCAATATTATTTTCCTGCTACCAAAAAAGGATACAGTGGCGTTGCCATTTTATCTAAAATCGAACCAAAAAAAATAGTTTATGGCACAGGAATTGATTACATGGATTTTGAAGGCAGAAATCTAAGAGCCGACTTTGAGAATGTTTCGGTAATGAGTTTGTACTTGCCTTCTGGAACCAATATTGATCGATTGGATCATAAGTTTAAATACATGGATGATTTTCATAATTACATTATGAAGTTGAAGGCAGAAATTCCAAATTTGGTTATTTGTGGCGATTATAATATTTGTCATGAGGCAATAGACATTCATGATCCTGTTCGTAATCAAACTGTTTCCGGATTTTTACCTCAAGAACGTGCATGGCTTGATGCTTTTATGAAATCAGGTTTTATAGATAGCTTCAGACATTTTAATAAAGAACCGCACAATTACTCTTGGTGGAGTTATAGAGCAGGTGCACGAGGGAATAATAAAGGATGGCGTATCGATTATAATTTAGTGAGTGAAAACTTAAAAGATCGAATGAGTCGAGCAGTCATTTTACCCGAAGCAAAACATTCAGACCATTGCCCAATAATGGTTGAAATAAACGAATAAAACCCGAAAATACTAACTAATAATTAATAAACAATGATAAAAAAAATCTCCCTAGGTCTATTAGTATTAGCGCTTTCTACTTCTTGTGTGTCTAAAAAAATATACCAAGATTTAGAAAATAAATTTGCCGATTTAAAGAAAGAAAATCGAAAATTAGCTGATGATAATGAAGCATTAAATAAAGTAAAAAATCAGTTAGAACTTGATGGTACTAAACTAAAAGCTGATTATGATAAGCTAAAAGCCGACTATGATAAATTGCAAGCTAATTGTGCTGCAACCGATAAAAGCTTGAAAACATTACAAGCTTCTTACAATGCTTTAGAAAAAGACAGTAATGAAGCGCTTACCGCAAACATCAATAAAAACAGGGAATTGCTTGCTCAACTGGAAGCAAAAGAGAAAGCAATGGCTGCAGAACAAGCACGTTTGAATAAACTAAAAGCCGATTTGGATGCAAGTTCAAAAAGACTTAGCGAGCTTGAAGCTTATATTGCTGCTAAAGATGCCAGCATGAAAAAGCTTAAAGAAACTTTATTAAAATCATTAAAAGCATTTGACGGTAAAGGATTAACCGTGCATGAAAAAGATGGTAAAGTATACGTTTCAATGGAAAATAAACTGTTATTTCAAACCGGTAGTTGGGCAGTAAATGCGGAAGGGAAAACTGCAGTAGTTGAAGTTGGAAAAGTATTAGCTCAAAATCCGGATCTTTCGGTGTTGATTGAAGGACATACTGATGACGATAAAATCACAGGAAATCTTGGTGGCGGAATTGAAAATAACTGGGATTTATCTACCAAAAGAGCAACAGCAATTGTAAACATCCTTTCGGAAAATAAAGGAATAAATAAACAAAATCTAACTGCTGCTGGCCGAGGAGAATTTGCCCCATTAATGAGTAATGACACTCCAGAAGGGAAATCGAAAAACAGAAGAATTGAAATTATTCTTACTCCAAAATTGGATGAAATATCAAAAATGTTGAAAGACTTATAATTTTAAAGACCCTTTTTTAAGGGTCTTTTTTTTATTTGAAAGTTAAAAATTATCTAAATCTTAACTCGCTTTTGTTCATTTACTTTTTATTATTCATTACTTTTGCGCGCAATGAAAACGAAAGAATTTATTTTTTATTTATTTTTTCTGCTGCTAGTGGGAGGTCATAACTTTTATGCAAGTACCTCAACTAGCAATGAAATGCCTATTTCTAAATTTTCTCCAGAAAAAAATATCAAACAAATAGGTGAAAGCTCTTTTTCTGCATTTATTGAGAATTCCGACTTCGACTTTGAAGAAGAATTTAACGCTCAAAATGAAAACAAGGATGATGTAAAATGGCATTCATCGAACACCTATTATTTGAATAAAATTTATTCTAAAAATAGTTACAAATTCATTCCTTGTCATTCCATTACTATTCATTATTCAAATTTTTTACAATATCCAAACACCCCATTATATCTTTCACAGGGAGTGTTAAGAATTTGATTTTATACTTATCTCAAACAAGTATTTAAATATTGATAATTCAATATTTTATATAGAATATTAAAATAATTCAGATTTATAATTTAATCAACCCATGAATAAAAAATTAGTTTTATTAGGCTTAATTGCCGTATTAGGCCTTGCCAGTTGCAATTCGAAAAAAGAAGAAAAAGTTGAGGAAGAGAAATTTGTAGTAACCAATCCGGTTGTTATGGATACCAGCTTTACCAAAGAATATGTATCACAAATTCGTTCGGTTAGAGACATTGAATTGCGTGCACAAGAAAAAGGATTTTTAGAAAAAATATATGTAGATGAAGGACAGTATGTTTCTGCTGGACAAATCTTATTTAAAATAATGCCGAAAATTTATGAAGCCGAATTATTAAAAGCACAATCCGAAGTTCAGGCTGCACAAATTGAATTGCAAAATGCCAAAATGCTTGCCGATAAAAATATTGTTTCTAAAAGTGAACAAGCTTTGGCTCAAGCTAAATTAGCACAAGCACAAGCACAAGTTTCTTTAGCTAAATTACATTTATCCTTTACCGATATTAGAGCTCCTTTTTCAGGTACAATAGACAGAATCCCAAAAAAATTAGGAAGTCTTATTGATGAAGGAGAACTTTTAACTACCCTTTCAGACAACAGTAAAATGTATGCGTATTTTAATGTATCGGAACCAGAATATTTAGATTATCAAAATAATATTAAAGGAAGAGGGAATAGCAACGTTAGTTTACTTTTAGCAAACAATGAACTACTAAAATATAAAGGTAAAGTAGAAGTTATTGAAAGTGAATTTGATAACGAAACAGGAAATATCGCTTTTAGAGCTAGTTTCCCAAATAATGACAAACTATTACGCAATGGACAAACTGGAAAGATATTAATGGTTGTTCCTGTTACAAATGCATTAATTATTCCGCAAAAAGCTACCTACGAAATACAAGATAAAAAATATGTTTTTGTTGTAGATAATAACAATGTGGTTCGTTCTAGAGAGATTACAATTACTGGTGAAGTTCCCGATTTATATGTTGTGAAAAGTGGTTTATCTGCAACAGATAAAATCATTTTGGAAGGTGTTCAAAAAGTGAAAGAGGAAGACAAGATTAAATTTGAATATCAAAAACCAGAAGAGGTTCTTAGCCATTTAAGAGTAAAAGCAGAATAGTCAAAAAAATAACACTTAAAAACAATGTTTAATAAATTTATAGAAAGACCTGTATTATCGATAGTAATATCGTTAATAATCGCTCTGCTAGGTGTTTTGGCTATGACCCAATTGCCAATCACACAATTCCCATCCATTTCTCCACCAAAAGTAAATCTGATTGCAGATTACCCAGGTGCAAATGGTGAGTTAATGACTAAGGCAGTATTAATCCCTTTAGAGAGAGCTATTAATGGAGTTCCTGGCATGAAATATTTGGTTTCTGATGCAGGAAATGATGGAGAGGCCAGTATTCAAGTAATTTTTAATTTGGGCACCGACCCAAACCAAGCTTCCATAAATGTTCAAAATCGTGTAGCATCGGTTATTAATAAATTACCTCCTATTGTAGTTCGTGAAGGACTCAAAATTACTCGTGAAGAACCTAATATGCTTATGTATATTAATCTTTACAGTAAAGATCCAAATACCGATCAAAAATTCTTGTACAATTTTGCCGACATTAATTTATTGGCCGAACTAAAAAGAGTTGATGGAGTTGGGGTTGCAGATATCCTTGGAACAAGAGAGTATGCAATGCGTATTTGGTTGAAGCCAGATCGAATGTTAGCTTATAAGATCTCTGCCGACGAGGTAATGGAAGCTCTAAGTCAACAAAGTATTGAAGCTTCTCCAGGGAAAACTGGGGAGGCCTCTGGAAAAAGATCGCAAGCATTTGAATATGTATTAAAATATCCGGGTAGATACAGCACAAAAGAGCAATATGAAAACGTCATAATAAAATCATCTTCCAATGGCGAACAACTGCGTTTAAAAGATATTGCAAGTGTAGAACTTGGAAGTTCTATGTATGACATTTATTCAAATTTAAATGGTCGCCCATCTGCGGCAATTGTGTTAAAACAATCCTACGGAAGTAATGCAAGCCAAGTAATTAAAGATGTAAAAGCCAAATTAGCAGAAATTAAAGCTACTTCATTTCCAAAAGGAATGGATTATGAAATTAGTTATGATGTTTCTAAATTTTTAGATGCCTCAATTGACAAAGTACTTCACACATTACTAGAGGCATTTATTTTAGTTGGCTTGGTGGTTTTCTTATTCCTAGGTGATTGGCGTTCTACCTTAATTCCTGCAATGGCAGTGCCCGTTTCGCTTATTGGAACCTTTATGTTCATGCAATTCTTTGGAATTTCAATAAATCTTATTACACTTTTTGCGCTTGTTTTGGCAATTGGAGTTGTGGTAGATGATGCCATTGTTGTAATTGAAGCCGTCCATGCCAAGATGGAAGAAGAACACCTTTCTCCATTAAAAGCTACAAAAAAAGCAATGAAGGAGATTGCCGGTGCAATTATTGCCATTACCTTTTTAATGGCCGCCGTTTTCATTCCTGTTGCTTTTATGCCTGGTCCTGTAGGAATTTTCTACCGTCAGTTTTCCATCACTATGGCAACAGCAATTATCCTATCGGGGGTTGTGGCACTTACCCTTACCCCTGCGCTTTGTGCTATGATCCTAAAAAATAATCATGGTCAAGCCAAAAAGAAAACTCCTGTAGATAAATTTTTGGATGGTTTTAATAATGCTTTCCACCGACTTACAGGTAGATATCAAAGAATATTAGGCGCTATTATTAATAGAAGAATAATAACTTTTGGTATTTTGATAGCATTTTGTATAGGAACTTGGGGAATAAGTAGTTTTGTTCCTTCAGGATTTATTCCAAACGAAGACCAAGGAATGTTCTACGCCATTATTCAAAGTCCTCCGGGATCTTCCTTAGAAAGAACTAATGAAATAGCTGAAAGATTACAAAAAATTGCCGAAAAAGTAGAAGGCGTTCAATCTGTTTCTTCATTGGCTGGATATGAAATCTTAACCGAAGGAACAGGAGCAAATACTGGAACTTGTTTAATTAATTTAAAAAGCTGGGAAGACCGAACTCATTCGGTTCAAGAAATTATTACTGAATTAGAAGAAAAATCAAAAGATATTGCAGGAGCTAACATTGAGTTCTTTCAGCCGCCAGCAGTTCCTGGTTATGGTGCAGCAGGAGGATTCGAACTTCGTCTATTAGATAAAGGTGGATCTGGAGATTATAAAAAAATGGAAACTATTAGTAATGATTTCGTAAAAGAACTAAATAAGCGTCCTGAATTGGCCTCTGTATTTAGTTTTTACAGTGCTAGTTTTCCGCAATACATGCTAAAGATAGACAATGATATTGCGCAACAAAAAGGCGTATCAATTGATAATGCTATGAACACACTTTCTACATTAGTTGGAAGTAATTATGAAATCAGTTTTATTAAATACGACCGCCAATATAAAGTTATTGTTCAGGCTTCACCACAATATAGAGCCTTGCCAGAAGATATTTTAAAACTATATGTGAAAAATGATCGTGATGAAATGGTCCCATTTTCTGCATTTATGCATATGGAAAAAGTATATGGCCTTTCTGAAATTACAAGACATAACATGTACAATACCTCTGAAGTCAGCGGAACCTCGGCACCTGGATATAGTAGTGGTTCTGCTATTAAAGCAATTCAAGAAGTAGCTGCTAAAAAGCTGCCAAGAGGATACGGAATTGACTGGGCAGGTATCTCCAAAGACGAGGTTTCTCAAGGTAACAATGCCATTTTTATTTTCCTTATTTGTTTAGGATTTGTCTACTTAATATTAGCCGCACAATATGAAAGTTTTATTTTACCGTTTTCGGTAATACTTTCATTGCCAGCAGGTATTTTTGGTGCCTTTTTATTGTTAAGTCTATTGGGCTTAGAAAATAATATTTATGCTCAAATAGCCATGGTAATGTTAATTGGACTATTAGGTAAAAATGCTGTATTGATTGTTGAGTTTGCAATTCAAAAACACCGTGCAGGGGCAACGGTATTAGAAGCTGCAATGGAAGGGTCTAAAGTTCGTTTCAGACCCATTTTAATGACTTCTTTTGCTTTTATTGCAGGTTTAATTCCGTTAGTAATTGCTACAGGGCCAGGAAAAATTGGGAATAGAACCATAGGGACTGCTGCAGCTGGAGGAATGCTATTTGGTACCATTTTTGGGGTTATTATTATTCCGGGATTGTACTATATTTTTGGTAGAATTTCTGAAAGAACTATGCTAGTAAAAAATGAAAATGAAAATCCATTAACAGAAGATATTAATGACAATGTTTAAAAAAAATAAATTATATAAATTCCTTATTCCGCTAGGTTTATGCCTAGCGGTAATAAGCTGTAAAACGCCTGCAATTGCACCAACAAAAAGCGGAGCGAGCGTTCCAGAATCTTACGCTTCTAGCAAAGACACTGCAAATTCTGCAACAATTACTTGGAAGACCTTTTTTATAGATCCCGAATTGGTGAATTTGATTGATGTTGCCATCAAAAACAACCAAGAGTTGCTTATTACGTTACAAGAAATAGAAATTGCAAAGAATGATATTCGAGTTCGAAAAGGCGCATTACTCCCAACTGTAGGTGTTAAAGCTGGAGCTGGAGTTGAAAAAGTGGGTCGATATACCAGCCAAGGTGCCGGTGATGCTTCAACCGAAATTATGCCCGGATTAGAATTTCCAGATCCATTACAAGATTATACTTTAGCTGCCTATGCACATTGGGAAGTAGATATTTGGAAAAAACTTCGAAACTCAAAAAAAGCAGCTATCAGCAGGTATTTATCTACAATTGAAGGTAAAAATTTTGTGATTACAAATTTAATTGCAGAAGTAGCCAACTCCTATTATGAGTTATTAGCTTTAGACAATCAATTGCAAATAATAAGACAAACAATTGTTTTACAAAATAATGCTTTAGACATTGTAAAAGTTCAAAAAGAAGCGGCTCGAGCAACAGAACTTGGTGTTCAAAAATTCCAAGCCGAAGTACTTGCCTCGCAAAGTATGGAATATGAAATTTTACAAAAAATTAAAGAAACAGAAAACCGAATCAATTTCTTATTAGGTCGTTATCCTCAAGAAATAAAAAGATCTACCTCTGATTTTCTTGGACTACCGGCTACTCTTGTTAACGCCGGAATTCCATCTCAATTATTAGCAAATCGTCCCGATGTGAAACAAGCAGAACTGGAGCTAGCTGCAGCAAAATTGGATGTAAAAGTAGCTCGTGCAGAGTTTTATCCTTCTTTAGACATTTCAGCTTCCTACGGAATTCAGGCCTTTAAACCGTCTTATTTATTTACACTTCCCGAATCTTTACTTTATTCCCTTGCAGGAGATTTGGCAGCACCTTTAATTAATAGAAATGCAATAAAAGCGGAGTTTAAAAATGCTAACGCACGTCAATTGCAAGCATTATACAATTACGAACGAACCATTTTAAATGCCTATTTAGAGGTTTCGAATCAATTATCTAAAATAAATAACATCGAAAAAAGTTTCACTTTAAAGTCAAAACAGGTTACTGCTTTAAATAAATCAATTGAAGCTTCCAACGATTTATTTAAATCTGCTCGTATTGATTATTTTGAAGTGTTAATGACGCAAAGAGATGCCTTAGAAAACAAATTAGAACTTGTAGATACAAAGAAAGAACAATTAAATGCTTCCATTCAAATGTACCGAAACCTAGGTGGAGGTTGGAAGTAATAATTTCATTTACATAAAAAAAGCCTTACAATTGTAAGGCTTTTTTTTACTTGTGGTCCCACCTGGGCTCGAACCAGGGACCACCTGATTATGAGTCAGGTGCTCTAACCAACTGAGCTATAGGACCGGTTAAGAGGTTGCAATATTACCACTATTTTTAATTTATTGCAAGTGTTTTTTGTTTTTTGGCAGTAGTTGTAATAAAATCAGTTTTTATTCTATTTCCTGGCACAACTCAATCAAAACGCCATTGGTGGCTTTTGGATGTAAAAAAACAACCAACTTGTTGTCGGCGCCTTTCTTGGGCACTTCGTTAAGTAATACAAATCCTTCTTCTTGCAAACGTTTCATTTCACTATGGATGTCTTGTACATCAAAGGCAATGTGGTGAATTCCCTCACCTTTTTTTTCTAAAAATTTGGCAATAGGGCTATCCGGGTTGGTGGCTTCTAGTAATTCTATTTTGTTTGGGCCATTCATAAAAAAGGAGGTTTTCACTCCTTCGCTTGCTACTTCTTCTTGCTTGTAAGCCGGCGCCCCAAATAATTTTTCGAATAACAAATTAGAAGTTTCCAAACTTTTTACTGCGATGCCTATATGTTCTATTTTTCTCATCTATTAAGGTACAAAGTTCTATGATTCTTAGGTGCTAAGGTATTAAAAATTACAAAACCGATTAAGAATAGCAAAGGGAATTCGTTAAAAAATCAAAACAATAAGAAACTTTGGCACTTAACAACTTTGCGACTTTAAAAAAATCGTATTTTTGCCAAATGGAAACAAACAGACAGAAAAAAATAGGGAGTGTTTTACAAAATGATTTAGTAGACATTCTTCAAGGGGAAATAAGAAAAAACGGAATTACCAATTTAGTGATTTCGGTTTCTAAAGTATCGGTAACCTCCGATCTTGGAGTTGCCCGAGTATACCTGAGTGTGTTCCCTCAAGATAGAGCCCAAGAAATATTGGAAGCGGTAAAATCAAACATGCCTTTAATCAAACACGATTTATCGCAACGCGTTAAATTACAGCTTCGAAAAGTGCCTAATCTATCTTTTTATATTGACGACTCTCTTGATTATATTGAGAAAATTGACAACGCCCTTGCCGGAAAAGAAAACCCAATTCTCAATAGAGAACTTCTAGAAAAACGAAAAAAAGCGTAAGTGAATTTCCCGCTATACATAGCCAAACGGTACCTTTTTAGCAAAAGCAAAAATAATGCAATCAACATTATTACCCGAATTGCTTCTGGAGGAATTATTGTAGGCGCCATGGCACTATTTGTAGTGCTTTCAGTATTTAGCGGATTGCGTGTGTTTAGTTTGTCGTTTTCTAATGATTTTGACCCCGATTTAAAAGTAAATCCACTAAGTGGAAAGTCATTCTTCCTAACTCCTCAGCAAGAACAAAAATTACAACAATGCTCTGGCATTGCCTCCTACAGCAAGATAATAGAAGAACGCGTGTTGTTCTCTTTTGATGGTAAACAACAAGTGGCTTACATTAAAGGAATCGACTCCAATTTTGTTAAGGTCAATAAAGCCTCTAAAAAATTATTTGAAGGACAATGGTTGCGACCAAATACCTACCAAGTAGTAATTGGTTATGGCATTTCTGAAAAACTTTCTCTTGGCCTATTTGATGTGAATAATGTTTTGGAAGTGCTAGCTCCCAAACCTGGAAATGGTAATTTTTCCTCTTTAAATCCGGAAGATTCTTTTAGCAAATTAGACTTAGTTCCCGTAGGAATTTATGCCATTAGCGAAGAACTCGATTCCAAATATGTCTTCTCTGATTTGGGTTTAGCACAAGAATTGTTGCTTTACAAACCCGGACAAATTTCGGGAATTGAAATAAGAACCAAACCCAATGCAAATGAAGCCGAAGTTATTGAAGCTGTAACTAAAATTTGCAACAATAAAGTAGCGGTAAAAACACGCGCCCAACTCAACGCGACGCTTTACAAAATGCTCAACACCGAAAATATTGCGGTGTATCTTATTTTCACTTTGGTGATTATTATCGCCCTTTTCAATTTAATTGGCGCCTTAATTATGATGGTTTTAGATAAAAAATCCAATCTAAAAACGCTATTTAATCTAGGTGTAGAAGTCAAAGATTTACGCAAAATTTTCCTTTTGCAAGGAACTTTACTAAGTGTTTTTGGCGGATTAATCGGATTGATTTTAGGAATTATTATTGTCCTAATTCAGCAACAATTTCAGCTGATTATGATTACTCCTTCATTAGCTTATCCTGTGGAATTTAGCTTTCAAAATATAGCCATAGTATTTGCCACTATCGTTTCTCTAGGATTTATTGCAAGTTTAATTGCAAGCAGTCGAGTGACTAAAAAATTATTGGATTAGTCTTCGACAAGCTCAGACTGACACAACAGTTCACTATAATTAGTAAACAAGGTTAAGAATTGAGTTACATTAAACTTAATTGTCACATTGAGCTTCATTAAAATTATCCATTTCGACAGGCTCAATGTGACAATTAGGCACCTACTAAAAGTATATTGGTTTAATAGATAGGCAAATCCAAATAGATCTCCTGAATTTCATTTAGTGCTTGAAACAATTCTTCTGGTTTTTCTAGGGTAACCAGTTTCAATCGGTAATCTTTAAAGTTGGGAATTCCTTTAAAGTAGTTGGTATAATGGCGGCGCATTTCTACAATTCCGAGGCGTTCTCCTTTCCAATCCATAGACCAAGTAAGGTGATTTCTCGCTGCCTCCACACGGTCTATAATTGTTGGTTTTGCCAAATGTTCTCCAGTAGCAAAATAGTGTTTGATCTCGTTAAAAATCCAAGGATAACCAATAGCTGCACGACCAATCATCATGCCGTCTAGGCCGTATTTGTTTTTGTATTCTAACGCTTTTTCGGGTGAATCGATATCTCCATTTCCAAAAATTGGCATGGTAATTCTGGGGTTGTTTTTAATGCGTTGGATGTGGCTCCAATCGGAGTGGCCTTTGTACATTTGGGCGCGCGTTCTTGCGTGAACGGTTAGTGCTTGCACGCCAATATCTTGCAAACGTTCGGCAACCTCATCAATATTAATGGAATTTTCATCCCAACCCAAACGGGTTTTCACCGTTACCGGAAGATTGGTTCCTTTAATTACCGATTTGGTTAAACGCACCATCAAATCAACATCTTTTAAAACACCGGCGCCAGCTCCTTTACATACTACTTTTTTTACAGGGCACCCAAAATTAATGTCTACCAAGTCAGGCTGAACGGCATCAACAATTCGGGCCGATAGTTCCATCGCTTCTTCATCACCACCAAATATTTGAATTCCAACTGGGCGCTCGTAATCGAAAATGTCTAATTTTTGTTTGCTTTTTACGGCATCACGAATTAAGCCTTCGCTCGAAATAAATTCGGAGTACATTAAATCGGCACCGTGCAATTTACACAATCTGCGAAAGGGCGGATCGCTCACATCCTCCATTGGGGCAAGTAGCAAAGGGAAATCGGGTAAAATAATGTCGCCTATTTTGGGCATTGTTGTAAATTTTTGGCAAAAGTACAAAATTTTGTGTGTTTCAAGTTTAAGGTTTGAAGTTTGAGACTTATAAATCAAATCTTTGCTTTATATTTGCAGATTAAATCCAGAATAATTGGGTTTGCGTTAGGGATTGCAGCGGCATCCTTTTGTGCAGCGATAGCGGAACAAAAGATACAGCGTAAAGCCCGACGGCATTTTGCCGGAACGCCCTGTTTCGACAATGCTCAGCATGACATAAATTGATAGTAAAAAGAATGAAAAACATAAGAAATTTTTGCATTATTGCACACATTGATCACGGAAAAAGTACGCTTGCCGACCGACTTCTTGGGGCAACCCAAACGGTTACGGCCCGTGAAGAAAAGGCGCAGTTGCTGGATAACATGGACTTGGAGCGCGAGCGTGGGATAACCATTAAGAGTCACGCCATTCAAATGGAGTACAAATACAAGGGTGAAGATTATATCTTAAACCTTATTGACACTCCGGGGCACGTGGATTTTTCTTATGAAGTTTCCCGATCTATTGCGGCTTGCGAAGGCGCATTGCTTATTGTGGATGCAGCGCAAAGTATTCAGGCGCAAACAATTTCTAACTTGTATTTGGCTTTAGAAAACGACTTGGAAATTATTCCTGTGTTGAATAAAGTGGATTTACCAAGTGCCAATCCGGAGGAAGTAAGTGACGATATTATTGATTTATTGGGTTGCAAACTAGAAGAAATTATTCACGCATCGGGTAAAACCGGATTTGGCGTTGAAAATATATTGGCTGCTATTATTGAAAAAATTCCGCCGCCAAGTGGTAATAAAAATGAACCATTACAGGCTTTGATTTTTGATTCGCATTACAATCCGTTTCGTGGAATTGAAGTAATTTTTAGGGTTAAAAATGGCGAAATCCGTAAAGGGCAAAAAATTAAATTCATGGCAACAGGCAATGAATATTTTGCCGATGAAGTGGGAACTCTTAAGTTGAACCAAGTGCCTAAAGATTGTATTTCTACTGGTGATGTGGGGTATTTAATTTCGGGGATTAAAGAAGCAAAAGAGGTAAAAGTGGGTGACACAATTACCGATGCGAAAACCCCAACCACGAATATGATTACGGGATTTGAGGATGTAAAACCAATGGTATTTGCCGGAATTTATCCTGTAGATACTGAAGATTTTGAAGACTTGCGTTCCTCAATGGAGAAATTGCAATTAAATGATGCTTCTTTAGTATTTACGGCAGAGAGTTCAGCAGCATTAGGATTTGGTTTCCGTTGCGGATTCTTAGGAATGTTGCATATGGAGATCATTCAGGAGCGTTTGGAGCGTGAATTTGACATGACCGTGATTACTACGGTTCCCAACGTTTCGTATTTGGCTTACACCAAAAAAGATCCCGATACTTCGTTTATTATAAACAACCCTTCCGACTTGCCAGAGCCATCACGATTGGACCGTGTGGAAGAACCTTATATTAAAGCAACCATCATTACCAAGGCTGATTTTGTCGGGAATGTAATGAGTTTGTGTATTGAAAAACGCGGACTAATTACCAACCAAACGTATTTAACTACCGAAAGAGTGGAGTTGAATTTTGATATGCCTTTGGCCGAAATTGTATTTGATTTTTACGACCGATTGAAAACGGTTTCCAAAGGAAATGCTTCGTTTGACTATTCACCAATTGGGATGCGTACTTCTAAACTAGTGAAGCTGGATGTGCTTTTAAACGGACAAACCGTTGATGCACTTTCGGCATTGATTCACGAAGACAATGCGTACAATATTGGTAAAAAAATGACCGAAAAATTACGCGAGTTAATTCCGAGACAGCAATTTGACATTCCGATTCAGGCTGCAATTGGAGCTAAAATTATTGCGCGTGAAACCATAAAAGCGCTTCGTAAAGACGTTACCGCTAAATGTTATGGCGGGGATATTTCGCGTAAAAGAAAACTTTTGGAAAAACAGAAAAAAGGGAAAAAGAGAATGCGTCAAGTTGGAAATGTAGAAATTCCACAAGAAGCATTTATGGCGGTGTTGAAGTTGAATGACTAGATTTTTAGACCTTTTAGAATTTTAGACCAATTAGATATTAGATTATTATAATAGCCCAATAACGAAAGTTGTTGGGTTTTTTGTTGGATTAAATTCTAAGAAAAGTGTGTTTTGTGGCAAACGAAATTCCTTTGTACCTTTGCAACATGATAGAAGAAAAAAATCCGCAACGTACTTCCCTATCCCAACTGGGAGAATTTGGTTTGATTGATCATTTAACCAAATATTTTACCGTTCAGCAGCCTTCCACCCTAAAAGGAATTGGCGATGATGCTGCCGTTTTAGATTTCAAGGATAAGAAAATGGTGGTTTCCACCGATTTGCTTATTGAAGGGGTGCATTTTGATTTATCCTACATGCCATTAAAGCATTTAGGCTACAAAGCAGTGGTGGTAAATGTATCGGATATATGCGCTATGAATGCCAAAGCGACGCAAATAACCGTTTCGGTTGCTGTTTCAAATCGGTTTCCTTTGGAAGCGTTAGAAGAGCTATTTGAAGGAATTGCGCATGCGGCTAAATTTTATAATGTAGAAGTTATTGGTGGCGACACGACTTCTTCTCAAAAAGGATTGATTATTTCCATCACGGCTATTGGCGAAGCCAATGAAGAGGCTATTGTATATAGAAACGGAGCTAAAGCTACCGATTTACTTGTTGTAACGGGTGATATTGGTTCGGCTTATATGGGATTGCAAGTTTTAGAAAGAGAAAAGCAAGTGTTTCAGGTAAATCCTAACAACCAACCTGATTTAGATGCTTACACTTATTTAATTGAGCGTCAATTAAAGCCCGAAGCACGACACGATATAAAGGTTTTATTAGAAAAATTAGAGTTAAAACCTACTTCCATGATTGATATTTCGGATGGACTTTCGTCTGAGATCATTCACCTTTGCAAACAAAGCGGTGTGGGTTGTAATTTATATGAAGAGAAAATTCCGGTCGATCCGCAGTTTATTAATGTGTGTGAAGAATTTAATATCGATTCTACCACTGTTGCTATTAACGGAGGCGAGGATTATGAATTACTTTTCACCATTAAAATGGAGGATTATGATAAAATAAAAGCGAATCCTAATTTCACGGTAATCGGGCATATGACTCAAGAAAGCGAGGGGATTCACTTAATTACTCGTGCCAATACTAAAATCCCTTTAAAAGCCAGAGGCTGGGATGCATTAAGCGAATAAAAAAAATCCACTAGAAATAGTGGATTTTTTGTTGGATATAATTAATTTAATTAAATCATTTTTTTCAACCAATTTTTCATAGAAACTTCGTTTTCTATAATGCTTCTCAAATCGGATATTTTTACGCGATCTTGTTTCATTGTATCTCTGTGACGAATCGTTACCGTTTGGTCTTCAATCGTTTGGTGATCTACGGTAATACAAAACGGAGTTCCAAGAGCATCTTGTCTTCTGTATCTTCTTCCTACTGCATCTTTCTCATCATAAGCAACATTGAAATCCCATTTTAAATCGGCTATTATTTGCTGTGCAATTTCCGGCAAACCATCTTTTTTAACCAATGGTAAAATCGCCGCTTTGGTTGGCGCTAATACTGCTGGCAAACTCAATACGGTTCGTAACGATCCGTCTTCAAGCGTTTCTTCTTTTAAAGAAGTAGCAAATACCGCTAAAAACATTCTATCTAATCCTACCGAAGTTTCTACTACATACGGCACATAGTTTTGATTCAATTCGGTGTCAAAATATTGTAATTTTCTTCCTGAAAATTGTTCGTGTGCTTTTAAATCGAAATCAGTTCTTGAGTGAATTCCTTCCAATTCTTTAAATCCAAATGGGAAGTTGAACTCAATATCGGCAGCAGCATTAGCATAATGCGCTAATTTTTCATGATCGTGAAAACGGTAATTTTCTTTACCTAGGCCAAGAGATAAATGCCATTTCAATCGGGTTTCTTTCCAGTAGTCGTACCATTTCATTTCTTCGCCTGGCTTTACAAAGAATTGCATTTCCATTTGCTCAAATTCACGCATACGGAAAATAAATTGACGGGCTACGATTTCGTTTCTGAAGGCCTTTCCGGTTTGTGCAATTCCGAATGGAATTTTCATACGTCCCGATTTTTGTACGTTCAAGAAATTCACAAAAATCCCTTGTGCTGTTTCTGGGCGAAGGTATAAATCCATTGCGGTGTCGGCAGAAGCACCAAGCTTGGTCCCAAACATCAGATTAAACTGACGCACTTCGGTCCAGTTTCTTGAACCTGTATCGGGATCGGCAATTTCTAATTCTTCAATTAATGCTTTTACATCTTCCAAATCACCATTTCCTAACGAACGCCCCATTCTTTCTAGAATTTCTCTTTCTTTAGCAAGATATTCTACCACTCGCTGATTGGTCGTGATGAATTCTTGTTCGTTAAAAGCATCGCCAAAACGCACTTTAGCTTTTTCAATTTCTTTTTTGGCTTTCAGGTTTAATTTTTCAGCATAATCCTCAATTAAAACATCGGCACGGTATCTTTTTTTAGAATCTTTATTGTCAATTAACGGGTCATTAAAAGCATCTACGTGGCCCGAAGCCTTCCAGGTGGTAGGATGCATTAATATTGCAGCGTCCAATCCTACAATATTTTCGTGCATTTGCACCATTGCTTTCCACCAATATTCGCGGATGTTTTTCTTTAACTCAACCCCATTTTGTGCATAATCGTAAACTGCACTTAAACCATCGTAAATTTCGCTTGACGGAAAAATATATCCGTATTCTTTTGCATGCGAAACTACATTCTTAAATATATCTTCTTGTTTTGCCATAGTGGTGCAAAAATATAAAAAGTGCATTTAAATTATCTTCCTAAATGGATTTTTATTATATTTAAGTAGCAAATATTTTGACTTATGTTCAAAAAGGTACTCAATCTATTTTTCCCGAAAGCTTGCGCAGGATGTAATTCTTTTTTGTTGGCCAATGAAAATGTAATTTGTACTGTTTGCCGACATGAAATTCCGCTTACCAATCATTCTAAAATTGAAAATAATGAGGCCATGGCGAAGTTTTATGGGCGCATTCCAATTGAATTTGCAGGTGCCTTTTTATATTTCCATAAAAAAGGAATCGTACAAGAGCTTATTCACAAGTTAAAATACAAAGGCCATCAAGATATTGGAACTTCTATAGGTTATTGGTATGCCGAAGAATTAAAAAACATAAGAGAACTTCAAGATGTGGATTTCATTATTCCGGTGCCTTTGCATAAAAGGCGTTTGAAAGAACGCGGCTACAATCAGGTGGAAACCTTTGGGAAAGCACTTTCTGAAAGCACTAAAATTGCTTATAACGACACCGTTTTATTTCGGAATGTGTATTCTAAAACGCAAACAAATAAAAATATTTTGGGGCGTAGTGAAATAGTAAAAAGTATTTTTAGTGTAACAGCGGATGAGTCGTTTCATAACAAACATTTTTTACTTATTGATGATGTAATCACCACTGGGTCTACTTTGGAATCGTGCGGCAGAGAATTACTAAAAATTCCGGGGGCACGATTAAGCATTGTTTGCATGGCAATGACGCAATAATTATTTTTTGTTAATTATAAATCAAAAGATTTCGTTACCTCTAAATATAATTGTTATTTTGCGAATAAATTAAGAAGGAATGCAAAGCGTAAATTGTAAATATCTATTACTATTATTAGCAATAATTACTATTGGTTGTGCCAAAAGAGGATCGATTACTGGTGGTAAAAAAGATACAATTCCTCCTGTTCTAACTAACAGTTTTCCAAAAAATGGTGCTATTAATTTTAATGGTAAAGAAATCAAATTAACATTTGACGAATTTGTAAAATTAAAGGATGTTTCCAAGCAGTTGATCATTTCTCCTCCTATGAAATCACCACTAGAAATTTTACCAGCCACGGCAAGTAAACAACTTACATTAAAACTAAAAGATTCCTTGCAGCCTAATACAACCTACAGCTTTAATTTTGGGAATAGTATTCAAGACAATAATGAGAGCAATCCCTACCAACAATTTAAATATGTATTTTCAACGGGAAACTATATTGATTCTTTGGCATTAGGTGTAAAAACTAAAGATGCTATTTCAAGAAATGTAGATCATTTTGTATCCCTTTTATTGTATGAAGTAAACGAAAAATATACCGATTCTGCTATCTACAAACAGTCGCCAAGGTATGTTACCAATACATTAGACAGTTTGAAAATTGCAAAATTTGAAAATTTGAAAAAAGGGAAATACCGTTTAATTGCTTTGAAAGATGCTAATTCAAATAATAAATTTGATCCCAAAACAGATAAAATTGGTTTTCAAAAAGACTTCATAACAATTCCAAATGATACGATATATGAATTGGATTTGTTTAAACAAGAAATGCCTTTTAAATCAATTAATTTCAATCAGGCCTCAGCCGCAAAATATACAATGGGCTATGAAGGGAATAGTAAGAATGTGAAAATTTCAATAAAGAAAGGGCAGGAAGAACTTTCATACAAACTTACTAAATTACCAAACAAAGATTCCCTTCAAATATGGTTTAAAGCACCCAAAGGAGACAGTATTAAGATAGCCGTATCAAAAAACAACTATATTAAAAACTATTCCTTAAAAGTAAGAGATCAGAAAAAGGATAGTATAAAATTTTCAACCGACATTTCTGCAACAATTCACTTTAGAGAAAACTTTGCAATTAACTCGAACAGCCCTATCAGTAAATGGGATGTAACCAAAATGAAATTGATTAAGAAAGATTCTTCGGAAGTAAAATTCACAACCGAATATGACGATTACAATCAAAAACTTAAATTTTTATTTACAAAAGAGCCTTTAGAAAAGTACAATTTGAAATTATTGCCGGGTGCGTTATTTGATTATTACGAATTGAAAAATGATACCTTATCTTATAATTTTTCTACAAATGATATTACCGAATATGGTAATTTAAAAATTACTCTAGAAAATGTTAAACGTTTCCCGGTGATCGTTCAGCTTTTAGGAGAAAAAGAGGTGGTTATTGCTAGTGAATATTCAGATAAAAACACCATTTTGAACTTTGATTTATTGGAACCAAGAAAATATACCCTTCGCCTTATTTATGATGATAATAAGGACCAAGAATGGACTCCAGGTGATTTCTTAAAACTTCGTCAAAGTGAAGAAGTTATTTATTTTCCAAAAGAAATAGATGTTCGCGCCAATTGGGATGTAGAACAACCTTTTGATTTAAGTAAATAAAAACTGTTATTTAATAGTTATTTCATCTATAAATATAAAGGCATCTCCACCCGACCCTTGATGCCACTCTGGAAGTTTACCAAAATTATAGGCTTTCACTTTGATGCATTTGGCAGAAATTTCTTTATCTAACTTTAATTGAAAATCGTGTATTTTGTTATCGGTTTCTTTTGGATCGATAGTATTGGTAATAGTCCCAACTAGTGTAAAATTGACATTATCATTCGATGTATAATAGTCTACTTTAGTTGGCATTAATATCCAGGAGCGGGAATCTTGTAAAAAACGAGCGTTAAAATCGGATACCATTTTCTCTGATTGCAAATTAACTACAGCCTCAAAATCCTGACTTTGATAGCCTTGCCAATCGCCTTTGCGCCAATTTTCTATCCCTTTTATTCCGTCCAATAACCCTTCTGGTCCCCCTGCATGGTATTGCGGATTGTATTTGGATTTGATAACAATCGTGTAATTGTTTGGTTTTTTATAGAAGGTTGCAGCAATGGTATTGCTTTGGTCTATATCATTTTTCACATAAGCCGAAATGGTTGCAGTTTCTGTAATCTCAAATGGTTCTGTGTAAATAACCGAAGGTAGTTTTTTTTCTAAATAATCGTTTGTGTCACTTATACTGTAATAAATTTTATCATTTGGATATTTAGAAATAATAGCAACTTTCATTGCATCTTTAAACGATTTGCTTTCTGCTTGAATTACAGGAACTGGAATAATTTCTTTGTATCTTTTGAATTCTTTTATTGGATCATAGGTATAGATATCTTCTTCCATTGGAGCCAAATCATCGTCTGGGCTGTAAGCATCAAATGTTCTTAATCGATATTCATCGGTATTCTTAGTAATTGTTTTGGTTGATTTATTTTCAAAATTAACTTTGATCGCGCTAAAATAAGGACTTGTAACGCTCCAATTAGGTAATCCTGGAGTTACTGCATAAATTCCCATAGTACTCAATACATACCACGCACTCATTTGTCCGCAGTCTTCGTTTCCAATTAATCCGTCTGGTTTATTTTTGTAGAAATTATCTAAGATAAAATGTACTTTTTCTGTTGCTTTTTCAGGTTTACCTACATAATTATACAAATAGGCCATGTGATGACTCGGTTCGTTTCCGTGGGCATATTGCCCAATTAAACCGGTTACATCGGCTTGTTCACGACCAGTAGTTTTGCTTTCGCTGCTAAACATTTCGTCTAATTTGGCTTCAAATTTTTTATCTCCTCCATAGGCTGCAATCATTCCGGGAATATCTTGTGGTACAAAAAACGAATACTGCCACGAATTGCCTTCGGTATAGTTATTATTGATTTCTCTTGGATCAAAAGGTTTATCCCAACCGCTGTTTTTCTTAGGTCGCATAAAATGGGTATTCCAATCAAAGACATTCTTCCAACTTTGAGAACGCTTCATGAAATAGTCATAGTCGTCTTTTTTTAATAAAACCAATGCCATTTGGGCAATGCACCAATCGTCGTAGGCATATTCTAATGTTTTGGAAACGCTTTCGTGTTCGTCGTCCATAGAAATAAATCCTTGCTTTTTATACGCATCCAATCCCAAATGATCTAACATCGCACTGTGTTTGGCTGCTTCAAATGCTTTTTCGTAATCAAAACCTTTAATTCCTTTAGCCATAGCATCTGCCATTACCGAAACCGAATGATACCCTATCATACAATCGGTTTCATTGGAGGCCAATTCCCAAACCGGCAATCTACCTCCTTGCTCATATTGTTTCAAAAAGGTATTTATGAAATCGGCTGTTCGTTTCTTATCTATTAAAGTATACAAAGGATGTGCGGCACGAAAAGTATCCCAAAGAGAGAAAACCGAATAATAATTAAATCCTTCCGCTTTGTGAATTTGGTTGTCCCGACCGCGGTACTTTCCATCTATATCTTGAGCAATATTAGGCTGTACCATAGTGTGGTAGAGTGCAGTATAGAAGATGGTTTTTTTATCTTTATTATCTGAAGTTATTTCAATTTTCGATAATTCCTTGTCCCATAATTGCTCGGCATCTTGTTTGACTTTATTAAAATCCCAACCTTTTATTTCGAAACTATTTAATTTTGCACCCTCAAATCCAGTAGGCGATAGCGATACTTTCACAAGGATTTTTTCGCCTTTTTTTACTGTTTTAGAAAAATACGCAGCTACTTCAGTTCCAGAGAATAGTTTGTCGTTTTGAGTTTGATTTCCTTTTCCAAAAACTTTCATTGGCACATTAAACTCAATTCGTGCATACACATATTGGTCTTTAGCCCAAGCTTCACTTCGCCTTAAAATTTCAATAGTTTTATTGTCAATGATTTTCACTTCACCATACAGTAATTTATCTCTGTGATTCAAATCGAGAACAATATTTGCCTCTCCGGATTGATTAAAAGTATATTCGTGAAACCCAACTCTTGTTGATGTCGTTAAACGTACATCAATATTATGTTTGTCTAATTTAACCGAATAAAATCCAGCGCTAGCTTTTTCATTTTTATGAGAAAAAGTGGAAGAATAAGATGCGGAATTTAAAATTTTTCCTTTTCCCATTGTTGGCATCAACATAATGTCGCCATAATCAGAGCAGCCGGTTCCGTTTAAATGGGTATGTGAAAAGCCATAAATAGTAGTATCGTCATAATGGTACCCTGAGCACCCATCCCAACTTCCGTCAATTCGGGTGTCGGGAGAAAGTTGTACCATTCCAAAAGGAACTGTTGCACCAGGATAAGTGTGCCCGTGGCCACCGGTTCCAATCATTGGGTTAACCCATTGGTGCAGTTTCTGACTAAAAGAATTTATTGTGATTGATAAAAGTAGGAAGGCAGCTAATTTTTTCATGAAACTAATTTAATTCAAAGATAAAAAAAACGCATCCAACTAATTGAATGCGTTTTAAATATTGTTTGTTTATTTTTAATTTAAAATAAAATCAAAAGTCCCAGTCAATGTGTGGGAATGTGTCACTAAATCAACCCCATCGTTGGTATAAAAACTAAAGTTTCCTTTCATTTCTTTGGTAGTCGAATTATAACTAGTAACATTTATGTATCCGCTTGTAGTATTTACAGTTACTGCAGGTACAGGACCTGTAATATCAAAATCGGCATAATATCCTCCAGCAACAAGGTTGCTAGAAAACGGATGCTGTCCTAAAGTTAAATCACTTTTAGGGATTGCAATATTTACATTATAAATAGTGCTCCCAACTTTTGCTTTAAGACTATTGATGTTTTTATATCCATTTAATAAAAAATAATTGTTTCCAAACATTCCGCCAGTAGCATCTGCAAGATTTCCGCCATATTGTGGTGGCATTTCATATACCACGTTGTCTACTCTTGTAACCATTGCTGCAGTAGTTGTAGATCCTCCACCTCCAGTTGAGTCACCATTTGAGCCTCCACTTGTAGTACATGAAAAAAGCGATGCGCTAATTAGTACTGAAAACAAAAATCTTTTTATCATACTATTTTATTTTATACTTGCTGCTAAATATTCTCTATTCATACGAGCAATATTTTCTAATGAAATACCTTTTGGACATTCGATTTCGCAGGCTCCGGTATTAGTACAGTTTCCAAATCCTTCTTCGTCCATTTGACGCACCATGTTTAAAACACGATTAGTAGCTTCAACTTTTCCTTGAGGTAACAATGCATATTGCGATACTTTTGCTCCTACAAATAACATAGCTGAACCATTTTTACAAGTAGCTACACAAGCACCACAACCAATACAAGCTGCTGCTTCAAAAGCTTTGTCGGCATCATTTTTTGGAATTGGAGTAGCATTGGCATCAATTGTATTACCAGAAGTGTTTACCGATACGAAACCTCCGGCTTGTTGAATTCTATCAAAGGCGCTTCTATCCACAACTAAGTCTTTAATTACTGGAAATGCTCTACTTCTCCATGGTTCAACAAAAATAGTATCCCCATCTTTAAACATTCTCATGTGTAATTGACAAGTAGTAATTCCGGTATCTGGACCGTGAGCACGACCATTAATGTATAAAGAACACATTCCGCAAATTCCCTCACGACAATCGTGGTCAAATGCAATAGGTTCTATTTTATCGTTTATTAATTGTTCGTTTAATTGGTCTAACATTTCCAAAAACGAACTCGCCGTAGAAACATTATCTAATTTATAAGTCTCTAAATTTCCTTTAGCTTTAGAGTCTTTTTGACGCCAAATTTTTAGGGTAATATTAATATTTTTTGCTGAAGACATAATTCTATTATTTATAATTTCTAGCTGCAATTTTGATAAACTCGTATTTCAATTCTTCTTTATGAAGTTCTTCTTTGCTAATGTCATCTCCTTTGTATTCCCATGCTGCAACAAATGAGAAGTTTTCATCGTCACGAAGTGTTTCTCCTTCAGAGTCTTGATATTCTTCACGGAAGTGACCTCCACAAGATTCATTTCTTTGTAACGCATCCATTGCCATTAATTGTCCTAAATCAATAAAATCAGCAACGCGTAGCGCTTTTTCTAATTGAGGATTGAACTCATTTGCACTTCCAGGAACATTAACTTCTTTGTAGAATTCTTCTTTAAGAGCAGCAATTTCAGCAATAGCTTCTTTTAAGCCAGCTTCATTTCTACCCATTCCTACTTTATTCCACATAATTAATCCCAAACGCTTGTGGAAATGATCCACCGATTTAGAACCTTTATTGTTTAAGAACTTGTCAATTGAGTTTTTAACTCTATTTTCTGCATCGATAAATTCTTGTGTTTCGGTAGAGATTTTTCCAGTACGGATTTCATCTGCTAAATAATTAGAAACCGTATAAGGCAATACAAAATATCCATCTGCTAACCCTTGCATTAATGCCGAAGCACCAAGACGGTTTGCACCGTGATCAGAGAAGTTGGCTTCTCCTGCAACGAAACAACCTGGAATTGTTGATTGTAAGTTATAATCAACCCAAACACCTCCCATGGTGTAGTGCACCGCAGGATATATTTTCATTGGCGTTTCATACGGATTCTCGTCAGTGATTTTTTGATACATGGTAAATAAGTTACCATATTTTTCTTCCAACCATTGTTTTCCTAAAGCAGTAATTTCTTCTGGAGACGGATTGTGGTTTCCTTTCGCATAAGCTGCTTGTTTTCCTTTATTTTGAATCTCAGTTGAGAAATCTAAGTAAACCCCTTCGTTGGTGTCGTTTGCTTCAATTCCGTGTCCTTCATCACATACTTCTTTTGCAGCTCTAGAAGCCACATCACGAGGTACTAAATTTCCAAATGCAGGATATTTTCTTTCTAAGTAATAATCTCTATCTTCTTCTGCAATTTGAGTAGGTTTTAATTTACCTGCACGAATTGCTTCAGCATCTTCTTTTTTCTTTGGTACCCAAATACGTCCAGAATTACGTAACGATTCCGACATTAATGTCAGTTTTGCTTGGTTTGTTCCGTGAACCGGAATACAGGTTGGGTGGATTTGAACAAAACAAGGATTAGCAAATAAAGCCCCTTGTTTGTGTACCTTCCAACCTGCCGAAACATTACTTCCCATAGCATTTGTAGAAAGGAAATATACATTTCCATATCCACCTGAAGCAATGATTACAGCATGTGCTGAATGTCTTTCTAATTCACCAGTAACCAAGTTACGAGCTATTATTCCACGGGCTTTACCATCTACTTTTACTAGATCTAACATTTCGTGACGGTTAAACATCTTAACACGTCCTAAACCTATTTGTCTTGATAAAGCAGAATACGCTCCTAATAATAATTGTTGTCCTGTTTGACCGGCAGCATAAAAAGTTCTTTGAACTTGAGTTCCACCAAATGAACGGTTATCTAACAATCCACCATAATCTCTTGCAAACGGAACCCCTTGTGCAACACATTGGTCGATGATGTTCCCAGAAACTTCGGCTAAACGGTGAACGTTTGCTTCACGAGCTCTATAGTCACCTCCTTTAATGGTATCGTAGAATAATCTGAAGATACTATCTCCATCATTTTGATAATTTTTTGCTGCGTTAATTCCTCCTTGAGCTGCAATAGAGTGCGCTCTACGCGGAGAATCTTGAAAACAAAATGCTTTTACATTATAACCCATTTCACCAAAAGAAGCTGCAGCAGAGGCACCAGCCAATCCTGTACCAACTACAATAATGTCAATTTTTGGTCTGTTATTTGGAGCAACTAATTTTAAGTGGTCTTTATAATCGGTCCATTTCTGTGAAATGTGTCCTTCTGGTATTTTAGAATCTAACTTCATTATTCTGAAATTTTAATTATTAAAAAAATGATGGAATAAAGCAATGAATATAAATCCGAAAGGAACAAGTATTGCAAAAGCATATCCAAATTTTTGAATTCCTTTAGAAAATTTATTATTGAATCCTACCGATTGAAAAGCAGAACTGAATCCATGCCATAAGTGTAATGAAAGTAATAAAAAAGATACACAATATAAGCCAGTGCGAATTGGATTGTGAAATTTCTCTACCATCTCACCGTAATATCTTGTTGGGTTTACATAATTAACATCTACGTATTTGTAAACTATTTCTTGTACCCAAAAATCATACATGTGTAATCCTAAAAACGCCAATACTACAAGTCCCGAAACGATCATATTTCTAGACGCCCAAGAAGCATTTGCAGCTCCGTTGTATTTAGCATAAGAAACTGGTCTAGCTTTATTATTTTGCGCCTCTAATATGATTCCCATTACAAAATGGAAGCCAACTCCTGCAACAAGTATGGGTTGCATCACAAATTGAATTAACGGATTGTATCCCATGAACTGAGAACATGCATTAAAAACTTCTTCGCTAAATACAGAGGTTAGGTTGATAAAAAAGTGAAGTGCTAAAAAGGTAACCAAGAAGAGTCCCGAAAGTGCCATTGCAACTTTTCTAGCAATAGAAGAACTCAAAAAAGAAGATTTTGCCATAGTTGTATTTGTTTATTTAAAAAAATCAAACAAAAATACAGCAAATTCAATTATACTACAACCTTTTCGCAATAATTTATAATGAGTTTAAAATGGGTTTAACAGTTGTTGAATATCCGCATTCAATATGCTAAAAATCAACAGTTTTTGTTAAACAAAATTAATTCCCATAAGAAGGAACTAATCCACGTAATCCCATGTCTACCACATTTTCACCTGCTGATGGCTCATATTTCCCGTCATTGTTTAAATCAATCCACTCAAAACTATTATTTGTTGATAGCGAAACGGTTAACACAATGTTCTTTTTTTCTAGGCCCGTAATTGTTAGAGGATTTGCAAATTGTCCGGTTACTACACAAGATCCAGCCGGAATTGGAGAAGTTGATGCAATGGGATTGGGAACTGTAGTTGCATTGGCTGGCGCTTGCCCAGAGGTTGAATACGGTAAATTATTTAAAGCAAAAGCCCAATACCCTTGTGCTCTATTTCCATCAACTTGAAAAATAGCATTTCCTATGGTATGGGTGCCAATATAGGTGTTGAATCCAACAAAACTTGCTAAAGTCCCTTGGTAATCTTGACCCGAACTACGAACATTGATTTGATAATTTTGATACGATAATGAAACGCGCAACCACTGGTAATTTCCTGCAGCAATAGCTCGTAATGGAATTTCTAAAAAAGACTCCCCTTCGGCTACAATTTTCGATTTACTGAAATCAATTGCATTGGCTCCGCCAAGGGTAGTTTCGGGAGCGTGGTATAAAATAGTTCCCGTTCCTAATTGTGTAGTTGCATTTGGAGCTAATTCAATATAATGTGATGAAATGGTATTAAATATCGGTGACTGCGCCCCGTGCCCTGCAGCTACTGCTGTTGGCTGACCTAAATTATTCAATCGGGCTTGAGTGGGATCAAATTTAAATTTGATAATCAACATTGGTTCTGCTGGGTTGTCATCTAAATCTTCGCAGGAAAAAAAAGAGAAACTAGTCCCTAATAAAATGGTAAACAAAAGTAATTTTTTCATAACTGAAGGATTGCTTTTTAAATTTGATTGCTCAAAAGTCTGAATATTGCTACGAATATAGTAGGTTTTTATAACTTTATTATAATAACGAGAATAAAGTTGGCATTATTGTGATATTCTACATCTTATTTGTTAAACCGATTTCTAACATCTAAATTATCTCAATAGCAATTCATCAATTTTATTGAACTTCGTCTATGGTATAATGAATTTGTTTCTGCAACGCAGGTAATTTTCTCCAATTTATTTCTTTCGAAACAATACAATAATTTTTGAATTTTAGTATTAAAGTGCTGTCTTTTTTGATGTAATCATAATCAACTCCAATAGTCTTTTTATGATAATCTTGAAGCAATAGTTTTTTTTGGAGGGTGTCTATTTTAAAATGATAGTCGGTCATTTCATTGTTTTTGCTTTGGAAAATTATATAGTTATTTCGGTGAATAAATATTTTCTGTATCGAAAAATCAACTGTTTTTAGTGTATCTGTTTTAAGCAAAATTTGATTTACTTGATACGCTCCATGCAAAAAAGGACGCTCTTGCAGATCATCATTGAAATTTTGTGATTTAAAATAAGGAAACAAAATTTGAAGAAAAAACAAACCAACCACAATACATTTCATCCAAATCTTCAAAACAGAATTGCCTACAATTGATTGATTATTTAATGGTAGCTGTTCTCTTTTTTGAAAAACCAAAAAACCCAATAGCGATTTACTATTTGGATAAACCGCAAAAAAAGTCACTGCAAGAAGAAAAATCGAAAATGTTTTTACCGAAATATCAAATCCGAAATTGATTAAAATAATATTTAATAAAATGCCAATTGAGATTAGCAGCCCTAAGATCCTAGTTCTTTTAATCAGAATTAATATAGCGGCCAAAACCTCTATAATCCCCATGGAAACAGAATAATACCGGGAGGTTCCTAGAGTACTCCAATATAAAATATCTTTGGATAAATTTCCAAAAGGAGTATACAAAATGTTGGGTTCAGGAAGATAAAATTGGGCTTTAAATATTTTATCAAATCCATAACTTAAAAGAATGAAAGCAATGTAATAGCATGAAATAACTCGTGAAATAAAAACCAGATTATCTGTTTTTATTTTGAAAAATCGCAGCAGCAACAATGCAAGAATTGCAAGTAAAAACAAAACCAGCAAAAGCAAATTTAACGCAATAGTATCCGAAGAAAAATCAATAGTTTGAAGCGCATTTGGGAAAAAAAGCGATTCAAAAAATGCAATTGGTTTAGAAAAAATAACTTTTGTGAGTTGAAATTGCCATTCTTTTCCGTTTATAGTTAATGGAAAAAAAATAAATACAAAGACATAAAATAAAGCCAGACTTTTCTCTAAAAAACTTTTCATTAATTGGAAACTAAAGTTTTATATGTAGTCGTTTTCCAGATAAAATAAATAGCAATAATTGAAATTAAAAAAATGCTTAACATCAAAAATGGTTTTATTGGAAAGTTAATATCGGTGTTGTTGTCCAAATAGGTCCCTGCTTTTTTCTTTGATTTTTTTTGGGGCTTATTATCAAAGCCAATAAATATTACTTTGTCTATATCATTTTTAAAATAAAACTGTAGTTTCAGGACATTTTTTATACTATCCAGTGCATGTTTTTTTGAAAATAATGGATGATTGAAAACGGTATCAGCTCCTTGTTTCCATAACTCTCCTAATGATTTATCTTCATTCATTCTGTTGTATTTATATTCGGTTTTACAATATTCACTGGTTATCATTACCGATTTGTCTTTAGATATATATTTTACTGTATCTAATTTTGCATTTTTAATTTCTCTGTAAGGCACATCGCCAAGATTAGAATCTCCTATATCAAATAGATTTTCTTCTAATGCAATTCTAAAATTTTTATTGCTTCCATTATGACTCTTGTGGGAAATTAATTTAGTTTGCGAATATGAAATCATCGAAAGCAAACCAAAAAGAAACAAGGATAATCTTCTCATTTTATTAATTTTATTTGTTAAAGATAATAAAACGCAAAAACAATGCGCTTTTTTCATGAGCATTTAACAACTATTAACATTTATCTTTCTAAATTTGAAAAAGAAAATTAATAACAATGAAATACCATCAAATTGACCGTAATCTGTTTATTAAAAACAGAGCCAAATTTGTTTCAAAAATGAAACCGAATAGCGTTGCCGTTTTTAACTCCAATGATATTTATCCGGTTTCTGCAGATAGCACTTTGCCTTTTGCACAGCATCGTGACCTATTTTATTTATCGGGTGTTGATCAAGAAGAAAGTATTCTGTTGCTTTTTCCAGATGCACCCTATGAAAATTTGAAGGAAATTCTTTTCTTAAAAGAAACCAATGAGCACATCGCTGTTTGGGAAGGTGAAAAATTAACAAAAGAAAGAGCTTTTGAAGTTTCGGGTGTAAAAACTGTAATTTGGTTACAGGATTTTCATAAAACTTTAAAAGAAATTATGGCCTATGCAGATACGATGTACATCAACACCAATGAGCATTATCGCGCTACCATTGAGACTGAAACTCGTGAAGCACGTTTTGTAAAATGGTGGAAAGAAAACTATCCAGGTCATAAGGTTGAAAAATCGAATCCTATTTTGCAGCGTATCCGATCTGTAAAAGAAAACGAGGAGTTAGATTTAATTCAGCGTGCCTGTGATATTACTGAAAAAGGCTTTCGCAGAATATTAAATTTTGTGAAACCAAATGTAATGGAATATGAAATTGAAGCCGAATTTGCTCACGAATTTTTAAGAAATCGATCAAAAGGATTTGCTTATACTCCCATAATTGCTTCGGGTGCCAATGCAAATGTGTTGCACTACATTGAAAACAACCAACAATGTAAAGCAGGTGATTTATTATTATTGGATGTGGGTGCCGAATATGCTAATTATTCTAGCGATATGACTAGAATGGTTCCGGTTTCGGGACGTTTTACAGACAGACAAAAACAAGTTTATAATGCGGTTTTAAATGTAAAAAATGAAGCTGCAAAAATGTTGGTTCCAGGAACTTTGTGGAAACAATATCATGTAGAAGTGGGCAAAATCATGACTTCCGAACTTTTAGGTCTGGGATTAATTGACAAAGCCGATGTGCAAAATGAGAATCCAGATTGGCCAGCTTATAAAAAATATTTCATGCACGGAACTTCGCATCATATGGGGTTAGATACCCATGATTATGGATTATTACACGAGCCAATGCAAGCCAATATGGTCTTCACAGTAGAGCCAGGAATTTATATTCCTGCAGAAGGTTTTGGGATCCGTATTGAAGACGATATGGTAATTCAAGAAAAAGGCGAAGCGTTCAACTTAATGCGTAATATACCAATTGAAGTAGATGAAATTGAGAGTTTGATGAATTCTTAAGAAGTAATATACTTCAATATACTCAAGATTACAAAAAAACGGTTCATTTTAGTGAGCCGTTTTTTTATTTGCAAAGTTGCATTAATTCGAATTTAAAAAAATCTATTTTTGCAAGTATGAAAATGTTGCATTACAAAAACACCAAAATTTCCTACACCGACCAAGGTAAAGGCACGGCTGTTGTTTTGCTACATGGGTTTTTAGAAAACCAAACCATGTGGGAGGAATTGGTGCCTGAACTTTCCAAAAAATACCGCATCATCACTATAGATTTATTAGGCCATGGGCAAACCGAATGCCTTGGTTATGTTCATTCTATGGAGGATCAAGCAGACATGGTTCATGCCGTTTTACAGGAATTAAAAATTAGAAAAACAGTATTTATTGGGCATTCAATGGGTGGTTATGTTGCTTTGGCTTTCGCCGAATTATACCCAGATTTCATGAAAGGATTGGTGCTGTTAAATTCAACCTCAAGAGCAGATAGCCCAGACCGTAAAAAAAATAGAGATCGTGCAATTGTTGCGGTAAAACAGAATTACTCCGCTTTTGTACGCATGAGCATTGCCAATTTATTTAGTGAAGAAAACAGAACTTTACTGGCAGACTCCATCGAAAGAGTAAAATTAGAAGCGCTAAAAACTCCTTTGCAAGGAGTAGTTGCCGCATTAGAAGGCATGAAAATTAGAAAAGATCGAGAGGTGATTTTACATTTTGCTCAATATCCCATTCTTTTAATTCTTGGAAAAAAAGATGAAGTATTAATCTACCAAGAAGTTGTCTCTCAAATTGAAGGGACTTCAGTTCAGCTTACGACTTTTCCTGATGGTCATATGAGTCATATGGAAAACAAAACAGCATTGGAAAAAGTACTTTTAACCTTTTTAAAATCCATTTAATTCAACACCTATTTGTTTTCTTCAAATGGCAACTCCGAATTAAAAATGGTGTTTAATAATAGTACAATTTCTTCTAAATAACTTTCCATTATTTCAGGAGTAATATCTTGTTCAAGCCCGATTTCTGTTTTTAGGTTGAACGGTAAAAACCCCGATTTTAAATTCTTAAACGAAATAATTCCGGCCTCCATTTCTAACCCATTACAATCCGGTTGGTACATAAATGCATAGGCTAGAATTTGAATGATTTTATCATTACCAATTTCTTTCGTAAGGTCTTGCCAAGTTTTTAGGATTACATCATTTTTATCAACCTTTCCGGTTTTGTAATCTATAATTCTAATTTTTCCGTTTCTATTTTCAATTCGGTCAACATTTCCGGCAATCTTAACAGGATAAGGCAAGGAAGGATGCTCAAGAATTCGTTCTAGTTTCGATTCCAGTGCAATGATTTGAATTTCATCACCATTTTTTATCGATTCCAATTCGAGTTTTAAGAAATTTTGCACGTTTCGTTTGGCAACTTCAAAAGCTAAAAGGTTTCTACCTTTTTTGATATCGCCTTCTTTGTATTCTTTTTTAAATTGTTTTACAACCTCATCATCTACTTTTTTAAGGCAAGTGGCAATGTCGTTTTCAATTAATATTTTGCCAATAAGTGGTTTGTATAATTCTTCTAAAACTCCATGAATAATGGTGCCTAAAGTATTTACAGCAATGTTTTCTTCCACCTCATCAATTTCAGAAATTCGTAGAATTCTTTGAAAATAAAACTGAATTGGATTTCTAATATAGGTAGTTAATGAAGAAGGTGAAAAGCCTTTTTCGGCAATTTCTTTAAGTCGAATTAATACACTTTCCGATTTTGGAATCACTATTGGTTGCGTTGCAATTTCTGGCACTTCGGCATTAAATGTTTGAAAAGATAATTTATGATTGTCTTGTTTTTCAACTTTCAATTGTGTGATAAATCGACTCTTTTCACCTGCATCCATACCTTCACTATCTGAATTATATAACAGATAAATGTTCTTTGCACGTTGTAATAAATGGTAAAAATGATAGGTGTAAATAGCGTCTTTTTCTTTAAAAGTTGGCAATCCCAATTCTCTTTTCACATCATACGGAATAAATGAATTGGCACTTTTACCAGCTGGGAATTTTCCTTCATTTACCGAAGTTATAATTACAGTTTCAAAATCTAAAACTCTGCTTTCAAGAACACCCATTATTTGTAATCCATTTAATGGTTCTCCTTCAAATGAAACTTCGGCAACATCAATTATTTGTTTATATATGGCATAAAGAGTATCAATTGAATTGACATTTGAAGCATTTGAAAAATAAGAAATCAATTGATTAATAATCTTAAAAATAGAATATACAAAGGCATTAGTTATCTTCTCTTCTTCGGTATCTTTACTTAAATTGGATTTTATTATTAATAAAATTTTTGAAATTGTTTCTAAAACCTCTAAGGGACTATTTTCCCACTTTTGAAATAATAAATGAAAAAGTTCGTTGCCATTTGGATGTAAATCGGCCAACTTTGAATGAATTATAAAAGTGTAATTATTTTGATTGATTCGATACACCAAATCAGAGGTGTTTAAATAGCTTTCTAATAAAGGGTGTGTTAAAATATCTAAAACATCTTTGTAATAAAACACATAACTTTTTGCATTCCTAGTCACCGCATTGGTGTGCATTTTAAATAATTTAGCAACTAATAATTGTGCTGGATTATTCTTGCTAGAAAACCCCATGGTAATATTTAAAGGCCCTGAATTACTAGGCAAAGAATACAATATTGGAAGTAACAAATTTTCCTCTCCAAGTACTATTGCTACATTTTGTAATTGTCCGTTTAATTCGGTGCTTTGTTGTTCAATAATATTACCAACAATTTTTGCTTGCCCAATTGATTTTGGTGTTCCAATAATTTGAATGTTTTTTTCTTGCTTATAATCATTGGTTATCCATTCATAGGGATGGTTTTTATAATAAGGCCATTCGGCTTGAAAACGTTGCTGAAAAAGTCCGGCGTCATGCATTTTATCTTGCATGAAAACGGAATCAATATCCCAATAAATTTTCGCTTTATCTAAAGTTAAAAGGTGTTGTACAATCTTTTCTTCAGCTTGGTTTAAAGCATTAAATCCTGCGAAAAGGTATGTTTTATCTTTTACTGTTTCTGTAAAATGATTGAGGTTATTCACGGCTTCTCTATAGATCAATCCTTGGTAGCCAATTCCTTTTTCAAATAAATATTGATATAAAGAGTGATAATATAGAGGTAATTTTTTCCAAAAAATTAAGTGCTTTTCAATTAAATCGGTTCGTTTATCTATATCAACCGACCAATGTTCAATTTCTTTAATGTTTTCAAGATATTTTAAGACCTTATCTGGATCTAACAAATAGTGATCAATTTCATTAAAATCTTGTAAAAGGGTCTTAGCCCAATTAGCGAATGTTTCAAATGATTCTTTATCGGTAGGGGTAATTTCTAAATAAACGGTATAAAACTCAAATAATAATTCTACGCTATCTATAGATCGAATACCGGCAATATCTTGAATAAAATCTTCGATACTAATTATTTCGGGCGCAAAAATGGTTTTGGGAGTTTGCTTTAGTAACGCATCAATAAGGAAAACCTTTGCTCTTCTATTAGGAAGAATAATAATGGTATCCGATAATTTATCGGTATAATCTTCTAATAGTAATTGTGCAAGTTTGTTTAAGAAAGTAGTGTTTTCCATCGGTTAAATATAAAAAAAACGCCTCGATAATCGAGGCGTTTCTTAAAATATTTGGTAAGAAATTATTTTACTAATTTCACTTCAACTCTTCTGTTGTTAGCTTTACCAGCTTTAGTATCATTAGAATCAATTGGTTTAGATTGACCATATCCAGATGAAGTTAATCTATCTGCAGCGATACCATTTGCTACTAAATAAGCTTTAACTGCAGCAGCTCTTTGCTCAGATAATTTTTGATTAGTAGCAGCTTTACCTACGTTATCAGTATGTCCTTCAATGCTAAATTTAGCTTTTGGATACTCATTTAATATAGCTGTAATTGATTTTAATACAGATAATGTTTGTTTTTGGAATGAAGCTCTACCGCTATCAAATAAGATAGTTTTAGCAAATTCATTTAATTTTTTCTCAGCTGCGTCATTCATGTCTGGGCAACCTTGGTTAGCTACTGTACCAGCAACTTCTGGACATTTATCGTCTTTATCTAAAACTTTATCTCCGTCTGTATCTGGCCATGGGCAACCTGCATTTTCTTTAGGACCTTTTACTTGAGGACATTTATCTGCTTTATCAGCAATACCGTCACCGTCAGCATCTGGACAACCAGCTAATGCTTTAACACCAGCAACTTCTGGACAAGCATCATCTTTATCAGCAACTCCGTCACCATCAGTATCAGGACATCCGTTGAATTCAGCTAAACCAGCAACTTCTGGACAAGCATCATCTTTATCAATAATTTTATCTCCGTCAGTATCAGGACATCCGTTAAATTCTTTTGGACCAGCATTTTCTGGACAAGCATCTAAACGATCGTAGATTCCGTCTCCATCTGCATCTTTAGCACCAAACTTGAAAATAATTCCAAGAGAGTGTTGCATGTGGCTAGGCACATCCGTATTAACAATTCTTGAATCATCAAATGAATGTTTGTAAGTAGAATTCCAAGAAAGACCTACTTGTTTTACCATCCAATAAGTTAAACCGAAACCTCCGTTAACAGTACCTGCAGAAGCTTCTCCTAACCAAGTGTAACCTCCACCAACGTGAAGAGATGGCTCAATTGAATTTGATTTAATTAAAGACATAAAGCTGTATTTTACAACTCCGTCCAATGAATAATACATTAAATCTCCAGGATTAGATACTGGATAAATAGTTGTATAAGTAGCTTGATCGTATACTTTATCTCCAACATACTTAGAGATTTTGTTTAAGGATCCAGTAACTCCGAATGTAAAATTGTCTCCTACATATTTAGATACTGTAAGCGTATTTACTGAAGACTGCATATTCCAGTAATCTTTAGCATCAAAATACTGAGAAAATTGATCTTTAATAGTTGTTGCAGCACTTACTCTGCCTCCGTCTACTGCGTTTGCTCCAAACGAAATAGCCCACACGTTGTCTCTATCTTGCGCTTGAGAACCTAATCCTACTAGCATTAATAAAGCAAATAATTTGTTAAGATGTTTCATACTTAATTTTGTTAGATTATAAATATATAATAGTGCAAAAGTAACACCAATTAATGAATTATCAAAATGTTAGCGAAAAAATTCGATGTTATATGATTGTTAAGGATTTACCCACCTCAATAAATGCATTAATAGCTTGATCTAAATGCTCTTTAGTATGGGCTGCAGAAAGCTGCACTCTGATTCTCGCTTTATCCTTTGGAACCACTGGATAAAAGAATCCAATAACGTAAATTCCTTTCTTTAAGAGTTCCTCTGCCATAACCTGTGAAAGCTTAGCATCATAAAGCATTACGGGAACTATAGCCGAATCTCCATCTATAAAATCAATCCCCGCTGCACGCAATCCTGCTTTAAAATAATTGGTATTCCATTCTAATTTATCTCTTAAAGTAGTGTCTTTTTCAAGCAGTTCAAATACCTTAATTGATGCCCAAACGATTGCAGGCGCTAAAGAATTTGAAAATAAATACGGACGCGAACGCTGGCGTAAGATTTCTATTACTTCTTTTTTTGCTGTAGTATACCCTCCCATGGCGCCTCCCAGTGCTTTACCCAAAGTTCCAGTAATGATGTCTACTCTCCCCATAACTCCTTTTGCCTCAAGAGTTCCTTTTCCTGTTGCACCAATAAATCCGGCAGCATGGCACTCATCCACCATTACTAAAGCATCGTATTTATCTGCTAAATCACAAATTTTATCTAAAGGAGCTACCAAACCGTCCATAGAAAATACTCCGTCGGTTACAATCAATTTAAATCGATGTCCAGCCTCGGTTGCTTTAATTAATTGTTGTTCTAAATCTTCCATATTGGAATTTTCATAACGGTAACGTGCCGCTTTACACAAACGAACACCGTCAATAATAGATGCGTGGTTCAAACTATCGGAAATAATACAATCTTCTTCACCCAATAATGGCTCAAATACACCTCCGTTTGCATCAAAAGCAGCGGCGTATAAAATGGTGTCTTCGGTGCCATAAAAATCGGCTATCTTTTTTTCTAATGTTTTATGAATATCCTGCGTTCCACAAATGAAACGCACCGACGACATACCAAACCCATGTGTGTCTAAGGCGTCTTTAGCTGCCTGAATCACTTCGGGATGGGACGACAATCCCAAATAATTGTTGGCACAAAAGTTCAATACCGTTTTTCCATTCACTGTGATTTCTGCTCCCTGTGGTGAGGTGATAACGCGCTCTCTTTTAAAAAGTCCATTTTGCTCAATGGTGTTTAATTCATTTTGTAAGTGCTGTTGGATTTTTCCGTACATATCTTAATTTTTTATTTTTAACTATTTTAGACTACAAATTTACAACATTGCTGTTTTCACCAATATAAACCAGTGCTTTTTTGGCTACTTTGTATCCCATTTCCTCAATTACTTTTTGATAATTTTCTAATTGATCCTGGTGTTTAGCTAAATGCGACCCCGTTTTATAATCTAAAAGATAAATATCATTATTAGAATTTAGGACCATTCTGTCTGGTTTTACTAAATTCCCTCCTTTATGAATAATCGTTTGCTCGTTTAATACTTTTACTCTTTTTGAAAAATAAACTTCCAAATCGGGGTGGGTTACAATTTCGTTTATCGTATTGAAAACAGTTTCTTTTTGTGTTGGAACAATCAATCCGTTTTCAATGGCTTTAGTCAGTGCCAATTCTACATCCTCTTTTGTTTTAATAAATGATAGAATTTCATGAATTGTGTTCCCGTATTCAATCGCATTTTGTTGCTTGGTATTCCACATGATACTTTCTCGTTGGGCAATTTTAATGCTCCTTGGATCTAGTGGTGCTACTATTTGTGGTATTGTTTTTAGCTCTTTATCATCAATAACCTCTTTCGATAATTTTTTGGATTGGCCAAATTCATAAACCAACTTATTAGGATCAAATCCTTTGTCTTGTAAAAACCCAATAAAGTAAGAAGATAAATTACTTGGTAAAGTTCCGTCTTTCTTGAGGTTGATGGCCGAAATTACGTGCAATTGTTCTTCGGCTCTGGTTAACGAAACATACAAGACATTAATAATATCTAAGGTGTCTTCTTGCTTTTTTTGTTTGTAAATTTGGGAAGCATCGGCGCCATAGCTCTCTACTTTGCTGCTTTTGTCTACCAATGCTTTCGGAATTCCAACTACATTTTCATCGGCATTCAACCATATTTTTTCTCTTGGCGCTTTGCTAAAATCTTCTTCTGCAAATGGTAATATTACAACTGGAAACTCCAATCCTTTCGATTTATGAATGGTCATGATACGCACCGCGTCATTCCCTTCAGGCGAAGGGATGCTCAATTTATCTCCGTTTTTATACCAATACGAAAGAAAATCGGAAATTCCGGCCTGATTTTTTAAATCTCTTTCCAGAACAATATCCAAGAAATATTGAAGATAGGCATTGCGTTTATCAACCGGAATTACTTTTGAAATTATAATTTCTGTTGCTTCATAAAGCGATTTTTTTCGGCAAACCTCAAACGAAAGATTCAAATCAATTTGCAACAACCACTCTTGAAATTCTTTTTCTTTTTTTAGTGCAATTCCGTGCGCAATAAAATCGGAAATAGGCATGCTGCTTTGGTGATTCACGGCCAAATAATACAACAATTGCGCCTTGGATTCTTGGTCGTTTCTGTTTTTTAAATATCGTAGGAAATTTATTACACACTTTACTTCTGTTGAAGCGCCAATTAATATACTTTCTGAAGATAAAATTAAGACCCCGTTTTCAGTCAAATAATTAGCAATAGCTGTTCCTTGATTTTTTTTTCGAGTTAGAATTACAATGTCTTTATTCTTAAATCCGTTCTTTTTGATTTCTTCAATTTTGGCCAAAGTGGCTTTCAAATACATTTGAAATTTGTCGGAATTTTCTTCCTCTTCCTCGTCTTCATCAACTTTTGGCAAAAAAGAAATCGAAACCAATCCTCCTTTTTTATTGTTCTCCTTTTGATGGCTGTGATTTTCATACAAATCTTTATAATCTTCGTTTTGAAATTCACCCGACAAATACTTAAAAAACTTATTATTGAAATCAATTACCTCCGAATAACTTCTATAATTAGTGTCTAACGAAAATGCCTCCCAATCTGGATTTACAAACGGATTAGCGCCTTTAGACAATTCAATAAATTGTTCGGCTTTTCCGCCACGCCACCTGTAAATGGATTGTTTCGGATCTCCCACCACAAGCAACGAACCCCTTTCTCCCTGCATGTCTTCGCTTGACAAAGCATTATCAATTAACGGAATCAAATTTTGCCATTGCATTTCGGAAGTATCCTGAAATTCATCAATAAAAAAATGACGGTACCGCTCGCCCAATCGTTCATAAATAAACGGAGCCGGTTGGTTTTGAATTTGCTCGTTAATTAACTTATTAAATTCGGAAATGGAAAGTATATTTTGTTCTTTTTGAATTTTGGCCAATTCGTTGCTTACCGTATTTAATAAGGAAAGAGGTGTAATATTTTTTAAGAATGCTTCGTAAAAATTTCTGCTTTCAAATTTGATGTAAATTGCCTCCAGCACCACTAATAAATCCGGAATGATACTTTCAATAAGGGCAGTATCTTTAGCTGTTTTATTGATTTTGATGTCTTCGGGTTCCCGATAGGTTTTGTTATTCGGATTGAACTTTCGATTTTGAATACTCGCAATATGTTTTGGTAAATATCCTCCAGAAAATGACTTTACATCAATCCCTTTTTCATTTATCAGTCGCATGGCTAGATTGGCCATTTCTATTGTTTCATCTTCTATTTCTTTAGAAAGCGCGCTTAATTTATTTTTTATTTCTACAAATTCGGAAATGGTTTTAGTATTAAAATGCTTGATTTCTTCTCGGTTGTTTTCGTCTAAAATCAACCTTCCGGTATCCATAATTTCACGAGAAATATCCCACGATTTATCCTCGTCGGTTTTTTGCATCGTAAAATCCACTAGCAAATTGGTGAGTATTTCATCTTCACCCGCTTGAGCAATCAAAGCATCTATCGCTTCAGCCAACAAGTTTTCGGTGTCCAATGAAACTTCAAAAGTGATGGGTAAATTTAAATCATGCGCAAAAGTTCGAATTACCCGATGCGTAAATTTATCAATGGTTGAAATATCAAAAGCAGCGTAATTATGAATCAAATTTTTGATGATACTTTTAGCTTTTGCTTGAATATCTTGAATACTTAATTGGGTTTCGGCATTGATAACTTGCATTAACTCCAATGCTTTTTCAGAAGGCGTGTCTTTTGTAAACTCCGTCAAACTCTCCACCACCCTGCTTTTCATTTCATGCACCGCTTTATTGGTGAAAGTGATGGCAAGAATAGTTCTATAGGCATCTGGTTTTTTGGATAACAAAATAATTTTTAGGTATTCTTTTACCAAAGTATAGGTTTTTCCAGAACCTGCCGAAGCATCATATAAAGAGAAAGCGGGTTTGTTTTTGGTCATGTTTTGAGCAGTTCGGATTTGAAAAAATAATGGTTAAAATTAAACCAATTTTAATTATTTGTTAATTGAAAAATAGAATTTCATTTTTCGAAGTTAAATGTATAAATTTGAAATCAATTTTAATACTAACATAAAAAATATATTATGGCATTTGAATTACCACAATTACCTTACGCTTACGATGCGTTAGAACCACATATTGATGCGCGAACAATGGAAATTCACCATTCAAAACATCATAATGCATACACCACCAACTTAAATGCGGCAATAGCAGGAACCGATTTAGAAGGAAAATCTATCGAAGATATCCTTTCTAATCTAGATATGACTAAAGCGGCAGTTCGTAACAATGGTGGCGGATTTTACAACCACAATTTGTTTTGGACCGTAATGTCTCCAAACGGTGGTGGGCTGCCAACAGGCGATTTATTAGCAGCTATCGAAAGAGATTTTGGTTCGTTTGACGAATTTAAAGCAGCATTTGCTAAAGCTGGCGCAACACAATTTGGATCGGGTTGGGCTTGGCTTTGTGTAAAAGACGGAAAACTAGAAGTTTGCGGAACACCTAATCAAGACAATACATTAATGCCTGGTGTAGGTTGCGGCGGATTCCCAATTCTTGGAATGGATGTTTGGGAGCATGCTTACTATTTAAACTACCAAAACCGTCGTCCAGATTATATTGAAGCATTCTTCAATGTAATTAATTGGGCGGAAGTTTCTAAAAGATTCGAATCGGCTAAATAAGAATTAGTCCTTTTTCTTATAAAAAAATCCCAATTCATGATTGGGATTTTTTTTATGTTCTTACTTTAAATTTTCTAACATTACCTCGGTCATCGAGTCCATCTCAAATTCGTGTTTCCAACCCCAATCTTCTCTTGCAGAAGAATCGTCTATAGAGGCAGGCCAACTATCTGCAATTTTTTGTCTAAAATCAGGTTTATAACTTATTGTAAAATTCGGAAGGTGTTTTTTTATCTCTTCTGCAATTTCAGCTGGAGTAAAACTTATCCCCGCCAAATTATAAGACGATCTAATTTTTACAGCATCTTTATCCGCTTGCATAATTTCTACAGTGGCTCTAATGGCATCGTCCATATACATCATCGGCAACTTCGTTTCTTCCGAAAGAAAGCATTCAAACTTCCCTTTTTTTAATGCTTTATGGTAAATATCTACCGCATAATCGGTGGTGCCTCCACCTGGCTCGGTGGTCCAACTAATCAAACCTGGATATCGAATGCTTCGCACATCCACTCCATATTGGTGGTGGTAGTATTCGCACCAGCGTTCCCCGGTTTGTTTACTAATTCCATAAACTGTGGTTGGCTCCATAATAGTATATTGTGGCGTATTTTCTCTTGGAGTAGTTGGTCCAAAAACGGCAATACTCGATGGCCAAAATATCTTTTTTATTTTTTTGGCTTTCGCCAAATTCAAAACATGAAAAAGCGAATTCATATTTAAATCCCAAGCAAAAGCTGGATTTTTTTCGGCTGTAGCCGATAATAAAGCCGCCATTAAATAGACATCCGTAATTTGATATTGCTCTACCAAATGTTCAATTTGATTGTAATCTAAAGCATTTACAACTTCAAAGATTCCGTTGTTTACGATATCATTATTTAGCTTTCTAATATCGGAGGCAATGACATTATCATTTCCATAAATGCTTCGCAGTTTAGTAGTTAACTCGGTTCCTATTTGACCGCAAGCACCTATAATTAATATTTTGGTAGACATAATTTGTTTGTTTGTGCTACAAATATAACGATTTCGTTAAGAATATTTGAAACTCCTACTTCCGAACATTTATCAAACCTTTCACAAAATCGCTACAACAAAACTACTACTTTTGTATTTTTGTAATCTAATTCAAAATAGCACCATGCCATTTAAAACCCATTGCACACTTTTAATAACCTTACTTCTTGTTTCATGCCAAAATGAAAACAAAGAATTAATCGTAGCGCAACAAAAAGACGCGCAAAAAAGAGAAGTGGTCTTTTCGGCTATTGAGCGCGGTTGGGTATTTGATATTTCTCCACTAGAAGGAACCACCCAAGCCAAAATAAACAACTGGGTAGAATGGCGCAACTTCCTAACCGAAATCAATCAGAAGCCAAAAAGCACCATTGGCGCCTTTCAAAAAAAAGCAGCTGTTTTGTCAAAAAAAGCAATGGAATTGGAGTTAACTGTTCCTGCTGAATTTAACAAACAACAAATAAAAAGCAGGATTTCGGTTATCATCACCAAAGTAAAAAGTTTGGATTTATACATTCATTTGCGTCAAATTCCGGAGCAAAAAGTTATAAAATTGGTTAATGATCTCAATACAGAAATCGACTACTTTCAATTGCAAATGGAAGAAATTGTAAAACGAAGTCAGATTCCGGTTGAAGAAGGCGAGCAAGACCTAATTAAAATGAAGGATACTTCTAGAGCTATTCCAAACTAAATTTCAAAAATCACCCACTTGAATAAAAGTAGTTTTACTTCCGTTTATCAAAATTCGACCAAAGTTCAGCAGTTAGCCCACGCAATCCAACAACGCGATTACAAGATAAATGCTAAAGGATTATTGGGGTCGGCCTTGTCTTTGGTACTTGAAGCTACTTTTGAAAAAGCAGAATTGCCCTTCCTGTTATTATTTAACGACAAGGAAGAAGCGGCTTATTACCTCAACGATCTAGAGCAGTTATTAAACGACCAAGATGTATTGTTTTATCCGGGTTCGTACCGTCGTCCTTATCAAATTGATGAAACCGATAACGCCAATATTTTACTTCGATCGGAAGTTTTAAACCGAATAAATTCCCGTAAAAAACCAGCAATAATTGTTTCGTATGCCGAAGCCATTTTTGAAAAAGTAGTTACCAAAAAAGAACTTGAAAAAAACACCTTTAAGATTTCGGTAAACGACAAATTAGCCATTGATTTTATCAACGAAGTACTATTTGAATACAATTTTAAAAGAGTCGATTTTGTAACCGAACCCGGAGAATTCTCGGTTCGTGGCGGAATTGTAGATGTGTTTTCGTTCTCTAATGACAATCCGTATCGAATTGAATTTTTTGGAAATGAAGTAGATTCCATTCGAAGTTTTGATGTAGAAACCCAACTCTCCATTGAAAAATTAAAGAAAGTTTCCATCATTCCAAACATGGAAAATAAATTTTTTGAGGAAAATAGGGAGAGTTTCCTTGATTACATTTCCGAAAAAACGGTACTTTTTATTCAAGATACTGATTTTACCGGGCAACAATTAGACAAACTTTTTGATAAAGCAACCGAAGCTTTTTCAAAATTGGATGCCACCGTAAACCGACTTGTTCCAGAAGAATTATTTGTGAATCAGAAACAATTTCTGAAAAAAGCACTGAATTTTTCGGTAGTCGAATTGAGTAATGCCCCTATTTTTTCTATAGATAAAACCATAGAATTTCACATCCAACCGCAGCCTTCCTTCAACAAACAATTTGATTTGCTGCTGAATAATTTAAGCGACAACAATTCCAACGGAATTAAGAATTATTTGTTCTGTTCTAATGAAAGTCAAGCGAATCGTTTTCATGATATTTTTGAAGATATCGATGAAGAAAATCACGAAAGTATCCGCAAGCAATACCAAACTGTAGTTTTTCCGCTTTATCAAGGTTTTATTGACGAAGAACATCAAATTGCCTATTATACCGACCACCAGATATTTGAACGCTATCATAAATTTAGCATCAAAAACGGGTATTCCAAAAAGCAAACCATCACGCTTAAAGAACTGAATTTACTAACCGTTGGTGATTATGTTACCCACATTGACCACGGAATTGGAAAATTTGGTGGATTGCAGAAAATTCAGGTGGAAGGTAAAACCCAAGAGGCCATTAAACTAGTTTATGCCGATAATGATATTGTATATGTAAGCATTCATTCGCTGCATAAAATATCCAAATACAATGGTAAAGATGGCGCTCCGCCAAAGATTTACAAGTTAGGAAGTGGTGCTTGGAAAGCTTTAAAACAAAAAACAAAAGCGCGAGTAAAACATATTGCTTTCAATTTAATTCAGCTTTATGCGAAAAGAAGATTGGAAAAAGGATTTGCTTGTGCACCTGATAGTTATTTGCAAAAAGAACTTGAAAGTTCCTTTATTTACGAAGACACACCCGATCAAATAACTGCAACATCCGATGTAAAATTGGATATGGAAAACGATCGCCCAATGGATCGCTTGGTATGTGGAGACGTAGGTTTTGGAAAAACTGAAGTAGCTATTCGAGCGGCATTTAAAGCAGTAGACAACGGAAAACAAGTGGCTGTTTTAGTACCCACCACTATTTTGGCCTACCAACATTATAGAACATTTTCGGAACGATTAAAAGACATGCCGGTTACCATTGGCTATTTAAACCGATTTAGAACTGCCAAAGAAAAAACCCAAACCCTTAAAGAATTATCCGAAGGGAAACTTGATATTATTATTGGCACGCATCAATTGGTAAACAACAATGTACAATTCAAAGATTTGGGATTGCTAATTATAGATGAGGAACAGAAGTTTGGAGTGAATGTAAAAGACAAACTCAAAACAATTTCTGCCAATGTGGATACTTTGACCTTAACGGCTACGCCTATCCCGAGGACCTTACAATTTTCATTGATGGCGGCTCGCGATTTATCGGTAATAACTACGCCTCCGCCCAATAGATATCCTATCGAAACGCAAGTGGTTCGTTTTCAAGAAGAGTTAATTCGGGATGCGATTTCGTATGAAATTCAGCGCAACGGACAAGTATTCTTCATCAATAACCGCATTGAAAATATTAAAGAAGTAGCCGGAATGATTCAGCGCTTGGTTCCCGATGCGCGAGTTGGTATTGGCCACGGCCAATTGGACGGCAAAAAACTCGAAGAATTAATGTTGGCTTTTATGAATGGCGAATTCGATGTTTTGGTTGCCACAACCATTATTGAAAGTGGTTTGGATGTGCCTAATGCGAATACGATTTTCATTAATAATGCCAATAATTTTGGATTGTCTGATTTACATCAAATGCGAGGTCGTGTGGGACGAAGCAACAAAAAGGCGTTTTGCTATTTCATTACCCCAGCTTATTCGGCAATGACTGATGATGCCCGAAAAAGAATTCAGGCATTAGAGCAATTTAGCGAACTGGGAAGTGGAATTAATATTGCCATGAAAGACCTTGAAATTCGTGGTGCCGGAGATTTATTAGGTGGCGAACAAAGTGGTTTTATCAATGATATTGGATTTGACACCTATCAAAAAATCATGAATGAGGCCATAGAGGAATTGAAAGAAAACGAATTCAAAGAATTATATCCAACCGAAAACAACATCGAAACCAAACAATATGTCAAAGATTTACAAATTGACACCGATTTCGAATTGCTGTTTCCCGATGATTACATCAACAACATTACCGAGCGATTGAGTTTATATAACGAACTTGGCGCTATTAAAGATGAAGCAACCCTACTTCAATACGAACAAAAACTTACCGATAGATTTGGCGCTTTACCAAAAGAAGCGGTGGCCTTACTCAATTCCATCCGTATCAAATGGAAAGCCACCAGCATCGGAATTGAAAAATTAGTTTTAAAACAAGGCAAAATGATTGGCTATTTTGTGGGCGACCAACAAAGTGATTTCTATCAATCCAATCGTTTTATGAAAATGGTGCAGTTTGTGCAAAACAACAGCAACCTTTGTAAAATGAAAGAAAAAGAAACCAAAAACGGCTTGCGTTTGTTATTGACTTTTGAAAATGTAAAGTCTATTAATAAGGCATTGGAGTTGATGGAGAAAATGTAGGTTTTAATTCACTAATTATCAATTTCAATTTTATCAATAAAATAATTTTTCAGGTAGTTTGATGAAAATTTATAAAATCCAATTTTGTTAATTAAAGTAGTGTACTCCAATTCTATTTTATTCAATTCCATTTTGGAGTGTTTTTCATTAAGTCCAATATGATATAATGTTATCAAGTAAAAAATTTTGTTATAATTATAATAGGAGTAATTTACATTGGATAAATTAATTGAGCTGAAATTCTTTTTAGATTCTTTAATTTTACCTTCGTCAATTAAGGTAATTGTGTGAGCCATTAGCACTATTGATTGTACAGCATGCGCACTCCAATTTGTAAAATCAAGAAGGTCCTCATAATAATTAGTTATTAAAAACCTGATTTTATTGAAATCCTTTAAAATTATTAAAGCCGGAATAATCTCGAAAAAAAATAAATTTAAGTTAATTGCTTCTTTAGTTTTAACTATAATTAACTCCCAATTTTTTTCATACGAAACACTATCTTTTTTTTGATTAAAATATAATAAATTATAAGCAAAGCCCCTTCCTCTCAAAACTTCAAAAAAGGAATCTTTTATTCTTGATGCCTCTATATATTTTAATTTATTTTTATTAGATAAATAGTTATTGTAATTTATAATTAATTCACAAAAAAGTTCTTCATGACTTCCTTTAATTGAATACTTTAAAGATGCATTTATGAACGCTCCATAATAGCCATTAAAATGAGAGTAATCAATAAACCAATGCAATATGTTTTCTCTAAAGACAGTATTTGAAACAATTTTTTTAATTATTTGTTTGTAATTTTTTTCAGATAAATTTTGAAAGAGTAAGCAAATATTTAATGCTAATTTTAGTTTTGTAGATTCATCTATACTAAATAAACGGTAATCAAATATTTGATTTAAAGCAATATAATTTTTATTGTAGATAAAGGCTTTTATTATTGAACCGATTTTAATGTGATAATCTTGAGTATTAATTTGATCCATTAACCATAAAATATCACTTTCTAAAATAATTTCTCGATTTTCAATTTCAATAATTCTCATCCAAATTAACCAATCGTTGTCCTTTAAATAATGTTTTTTAAAATCATTATAGGAATTTTGTCCTAAAAAACGACTCAGTACGTTTAAGGTTTTACTATTTGGTGATGTTTCGTTTAAAAATCCAAAAAATCTTCTTAAAGTATTATAACCAATTATTTCTCCCGTAGTATTTTCAATAGCTACTTGTAAAATTTTCAAATGAATTGGTTTTTCTATTGTCAATCCTATTTGCTTTTGTATTTCAATTTTAATTTGAACAAGGCTATTGTCAGACATAATTATGGGCTTAAAATGGGCTTAAATATAAGTTCAAAAATAATAAATTTGTTTGATTAACACATAATATCAAATAATGAATAATTTAACTTTCGTATTTATAGTTTTTATATCCATGGTTGGATATTCACAAACTATTTCAAAACAAGTCATTGGTGCAGCAGGCAAAACTGATAGTGCTTCTAATCTTAAAATGTCTTGGACCACAGGTGAACCAGTTGTTGGATTAATGGTTGCTGGTGACAACCAACTGGGTAATGGGTATTATCCGGCAATGGATATACAAGCACTTAGTGTAGAAGATAATACGATGTCCTTACAAATTAAACTATATCCCAATCCAACTAATCAATTTCTTTATGTTTCTCACCCAGATATTGAGGTTTTTGGAATTCAAATTGTAGACCTAAATGGGAAACAAATTCATATCGGGACAATAAGTAAAGATCATCCCCAGGATTTTTCTACTTATTCGCAAGGAATATACCTAGTTACAATTGAAAATAAAGTTAACAATCAAAAAAACACTTATAAAATCATAAAAAAATAAAACCATGAAAAAACTATTTACACTACTATCAGTAATTATAACAACAGCCCTATTTGCTCAAGCGCCACAAGGCTTTAATTACCAAGCAACTGTTAGAAATAATTCGGGGCAGTTATTACTCAACCAAATTGTATTGGTAAAATTCAATGTTTATCAAAACTCTGCAACAGGAACCTTAGTTTATAGTGAAATTCAAACTGCCAATACCGATGATTTAGGTCATATTAATTTAGTTGTAGGACAAGGAACTCCAACTTCAGGTACGTTTTCATCTATCAATTGGGGTAATGGATCTTATTACTTAGGCATTGAATTAAACACAGGTAGCGGTTATGTTGCTATGGGTACTACCCAATTAATGAGTGTGCCTTATGCTTTATATGCTCAAAATTCGAGTGCAGTAACACTACAGCAAGTTTTAGATGCTGGAAATGTTGCAAATAAAACAGTTACAAATGACGGAGAAGCTACTATGAGAATTAACACAATAGGAGGAAGCAATACTGGTTTTTTTAATGGTTTAACTAGTCAAATGGACGGTACTAATGGAACAAATAGAGCAATATTGGCTAGTTCTAACGGTGTAAGTTTGGGATCAAATAATGGTATTGCTAGCTATGCTTCAAATGCAGCAAGCAATACTTCAGTATATGCTAGAGCATACAATTCAACAACAGGTTCTAACTATGGATTATACGGTTTAGCTAATGGAACTACAGGATTAAATAATAGAGGTGTTCAGGGTGTTGCCGATGGAGTAAATTCTACTGGAAGAAACACTGGAACATATTCATATGCAACAAATTCTACTTCATTAAATAATGGATTATTCGGAGGAGCTTATGGAAGTACTGGTGATAATTATGGTGTATGGGGTGTTGGAAATGGAGCAATAGACGGAAAAGACAATAGAGGTGTGATGGGGTATTCTATAAATACTACTCCAACTGGGCTTAATTATGGAGTAACTGGTTGGGCTGGAGGTTCTGAAGTATTTAATATTGCTGTTGGAGCCTATTCTGATTCTGGTCCATCAACAAATGCAACAAATTACGGGGTTTCTTCTCGTGCAACTTCAGTTACTGCAACTGGTACTAACTATGGAATTTATAGTGAAGCAAGTAATGGTGCTGTAAATTATGCCGGCTTTTTTAATGGGGATGTAACTATTACTGGCACATTAGTTCAGCCTTCAGATAGAAAATTAAAGAAAGAAGTGAAGCCTTTTGTTTCAGCTTTAGATAAGATAAACTCATTAACTCCTGTAACTTATTTTTATAAAAGCAGTGCCGAATCAGGAATTAACTTGCCTACTACTTTGCAATACGGATTTATTGCTCAGGATTTAGAGGCGGTATTCCCTGAATTAGTAACAACTCAAACTCTAAATTTGGCAACTACAGGAGATTCTGGACATAATAATGCATTAATAAACTCTGATGATGAGAATGGATTAGCTGAAATTACTTCAACTAAGTCTGAAGCTAATGTAAATAAAACAAAAGAGGAATTTAAAGGGATTAACTATACGGGGTTAATTTCTGTTTTAACTGAAGCAATAAAAGAACAACAAGTATTAATTGAAGAGTTGAAAAAACAAAATAAATCGTTAACCAACAGAGTGAAAAATATTGAAAGCCAAATTAAAAAGAAATAATTAATTTAATTTCATAATATCAAAAAAGGCCTTACCATAGTAAGGCCTTTTTTTAATTAAAAATAATAAAACGCTTCTTCAATATGTTCGAGGTTAAATTCGGCACCATCTTTGTGAATGGCAATGATATCAAAACGAACTTCCAAATCTAAATCATTAACCAATACATATTCGTTAACGGCTTTCACAAGCAATTGAATTTTTTTTGGTTTCACAAAATCTTGGGGCAATCCATAATCAATTGATGAACGGGTTTTAACTTCTACTATAGCTAAAACGCTGTCTTTTTGAGCAATAATGTCTATTTCGGCTTTTTGGAATGTCCAGTTGGTTTCCAAAATTTCATAGCCTTTTTGCTGAAGAAATTCAACAGCTAATGCTTCGCCCTGTTTGCCAAGTTCGTTGTGGTCGGCCATTTTTGTCATTTTTGTCATTGCGAGGCACCAAGCAATTCCATCAACTTTATATAAACGTCAGGAGATTCCTACTGCGTTGGAATGACAATTAGAAGTCTATTCAAAAATCACTTTACTCTCTAAATCGTTTACCTCAAGGGTTACTTGTTTACCGAGAATTAGGGCGTGGTTATCGGCAGAATGTCCTGCTGGGAAATTATAAATTACAGGGATGTTGTAGGTTTTGGTAACATCGTCAATGATTTCGAGAGCGTTTTTCCCCCAAGGGATTTCGTTATCGTGCATTTTGGTCATACCACCAACAATGATGCCCTTCAAACTTTCTAGACAACCATTGCGTTTTAGGTTCATCATCATACGGTCGATGTGGTACAAATACTCGTCAAGGTCTTCCATGAAAAGAATTTTATCGGTACAATCTATAGCGGAAGAAGAGCCTAAAAGACTGTATAAAATAGATAGATTACCGCCTACCAATTCGCCTTTGGCCGAGCCAAAGCGATTCATTGGATCGCACGGAACGGTGTATTCTAATGTTTCGCCAAAGAGTGCTTTGCGCAAACTTTCTTTTGATTCTTCGGTTGCTTTAACGCTTACAGGCATAATCCCGTGTATGGAAGCAAACCCTAAATTATTCAAGTGGCTGTGCAAAACCGTTACATCGCTAAAACCAATCACCCATTTTGGTGATTGCTTGAATTTGGTAAAATCGAGTAAATCAATCATTCTTACCGTCCCATAACCTCCGCGTACACACCATATTGCTTTAATATTTGGGTTGTCCATCATGGTTTGAAAATCGTCAGCTCGCTCTTGGTCGGTGCCGGCCAATTGGTTGTTATCTAAACCGATGGTTTTTCCTATTACCACTTCCAAGCCCCAGTTGTGCAACCAACCAATTGCAGTTTGTAAATTTTCTTCTACATTTTTACGAGCAGTGGCAACTATGGCAATGGTATCGCCTTTTTTTAAATAGGGAGGTATAATCATCTTTTTTTGTGCATGAAGGTTACTTGATACTAGCGAAATAAAAATAAAGAGTATGTATTTTTTCATTTTGGGTTTTAGAAACTCGGTACAGTCTTCGACAGGCTCAGACTGATAATACTATTGATTACTATTTATTAATTGAACACTAAATGATAAACAATATACAAATATATAAATTAAGTTAATATCAAAACGAATGCCCTAGCCCTGATAAAAGTGAAAATCCTTTTACTTTTATCTTTAAAAAGTAAAAGATTGTAACGGATAGCAGGATCTGAGCTCCAAAAGACCGAATTGGCAAAGCAAATTACTTGAGAATGACACCTTGCTCGCAAAGACTAAAAATAATTACTTATTTTTGCAGGATATATACCGAATAATCATGTTAGAAAATCCGAAGAGATATACCATAACGGCTGCGTTGCCTTACACGAACGGGCCAATTCATATAGGGCATTTAGCGGGGGTTTATGTGCCGTCTGATATTTATGCGCGCTACTTGCGATTGCAAGGGAGAGAGGTGCTTTTTGTTTGCGGAAGCGATGAACACGGCGTTGCCATTTCTATGAAGGCCAAAAAAGAAGGCATCACCCCGCAAGAGGTGATTGATAAATACGACGGAATTATTCGTAAATCGTTTATTGATTTCGGAATTTCATTTGATAATTATTCGCGTACCTCATCAAAAATTCACCACGATACGGCATCGGAATTTTTTAAAAAATTATACGACAACGGCGACTTTATAGAAGAAGTTACCGAACAACTATATGATGCTAAAGCCGATCAGTTTCTAGCCGATCGTTTTGTAATGGGAACTTGCCCAAAATGCAGCAATGAAGAGGCTTATGGGGATCAATGTGAAAAATGTGGCTCTACATTAAACGCCACCGATTTAATTAATCCGAAGTCGACCATTACAGGAGAAACTCCGATTTTAAAATCAACCAAACATTGGTTTTTACCTTTAGATCGATACCAAGATTTCTTGAAAGATTGGATTTTGGTGGGGCATGAAAAAGACTGGAAAAACAATGTTTTAGGTCAGGTGAAATCGTGGTTGGACGATGGATTGAAACCTCGTGCAGTAACCCGCGATTTGGATTGGGGAATTGATGTTCCTGTGGCTGGTGCCGAAGGAAAAAAATTATATGTATGGTTTGATGCGCCAATTGGATACATCTCGGCAACCAAAGAATGGGCTGCTCGTGAAGGAAAAGATTGGGAACCGTATTGGAAAGATGCCGAAACGAAATTGGTTCACTTTATTGGTAAAGACAATATTGTGTTTCATTGTATTATTTTTCCGGCGATGTTAAAGGCGGAAGGAAGTTATATTTTACCTGATAATGTGCCTGCAAATGAGTTTCTGAATTTGGAAGGAAACAAACTTTCGACATCTAAAAACTGGGCCGTTTGGTTGCACGAATATTTATTAGATTTTCCTGATAAACAAGATGTATTGCGTTATGCTTTGACCGCTAATGCACCCGAAAATAAGGATAATGATTTTACTTGGAAGGATTTTCAAGCGAGAAATAATAATGAGTTGGCTGCTATTTTTGGAAATTTCATCAATCGTGTGGTGGTTTTAACCAATAAATACTACAACGGAATTGTTCCACAGCCGAATGAATTTAATGCAATTGACGAACAAACTTTAGCCGAACTAAAAGCCTATCCAGCAGTGATTTCAAGTTCTGTGGAGCGCTATCGATTTAGAGAAGCGCAAGGAGAATTGATGAATATGGCTCGTTTAGGAAATAAATATTTGGCCGATGAAGAGCCTTGGAAGATGGTAAAAACCGATCCGGAGCGTGTGCAAACCCAAATGTATGTGGCTTTGCAAATTGCTGCAGCATTACGCGTATTGTGCGAACCGTTCTTGCCGTTTACCGCTTGTAAATTATCAGGAATCCTTAATGTCATTCCGACGAAGGAATCTCATTTGGGTTGGAATGACATTTCTGAAAGAAGTGATTTACTTCCTGCAGGGCATCAAATTGGCGAAGCGGAAATATTATTTGCCCAAATTGAAGATGCTGAAATTCAAAAACAAATTGACAAACTGGAAGCTACCAAAGTAGCTAATAAAGAAGAGATTGCTGTGATTGAACCTCAAAAAGAAACGGCAACTTTTGAAGATTTTTCAAAATTAGATTTGCGTGTCGGAACAATATTGGAAGCCGAAAAAATGGCAAAAGCAAACAAACTTTTAGTATTGAAAGTAGATACTGGAATTGATGTGAGAACTATCGTTTCTGGAATTGCTGAACATTTTTCACCGGAAGAAGTGATTGGAAAACGCGTTACGGTTTTAGTGAACTTGGCACCAAGAGCCTTACGCGGAGTTGAAAGTCAAGGAATGATTTTGATGACTAACAACGCTGAAGGGAAATTGGTTTTTGTAAACCCAGATGCAGATGGCGTTCAAAATGGTGCGTTGATTAGCTAATGAGGCAAAAACTAAATCTGGACACCTGGAATAGAAAGGAGCATTTCATGTTTTTTAATCAAATGGAAGAGCCTTTTTTTGGAGTTACTACTACTATAGATTGTACTAAATCTTTTGAAAAAGCAAAAGAATTAGGGGTTTCATTTTTTAGTTATTATCTACATAAAACCTTAACCGCAGTGAATGCTGTTGAAGAATTTCGCTACCGAATAATTGGTGATGAAGTTTATATCTTTGATCAAATAAATGCTTCCGCAACGGTATTACGAGAAGATAAAACATTTGGTTTTTCGTTAATGGAATACCATGAAGATGCAATTCTATTTTCTGAAATAGTAAAAAATGAAATTGTCCGAATTCAAAAAACTTCAGGCCTATTCACTCGGGAGGAATATGGCGAGAATCTAATCCACTTTTCGGCTTTACCTTGGATAAAATTTGAGTCCTTCAGCCATGCCCGAAGTTATACTTGGCCGGATAGTTGTCCAAAAATTTCTTTTGGAAAAATGACAGAAGAAAACGGCAAAAAAACAATGCCAGTTTCCATTCATGTTCACCACGGATTAATAGATGGCTACCATGTAGGACAATTTATTGAATGCCTTGAAAAATTGATGAATAATTAATAATTTAACTAACCCCAATAAATTATTATTGAGGTTAGTTAGAATTTACTACTTACCTAATAGCAAAATTTCATTGGCAACCACATCGGTAATGTAGCGTTTTTCTCCGTTCTTATCTTCGTAGGAGCGGTGGGCTAGTTTCCCTTCAATGGCAATTTCTTTACCCTTAGTTACGTATTTTTCAATAATGTCGGCAACTTTGCCCCAAGCAGTTACCCGATGCCATTCGGTTTGTTCTACTTTGTCACCATTTTCTTTATAATATACCTCGTTGGTAGCAATGGTGATATTGGCTACTTTTTTTCCTCCTTCTAAGGTTTTGATTTCTGGATCTTGTCCTACATGTCCAATTAATTGTACTCGATTTCTTAATGCATTCATGGCGTTTAAATTTAAATTGTTACTTAATTATTAAAAAAGCAAGAGCTGAATTCCTTGCTTTCATCGATACAAATTTGGGGTGACATTAAAATATTAATCGGTGAATAACCATTTACTTTCGGTTGTAACTACTTGTAAGCGTTTGTAATTGGATATTTTTTATTATATTTGATAGACATTACTTCATTACAATGCAAAAAACCTGTTTAGAATGTAACGAGAAAATTGTGGGTCGGGAGGACAAAAAGTTCTGCAGCGATGGCTGTCGCAATGCTTACAATAATAAAATAAATAAAGACAGCACCAATTACATGCGCAACATCAATAACAAGTTGCGTAAAAACTACCGAATTCTATCCGAATTAAACATTGATGTTAAATCAAAAACTACCCGATCTAAATTATTGAATAAAGGTTTTGATTTTGACTATTTCACTTCTATATTAAATACCAAAACTGGAAATACCTACTATTTTGTTTACGATCAAGGCTATATGGCCTTGGAATCAGATTTTTTTATTTTAGTTAAAAAAGATAAATAGTATATTATGAAAAACAAATTATCCTCCCTTTCTGTAAGTGTCGTTTTAGCACTTTTGCTTTGGTCTGTTTATTTTTTAAATAGTCCACATGGCGAAGATTCTGCTGATGCACCCTTGTCAGAATTTTCTGCATCTAGAGCTTTACAAACTGTGCAAAAAATGTCGGAAAAGCCTCATTTTGTTGGTTCTGAAAATCACGAGGTAGTAGCCAATTATTTGATTAAAGAATTACAAAATTTAGGATTACAACCTTCTTTACAAGAGGGATTTACGATGACGGAAAAAGGGACTTTGGTAAAATCTAAAAATATTATTGCCTCCATAAAAGGAACTGTTCCTACAAATAAAGCATTGCTATTGCTTTCTCATTATGATAGCGCCCCCCATTCTTATTCCTATGGTGCGAGCGATGATGCGAGCGGAGTTGCTACAATTCTTGAATCGGTTCGTGCTTTTTTACATGCACAAACCAAACACAAAAATGACATTGTTATTCTCTTTACCGATGCTGAAGAATTGGGATTAAATGGTGCGGCTTTATTTGTTACCCAACACCAAATAGCAAAAAAAGTGGGTTTGGTTCTTAATCTAGAAGCGAGAGGAAGCTCGGGGCCAGGCTATATGCTTATGGAAACCACAGAAGGAAACAGTCAAATGATCGATGCTTTTAGTAATAGCGGCGTAACCTATCCGGTAGGAAATTCCTTAATGTATAGCATTTATAAAATGCTTCCCAACGATACCGATTTGACTGTTTTTAGAGAAAAGGGAAAGATTCAAGGGTTTAATTTTGCTTTTATAGACAGCCATTTCAACTACCATACCCAGCAAGATACCTTCCAACATCTCGACCCAAACACCTTAGCACACCAAGGCGGTTACCTATTCCCGCTGCTTAATTATTTTTCTAATTCCGATTTATCACAATTGAAATCCAATCAAGATAAAGTATATTTTAATGCCCCTTTTTACATGGTTAAATATCCATTTAGTTGGGTAATTCCTATGGTATTACTGGGAATTTTCCTTTTTGGATTATTTATCTTTTTAGGAATTGGAAAAAAAATATTCCATTTAAAAGAAGTAATTCAAAGCTTTATTCCGTTTTTAGGGTCTTTGTTTACGGCTAGTTTGATAACCTTTTTTGGATGGAAAATTATTAAGTTAGGTTACCCACACTATGGTGAAATTCTCCAAGGATTTACTTATAATGGACACGATTATGTTATTGCATTTATTTCATTTTCTGTTGCGGCTTGCTTTTGGTTTTATAGAAATCACAACAAAAAAAATTCTGAAATTGTACTTCAAATTCCGGTGCTATTTATTTGGTTGTTGCTCAATTTGGCAATTGCATTTTTTCTAAAAGGAGCTGCATTTTTAATTATTCCGGTGTTGGCAAGCATAATTGTGTTAGGGTATTTTGTACTGACTCAAAAAACAAATCCCTATTTAAACCTAGTCATGTCCGTGCCGGCATTACTGATTTTAGTTCCGCTTATTACAATGTTTCCCGTGGGATTGGGGCTAAAAATTTTAGTAGGAAGTGCTATATTAACAGTGCTTTGCTTTGGATTGTTATTGCCGCTTTTCAATTCGTTTCAACGAAAAGGAATCTGGGCAACTGCCTTCATGGTATTGGGATTGGTCTATTTAGTTAAGGCACATCAATCCTCGGACTTTGTGAACGGAGCGGGGAAACCTAATAGTTTAGTTTACATTTTAAATGCAGACAACAACCAAGCCAATTGGGCCACCTACGACAGCAATTTAGACGAATGGACCAAAACCTATTTAGGAGAAAATCCAAAATTAGCAACGCCTTTGAATACCAATAAATTATACAGTAAATATGGTTCTGAATATACTTTTATGGCCGCTGCGCCACTAAAAACTATTCCTAAACCCACCATTGAATTTGTCACCGATTCATTGTCTGGAAACAAGCATTTTTATAAAATTAAAATCACTCCGAATAGGAAAGTAAATCGCTATGATGTATTTACCAATGAAAAGGCATCTGTAGCTCATTTAGTAGCTAATGGTGCTAAAGCATTGGATATAAAAAGCAATATTATTTCGAAAAAAAGCAACAAATTGCTGAGTTATTATGTGGTGGATAACATTCCTTTGACTTTAGAATTCTCGATTCCTCAAAATCAAAAACTAGAATTCGATTTAGTAGAAAGTTCGTTTGATTTAATGTCAAACACTCAATATAAAATGGCTCCAAGAAAAAACTGGATGCTTTCCAAGCCATTTGTGTTGACCGATGCCGTGATTATTCAACAGAAAATTGTAGCCCCAATCAAGTAAAAATGAAGCAAATTAGTATTCTTGGTTGCGGTTGGTTGGGATTTCCTTTAGCAAAATCGTTGCTTCAAAAGGGCTATTTAATTTCGGGTTCTACTACTTCAGAAAATAAAATTCCGATGTTGCATAATGCTGGAATTACTCCCTTTTTAATTTGCTTATCGGAAGAAAAATTGGAGGGTGAAATGGATTACTTTTTGAAAAATTCTGAAATTCTAATTATCGATATTCCACCTAAATTGCGAGGAAATGCTTTAGATACTTCGACTGCGCTCAGTAAGACATTTGTAAAAAAGATTCAAAATTTAATTCCGTTTATCGAAAATTCTTCGGTGAAAAAAGTGCTTTTTGTGAGTTCGACTTCGGTGTATGCAGATGAAAATGTTACGATTACCGAGGAATCTATTACGAATCCAGATACGGAAAGCGGAAAGCAATTATTAGAAGCAGAAGTGCTTTTACAAAGCAATGAAAATTTTCAAACTACCGTAATTCGTTTTGGTGGTTTGATTGGAGCAGATCGACATCCGATACAATTCCTTTCAGGAAAAACTAATATTGAAAATCCAGAAGCGCCGATTAATTTAATTCATCAGGAGGATTGCATCGGAATAATTGAAAAAATTATTCAGAAGGCCCAGAATGAAAATTACAATTGGAACGAAACCTTTAATGCGGCGGCTCCTTTTCACCCAACTCGAAAAGAATATTACACTCAAAAAGCAATCGAATTGAATTTGGCTTTACCACATTTTAATGAAAGTAAACCTTCTATTGGAAAACTTATTAGTTGTGAAAAAGTAGAACACATTTTAGGGTACTCTTTTAAAAATATTAAATTATAAAAAGCCAAATAGTGAAGTAAGTCTTCAACAAGCTCAGACAGACCATAAATTAAAAAAGGCACAATTTCTTGCGCCTTTTTTTGTGTTCTTATTTTGATTACCAGATTTTAACTCGTTTTTCTGGTGCAACATACATTCCGTCACCTTCTTTAATATCAAATGCTTGAAAGAAAGTATCTAGATTTGTTAATGGTACATAAGCACGATACATTCCTGGAGAATGTGGATCAGTTTTCACTTGGTTTTTCAATGCTTCATCACGAATTTTACTTCTCCAAATGGTTGCCCAAGAAATAAATAAACGTTGCTCTGGAGTGTATCCATCAATTAATCCTGGATTTCCATTTTCTTTTAAAAACAATTGTAACCCATCATAAGCAGCATTAATTCCACCTAAATCTCCAATGTTTTCACCTAAAGTAAATTTACCATCTACATGAATCCCAGGTAGTGGCTCTAATGCAGAATATTGATCTGCTAAAGCACCACCTAAAGCTGTAAACTTAGCTAAATCATCGGCAGTCCACCAGTCTACTAAATTTCCATCTGCATTGAAAGTTGCACCTTCATCATCAAATCCGTGAGAGATTTCATGACCGATAACGGCACCAATTCCACCATAATTAACCGCTTCGTCTGCTTTATAATCATAGAAAGGTGGTTGTAAGATAGCTGCAGGGAATACAATTTCGTTATACGATGGATTGTAATACGCATTTACCGTTTGTGGTGACATTCCCCATTCGGTTTTATCAACTGGTTTGCCCAATTTAGCTAAATCTTTTTTCCAACCCCAACTAGAAACATTTTTCATGTTTTCAAAATAGCTTCCGCCTTCCGCTGGGCTTTTTACTATCATTGCAGAATAATCTTCCCATTTGTCTGGGTAACCAATTTTAATTGTTAGTTTTTCTAATTTTTCAATTGCTTTGGTTTTTGTTTCTGGAGACATCCAAGTCAAATTATTGATTCTTGCTCTGTAGGCACGAATAATATTTTGAATCATATTGTAAGCTTTAGTTTTAGCTTCAGCAGGGAACATTTTCTCTACATATAGTTTACCTAAAGATTCTCCAACAGTTCCATTTACAACTTGTAACGCTTTTTCATGACGTGGACGTTGCTTTAATGCACCTGTTAATGCTTTACCATAAAACTCCCAGTTAGCCGTTTCAATTTCTGTTGAAAGTTGTCCAGCAGCGCTTCTTAATAACATCCAACGCATGTAAGCTTTCCAATCGTCTACTTTATTTTCAGTGAAAATAGTTTGCAAAGCAGCCATATATCTAGGTTGCGAAACAATTACTGTATCCACTTTTGCTATACCAATTCCTTTTATATAAGAATTCCAATCAATAATTGGGACCATTTTTTTCAAGTCGGCTACAGCAGTTGGGTTGTATTGTTTTTTACTATCTCTACGTTCTACACGATCCAATCTCGGTTTAGACATTTGAATTTCTAAAGCTAGGATTTTCTCTGCGTCTTCTTTTGCTTGAGCTGGAGTTTCTCCAATATATTGCAACATTTTAGCAACATGAAGCACATATTTTGCTCTTTTTTCTTTAGAATCAGTATCTTCAGAAACATAATAATCACGATCTGGCAAACCTAAAGAACCAGGTCCTAAACTCACAACATTACGATTACTATTTTTCTCGTCAGCTCCAATTCCGAAACCAAAAAATCCAGCACCACCACCAACAGCTTCGTTATCCATTAATAATTTTTGCAAATCAGCAGTATTTTTTACCGCATTAATTTTAGCTAAATCAGCCAAAATTGGTTTAATACCCTGCTTGTTTCTAGCCACGGTATCCATAACCGATTTGTAAATATTAATCGCTTTCCCTTGATCGGTATTCGATTTGTATTTTGGATCTTTTGAAGCAGCATTTAAAATTGCCAAAGCATCTTTGTCGGTGTTTTGACGCAATTCATCAAAACTTCCCCAACGGGTTTTATCTGCTGGAATAGCGGTGTTTTTTAACCAAGTTCCATTTACAAATTGAAAGAAATTGTCGTTTGGTCGAACCGATTTATCCATTAAATCAATGGCAATTCCTGGTTTTTTTTGTTGTGCAATTCCTTGGCTTAAGGATAACAATCCAGCTGCCAACAAGCCCAACTTAATAGAATTTTGTATTTTCATAATATTTTATTGTTTGTTTTCACAAATCTATTAATTTTTACTAAACCAAATGTTAAAAATTAAATATTCTGCCGAGTAGTAAAAATCTAGTTTTTTAATAAAACAGTTGTTTTGTACCTTTGAAAAAAAAAGATGTTCCGTAAACTTAAAGAGTACCGCCTGTTTATTGGTTTTTTTGTGGTGTTTTCCATAATCACAATTAGTGCGTTTTATGTGGTTTTAAAACCAAAAAAAACGCTTCCAATTTATAATCCAAGTGATGTGAATCCGGAAATGGTAGATTCTACGATTCAATATGTAGCTTTAGATCATACCATTGCCGATTTTTCTTTTACTAATCAAAACGGAAAAACCATCACCCAAAAAGACTATGAAGGCAAAATTTATGTAGCCGATTTTTTCTTTACTACTTGCAGGTCTATTTGCCCAAAAATGACCAATAATATGACTTGGCTGCAAAATCAAATCAAGAACAACCCGAAAGTTATGTTGCTTTCGCATTCGGTTACACCAGAAATTGATAGCGTTTCGGTATTAAAAAAATATGCTCTTGAAAAAGGAGTAATTGACAGCAAATGGAATTTAGTTACCGGAAACAAAAAAGATATTTACTTCATTGCTCGAAAATCCTATTTGGCAGTAAAAACAGGAAAACCTTCCGAAATGTATGATATGGTGCACACTGAAAATTTTGTTTTAGTAGATTCTAAACGACGCGTTCGCGGATTTTATGACGGCACCAATCTTGATGGCCCAACCGAGCCGGGCATAAAAAATGTAAAACAACTTCTAGAAGACATTAATTTTCTTTGTTCGGAAAAAGAATAAAAAAATTATTGGAAACCTAACAATTATCATAAAATTTTCATTGCAAATACTTACTTTTGTATTTTAATTCAATCTAAATAAAGACGTGCAAATCACTGTTGGGGATCTTAAAATTGGGCAAAAAGGAATCATCGTTGACTTTGATGTAGATACCATTCCATTAAAATTACTCGAAATGGGTTGCCTGCCAGGTAATTCGATTGAATTGATTCAAATTGCTCCTTTTGGCTGTCCGCTTTATTTTAATGTGAATGATTCGCATGTGGCCATTCGATTGGAAACAGCAAAAGAAATTAAAGTGGTCATTAATCCAAACAATAATGACTAAAGATCCCATTAAAGTTGCGCTAATTGGTAATCCAAATACTGGAAAAACTTCGGTTTTTAACCAGCTTACCGGCTTGCACCAACAAGTGGGGAATTATCCTGGAATCACCGTTGAAAAGAAAATAGGTGCTTGCAAACTAAACGAAACAACTAAAGCAACTATCATTGATTTACCCGGAACCTATAGCTTAAACGCTAGTTCTATTGATGAAAATGTGGTGATTGAGTTGTTAATGAATAAAAAAGACGAAAATTATCCCGATGTGGTGGTGGTGGTTACAGAAGTAGAAAACTTAAAACGAAACCTACTTCTTTTTACCCAAATAAAAGATCTAGAAATTCCAACCATTTTGGTCATCAACATGAGCGACCGAATGCAACTTAAAGGAATTGAATTAAACATTCCGCTTCTAGAAAAAGAGTTGCAAACCAAAATTGCTTTGGTGAGTTCGAGAAAAAAAATCGGAATTGAAAAAATAAAAGAACTGATTCTTAACTTTGAATCGCTTCCCACAAAACCGTGCTTAAATGCTTCATGTATAGATGTCGAATATTTTGACAAATTAAAAAAAGCATTTCCAAATCAATTGGTTTATAAACTTTGGTTGGTAATTACTCAAGATGTGAATTTCTTGAATTTGGATCGGAACGAAATGAAAAGTTCGTTTACTAAATCGCATGCCGATCTAAAACGTTTGCAACAAAAAGAGACTATCAAGCGGTATCAATTTATAAATGAAACCTTAAAATTAGGTCAAAAAATTGATCAATCTAAAGCCTCCGATATTAGAGCAAAACTAGATCGAGTAATTACGCACAAGGTATTTGGATACTTAATTTTCTTTGTGGTTTTATTCGGAATTTTTCAGTCGATTTTTGATTGGAGTAGCATCCCAATGGATTTTATTGACCGTTCGTTTGCCAATTTAAGTTCCTATGCCAAAAACCATTTGCCTGCAGGCGAATTCACAAATTTAATTAGTGAAGGAATCATTCCGGGAATTGGGGGAATTTTAATTTTTATCCCGCAAATTGCCTTTTTATTTTTATTCATTTCTGTACTGGAAGAAAGCGGTTACATGAGTCGTGTAGTGTTTTTAATGGATAAAATCATGCGCCGTTACGGACTTTCAGGTAAAAGTATTGTGCCATTAATTTCTGGGACTGCCTGCGCTATTCCGGCAATTATGGGCGCTAGAAACATTGAAAATTGGAAAGAACGATTGATCACTATTTTGGTAACGCCATTCATTACCTGTTCGGCAAGATTACCGGTTTATGCCATTTTAATATCCTTAATAATTCCGCAACAACGAATTTTTGGTTTCTTGAGTTTGCAGGGGCTAACCCTAATGGGATTGTATTTATTGGGCTTCGGGATGGCTTTGCTTTCGGCTTATATTTTGAATAAAGTATTAAAAATAAGTTCCAAATCGTATTTTGTGGTTGAAATGCCGAGTTACAAAATTCCGTTATTTAAAAATGTAGCGATTAACATCATCGAAAAAACAAAAGCCTTTGTTTTTGGAGCGGGAAAAATCATATTAGCGATTTCAATTGTGCTTTGGTTTTTAGGGTCTCATGGGCCCGATGCTACTTTTGGGAATGCCCAAAATATGGTGTCTCAATCCGTAAAAACTACTGACACCAATTATGAAAACAAGCTTAGCGAATACAAATTAGAGCATTCCTACATTGGAACCATAGGAAAATATATTGAACCCGCTATTAAACCATTAGGCTATGATTGGAAAATCGGAATTGCTGTGGTGAGCTCGTTTGCGGCTCGTGAAGTTTTTGTTGGAACTTTGGCAACCATCTATAGCGTAGGAAATCACAGCGATGAAGAGGCAACAATAAAAGAGCAAATGAAAAACGAAATTCGCGAAGACGGAAGCAAAACTTTTGGTTTCGCCACTGGAATTTCCTTACTAATATATTACGCTTTGGCCATGCAATGCATCAGTACCTTGGCCATTGTTAAAAAAGAAACCAATTCATGGAAATGGCCATTGGTTCAATTAATATTTATGAGCGGATTGGCTTATCTATCTGCTTTATTGGCGTATCAAATTTTACAATAACATGCAACAAATACTCGTTTACTTTGCTTTAGGAATTGCTTTATCTTATTTATACAATAAGTTTTTTGGAAAGAAAAAACCAAAAAAAAATTGTGGAGATAACGAGGATTGTGGATGCAATTAATCCTCAAAAACAATCAATAAATATTGATTTTTGAATTTTATTGTTTGCCCTTCTTTGGGATACGGATTCACCGAAATTGATTTGATTTTTCTTGTAAAATACTTTCCAAACCATTTTAAATTTTCTTCTTTATTTTTTGAATTAAAAGTGAGTGTTTTTAATTCAAAAAATTTCTTGTTTTTATAGACTTTTAATTCTGCTGATACTTCACCTGCCCATATACAAGTCACCCCTTCCGGACATCTTGAATCATCAAAAACTTTAGTTAATTGGAAGTTGTATTCTTGTTTTGAATTCCCTTTTTTGGAAGTAATTTTCAATTCGCTTTGCGCGAAAACAATCCCGAATGAGAAAGTAAATAAAAGAACTAGAATTTTTTTCATCTTTTTAATTTTTCACCAAAAACAACGGAATGGTAATTCTGTGGCGCACTTGGTCTACCGTAGTCCCAAAGAGTAGGTCTTTAATCCCGGTGTGGCCATGGGTTCCCATTACTAAAATATCAAAATCGCCTTCGTTTACAATTTTTGAAATGGCTTTATTCGGTTTGCCAAATCCTAGTTGTACAGCAACATTGAATCCTTTTGCAGCCAACATTTCTTGGTAATCTAACAACAATTTTTCATCAATAGAAGTTTCATGATCATCGGTATGAATACCATAAATCATAGCACCAACGGTTTCTACCACATGAATTAAAGTATAGTGTGCTTCCTTCCCGCCCAATTCAAATGCGCTATTTATTGCTCTTTCATCGGCACCAGAAAAATCAATTGAAATGGCAATTTTCTTTTTCCGATAGGATTCGGATTGCTCAAAATTCAAATTAATATTATGCGGTAAATGATTGTGTATTTTGTTTTTAACATTTGCTACAATTGGTTTAAAAATAATGTACAAAAGCAACACTAAAAATGCAAACGCCAACGGAACAACCGTTGCCCACAACACAATTGGATTATTGGAAGTTTCCAACCATCCCTTTATTTCGTCAAAAACCAATTTAGCATTTAAGGAAACAATTATTAATGCAATAATCCACGAGAGAAATTGTAGGAATTTACTTATATGAAACCCTTTCATTTTTGATTTATCGCTTACAAAATGAATCAACGGAATAATAGCAAACCCCAACTGTAAACTCAAAATCACCTGGCTAAAAATGAGCATTTTCCCGGTTACGCTTTCCCCATAAATTAAGATCACAATTAAGGCTGGAACAATAGCGATTATTCTCGTAATGATTCGACGCACCCACGGTTGAATTCTCAAATTTAAATACCCTTCCATGATGATTTGACCGGCTAAAGTTCCTGTAATCGTAGAACTTTGTCCTGCTGCAATTAATGCCACAGCAAATAAAATTGGAGCCCATTTATTTCCTAAAATAGGTGCCAATAATTTGTAGGCATCTTGAATTTCGGCAACCTGAAACAAGCCGTTTTTATAAAAAGTGGCCGCTGCCAAAATCAATATCGCAGCATTTACAAAAAAGGCCAAATTCAAGGCTATGGTGCTGTCAATAAAATTGTATTTCAAAGCTTGCTTGATGCCTTCATTACTTCGGTCGAATTTTCGGGTTTGCACCAATGATGAGTGCAAATATAAATTGTGTGGCATCACAGTGGCGCCAATAATTCCAATAGCAATATAAAGTGCGGTTTCATTTGGCAAAGTAGGTATTAATCCTTTCATGACACTGCCCATTTCGGGTTGGGCAAAAAACAATTCAACTACAAAGGAAAGCGCAATAATCATCACTAGAGCAATAATAAACGCTTCCATTTTTCGAATTCCTTTATTGATGAGAAAAAGCAATAAAAAAGTATCTAAAACAGTAATGAGCACCCCATAAATTAAAGGCAATCCGGTGAGTAAATTAATTCCGATGGCCATTCCGAGTACCTCAGCCAAATCACAAGCAGCAATGGCAATTTCGGCAAGAAAGTAAAGTATGTAATTGATAAATGGCGAATAGGTTTCTCGAGAAGCCTGTGCCAAGTCGCGCTGGGTAACAATTCCGAGACGGGCGCTCAAACTTTGCAATAGCAAAGCCATTAAATTACTCATTAATAAAACCCATACTAAAGTATACCCAAACTGACTACCGCCGGCTATATCTGTGGCCCAATTTCCTGGATCCATATAGCCTACACTGATTAAATAAGCCGGCCCAAGAAAAGCCAAAACTTTTCTAAAACCTGTTTTATTCCCGCTAGTTGCAACCGATTGGTTTACTTCCTCTAGTGATTTGCTCATAAGTATTTGCTTATTAAGGTCAAAAATACAGATTAAATTTTAAGAAATCTATATATTTGAATCGTGAAGCACTACCATTACATTTTTACCGGGAGCGGATTATCGGCATTAATGACCGTACATGAAATGATTTTATCTGGAAAATTTCAAGATAAAACGATTTTGCTTTTGGATGAAAATCCAAAAAAAACGAACGATAGAACATGGTGCTTTTGGGATTCCCATTCTATTTTTCCAGCATTAGAATCAACGAAATGGAATTCGGCTTGGTTTAAAAACGATGCTTTCGAAAGAAAATTAAATTTAGATCCGTATCAATACAAAATGATTAAAGGATTGGATTTTTACAATCGAATTTTCGAATTAATATCCAAACAAGAAAACATTCATTTTGTAAATCAGAAGGTGCTCGATTTTGAAGAGTTGGGCGCACTTTGTATTGTTAAAACTGAAACCGAAAGTTTCACTTGCAATAAAATTTTCAATTCGATTTTCAATCCAAATTTGTTGCAAAATCAAGCCAAATACCCACTCTTGCAACAGCATTTTGTGGGATGGTTTATAAAATCTAAGGAAGCCGTGTTCCAAAAAGAAACGGCTACCTTCATGGATTTTTCTGTAGAACAAAAAGGTAACACCCGATTCATGTATGTTTTACCTACTTCCTCAACAGAAGCTTTATTAGAATATACCTTGTTTTCAAAAGAGTTGCTTTCTATATCGGAATACGAAGATGAAATTGTAAAATACATTCAAAAACTGGGAATTACCGAATATGAAATTGTAGAAAAAGAACAAGGAAACATCCCAATGACCTGTTATCCTTTTTGGGAAAACAACACCAAAAACATTTTACATATTGGCTCTGCCGGTGGATGGACCAAAGCCAGCACCGGGTATACTTTTAAAAATACCACCAAAAAAGCAAAGCAGTTAGTATCGTTTTTAGACAACAATTCCGATTTTAGAAAATTCCAAAAAAGAGATAAATTTTGGTTTTATGATTTATTGCTTTTGGATATTTTAGATCAGAAAAATCATCTGGGGGCTACTATTTTTTCTTCGATGTTTCAAAAAGGAAATGCCAACGTTATCTTTAAATTTTTAGATGAAGAAACTACCCTTTTAGAAGACCTTCAAGTAATTTGGAAATGCCCAAAAATGCTTTTTGTAAAGGCGTTGTTGGGTAGGCTCTTCCGATTTTAATTTTTCTATTCTGCTATAACAAATCTTTATGATCAGAAGTATTTAAAGAATAGAATTCTGATTATCTTTGCAACAGTAAAACAATTTTAAATCATATATAATTATGTATCCAGAAGAAATGGTAAACCCAATGCGTGCTGAGTTAACAGATGCAGGTTTTCAAAATTTATATAGCGCAGGCGACGTAGAAAATGCAATTAAAGCAGATGGAACTACCTTAGTGGTTGTAAATTCAGTTTGTGGATGTGCGGCAAGAAATGCGCGTCCAGGAGCAAAAATGAGTTTAGACGGAGCAAAAAAACCAGATCATTTAATCACTGTTTTTGCAGGTGTAGATAAAGAAGCAGTAGATGCAGCGCGTCAACAAATGTTCCCTTTTCCGCCCTCATCACCAAGTATGGCGTTGTTTAAAAACGGGGAATTGGTGCACATGTTAGAGCGCCACCACATTGAAGGTCGCCCTGCCGAGATGATTGCAGAAAACTTAAAAGATGCTTACGCAGAATTCTGTTAATTCAAAAAACAACTTTATAAAACCTCTTAGAATTATTTTTTAAGAGGTTTTTTTATTTTCAAATTTTCAAATTATCTTTGCAAAAGAGTTCTTCCATTTAGAACTCAACCTTTTCTAACCTTAAACGTTTATAGCATGCAACTGTATAACACCTTAAGCGCAGAAGAAAGAGCCGAATTAATAGACCAAGCCGGCAAACAACGTCTTACGTTGTCTTTCTATGCGTATGCCAAAATTGAAGACCCTAAAAAATTTCGCGACGATTTATTTATTGCTTGGAACCAACTGGATGCACTAGGCAGAACCTATGTTGCTAAAGAAGGAATTAATGCTCAAATGAGTGTTCCTGCAGAAAATTTTGAAGCTTTTAGAGCCACTCTAGAAGTTTATGATTTTATGAAAAACATCCGCCTGAATGTGGCGGTTGAACACGACGATCATTCGTTTTTAAAACTAACGGTTAAAGTTCGAGACAAAATTGTAGCCGATGGATTAAATGATGAAACTTTTGATGTGACCAATATTGGTGTACACTTAAAAGCCAAAGATTTCAACCAAATATTAGAGGATCCCAATACTATTGTAGTCGATTTTAGAAACCACTACGAAAGTGAAATTGGTCATTTTAAAGGAGCTATTACTCCCGATGTGGAAACTTTTCGCGAATCGTTACCGATCATCAACGAGCAATTAAAAGATTTTAAAGAAGATAAAAACTTGGTGATGTACTGCACCGGAGGGATCCGTTGTGAAAAAGCATCGGCTTATTTCAAACACCAAGGATTTAAAAATGTATTCCAATTGGAAGGCGGAATTATTAATTATGCCAAACAAATCAAGGAAGAAAATATTGAAAGTAAATTCATAGGGAAGAACTTTGTTTTTGACCACCGATTGGGAGAGCGTATTACCGATGATATCATTTCACAATGCCACCAATGTGGAAAACCATGCGACAACCACACCAATTGTGAAAACGATGGCTGTCATTTATTATTCATTCAATGTGATGAATGCAAAGCCGCAATGGAAAATTGCTGTTCAACAGAATGCTTAGAAACCATTCATTTACCGCTAGTAGAACAAGTAAAATTGCGCCGAGGAATTCAAGTTGGCAATAAAGTGTTCCGAAAAGGAAAATCAGAAAAATTGTTGTTCAAACATTCGGGAGATCTATCGGATATTGCTTTGGCTGTTGCCGAAAATAATTCGGGAAAACCAAAAGATATACGTCAGAAAATAAAAGTAAAAAAAGTACTTCTTGGCAAAGCCGAACATTACTATGTAAAAGCTCAAGTCGCTCTTTTTATTATTCAGAATAATGAACTAAATATTGGCGATAAGCTCCTAATTTCGGGTCCAACAACAGGTGCTGAGGAGTATATTTTAGAAAAAATGTTCGTTAACGGACAAGAAAATACTACGGCAAAACCAGGAGATAAAGTAACTTTTGAAGTGCCATTTAGAGTGCGATTATCAGATAAATTATTTAAAATTATCTCTTAAAATTTAGTTGCTAAATACCCTATAAATTCCAAATTCCGGAGGTTATTTTTATCCTCGGTTTTTGGAATTTTTTTATTGGAATATATTTTATAAAAATACTATCTTTACCAATTAATCGTTTTATGAACTTACATTGCTTTCTTAGCAATACTACTATATAATTATGGCATGTACAAGTTGTTCAACTTCAGATGGTGGCGCACCAAAGGGTTGTAAAAATAATGGAACTTGTGGCTCAGATAGCTGCAATAAATTAACCGTTTTCGATTGGCTTTCTAACATGAGTTTGCCCAATGGCGAAGCTCCTTTTGATTGCGTAGAAGTGCGTTTTAAAAACGGTCGAAAAGAATTTTATAGAAATACCGAAAAACTTACACTTAGCATTGGAGATATTGTTGCAACAGAAGCTTCCCCAGGTCATGATGTTGGAATTGTAACCTTAACAGGCGAATTGGTTAAAATTCAAATGAAGAAAAAAGGGGTGAATCATGCCAGTGCAGAAATTCCAAAAGTATACCGAAAAGCATCTCAAAAAGACATCGATATTTGGAGTGATGCGCGCGACAAAGAAGAAGCGATGAAGGTTAAAGCAAGAGAAATTGCTATTGCTTTAAAATTGCAAATGAAAATTTCTGATATCGAGTTTCAAGGAGATGGTTCGAAAGCAATTTTCTATTATACTGCCGAAGACCGAGTAGATTTTAGACAACTTATTAAAGAATTTGCGCAAGTTTTTAAGGCAAGAATTGAAATGAAGCAAGTTGGTTTTAGACAAGAAGCGTCGCGCCTTGGAGGAATTGGTTCTTGTGGTAGAGAACTGTGTTGCTCAACTTGGCTAACCGATTTTAGAAGTGTAAATACTTCTGCAGCACGATACCAACAATTGTCTTTAAACCCTCAAAAATTAGCCGGACAATGTGGAAAATTAAAATGTTGTTTGAATTATGAATTAGACACCTACTTGGATGCTCTTAAAGATTTTCCGGAATTTGAAACCAAATTACACACCGAAAAAGGAGATGCTATTTGTCAAAAGCAAGATATTTTTAAAGGTCTGATGTGGTTTGCCTACACCGATAATTTTTCGAGTTGGCATGTTCTAAAAATCGATCAGGTTAAAGAAATAATTGCTCAAAATAAAGAAAAGAAACGCGTTTCATCTTTAGAAGATTTTGCGATTGAAATTATTGCTGAGCCAGAGGCAAACTTTACCAATGCTATGGGTCAAGAAAGTTTAACTCGTTTTGATCAGCCAAAAAGAAATAAAAATAAATCAAAAAATAAATCGCATAATTCCAACTTCAAGCAAGGGCAAAACCAAAATCAAAATCCGAATCAAAACCCAAGACCAGAAGGTAAAAGACCTGCAATTATTATTAAAAAAAATGAAGATAAAAAGTAGCCTTCTATTTATTTTAATGGTGTTTTTTGTTATTTCTTGCGACAAAAAACTTGTTTTTGACGAGTACAAATCAGTAGGAAATTCATGGCACCAAGACAGTATTCTCACTTTTAATTTACCTAAATTAGAAAGTGAAAAAAAATACAATCTTTTTGTAAATGTTAGAGACAACAATGATTATCCTTTTGATAATTTATTTTTAATCGTTTCACTAGAACAACCCAACAAAAAGGTAGTAGTAGATACATTAGAATATAAAATGGCAAATCCTGATGGGACGCTAATGGGTGATGGATTTACCGATGTTAAAGAAAGCAAACTTTTTTACAAAGAAAATGTTCCTTTTAATCAAAAAGGGGAATATAAAGTTCACATTCAGCAAGCCGTAAGACAAACAGGAAAAATTGCTGGTGTAGAAAATTTAAAGGGAATTACAGAAATAGGTTTTAGAGTAGAATCTACAAATGAATAACTATGGCACTACAAAACAATAAAAAAAATACGCCTGTAAAAGACATTCAATATTACCAAAAGAAATTTTGGAAATTGTTTTTTTATAGCATTGGAGGAATTTTCTTATTCTTCTTATTTGCTTCTTGGGGATTATTTGGGAAAATGCCTTCTTTTGAAGATTTAGAGAATCCAAACTCCAATTTAGCAACTGAAATCATCTCTTCGGATGGGGTTACACTAGGAAAATTTTATAATGAAAATAGAACGGCAATAAAATACAAAGATTTACCAAAATCTCTTGTTGATGCCTTGGTTTCAACTGAAGACGAACGTTTTTACGAACACTCTGGTATAGATGCTCGAAGAACTTTTGGAGCTGCAGCTAAATTGGGTTCCAATGGAGGTGCTAGTACCATCACCCAACAGTTAGCAAAACTTTTATTTCACGGAGAAGGATCTAAATTTCTTCCTTTTCGTATGATTCAAAAAGCAAAAGAATGGATCATTGCGGTTCGATTAGAAAGACAATATACCAAAAATGAAATCATCGCTTTGTATTTTAATGAAGTCGATTTTGTGAATGGTGCTGTAGGTATTCGTTCTGCTGCCAAAGTATATTTCAATAAAGAACCTCGTGATTTAAATGTTGAGGAAAGTGCTTTATTAGTTGGAATGCTAACCAATCCATCGCTATTTAATCCGGTTCGTCGTCCAGAAAAAGCATTAAAAAGAAGAAATGTAGTTTTAGGACAATTGGTTAGAAACCACCATTTAGAAGAATCTGCCAAAAAGATATTAGAAAAAAAACCGATCGTTCTCGATTTTCATCCAGAAAGTCACTTGGATGGTACAGCAACCTATTTTAGAGAATATCTTAGAGATTTCATGAAGAATTGGGTTAAAGAAAATAAAAGACCAGATGGTGAAGAATACGATATTTATGGGGATGGTTTAAAAATTTATGTGACCTTAGATTCTAAAATTCAAGAACATGCAGAAGAGGCGGTTCAAGCTCACATGAAAAATTTACAAGAGGAGTTTTTTATCCAACAAAAAGAAAATAAAAATGCCCCTTTTGTTAATATTACCGAACAAGAAACTGATAAAATCATCAATCAAGCGATGAAAAATTCGGAAAGATGGCGAATACTAAAAGCAGAGGATAAAACCGATGAAGAAATTATTGCCTCTTTCAGCAGAAAAACAAAAATGACCGTTTTTACCTGGAAAGGCGACCGCGATACCATCATAACACCATTGGATTCTATTCGTTATTACAAACATTTCCTACAAGCTGGATTAATGTCGATGGAACCACAAACCGGGCAAATTAAAGCTTGGGTTGGAGGTATCAATTACAAATATTTCCAATACGATCACGTAGGCCAAGGTGCGCGTCAAGTAGGGTCTACTTTTAAACCTTTTGTTTATGCGACCGCTATTGAACAATTAGGAATGTCACCATGCGACACATTATTGGATGCTCCATTTATGATTCGTAAAGGACGTCACCACGTAACCGAAGATTGGGAGCCAAGAAATTCCGATCAAAAATACCGTGGAATGATGACTTTGAAACGTGCATTAGCAAACTCAGTAAATATCATTTCCGCTAAATTAATTGACAAAACAGGACCAGAAGCTGTAGTAGAATTAACTAAAAAATTAGGAGTTAGTTCCGAAATTCCGGTACAACCTTCTATAGCACTTGGAGCGGTAGATATTACTGTTCAAGACATGGTTGCTGCCTACAGCACATTTGCAAATCAAGGCGTTTATATAAAACCACAATTCATTTCTAGAATTGAAGATAAAAACGGAGCGGTGATTTTTGAACCTGTTCCAGAATCGCATGATGTATTGAGTAAAGATGTTTCATTTGCAGTAATAAAACTATTGGAAGGAGTTACCGAAGGTGGTTCGGGTGAACGTCTTAGAACAGAAAGTGGCGGAAGCGGAGATAACCGCTGGACCGGCTACCCATATGTATTTAAAAACCCTATTGCAGGTAAAACGGGAACTTCACAAAATCAATCGGACGGTTGGTTTATCGGAATGGTGCCTAATTTAGTAACTGGTGTTTGGGTTGGATGTGAAGACCGATCGGCGCATTTTAAAAGCATTACTTATGGACAAGGAGCAACAGCTGCCTTACCAATTTGGGGTTATTTTATGGAAAAATGTTATGAAGATCCAGATCTTTTAATTTCTAAAGATGAATTCCAAAGACCCGAAAATTTCTCAATAAAAGTGGATTGTTATTCCGCACCAAGAGAAACCGTAAAAGACTCTACCAATACCGAAGAACAAAATCCTGATGAATTTGGGCTTTAGTAAAATTTAGTGTTATGATAAACAAAAAAGTAAACTCCGTACAAGAAGCACTTCAAGGAATTGAAGATGATATGACGATCCTTTTAGGTGGATTTGGGCTGTGCGGAATCCCTGAAAATTCTATTGCAGAATTAGTAAAAAAAGGAACTAAAAATTTGACTTGTATTTCTAATAATGCGGGGGTTGATGATTTTGGTCTAGGCTTATTATTACAACAAAAGCAAGTCAAAAAAATGATTTCGTCTTATGTTGGTGAAAATGCCGAGTTTGAAAGACAGATGCTTTCTGGCGAATTGGATGTAGAACTTATTCCACAAGGAACATTAGCAGAAAGATGTCGCGCAGCACAAGCTGGTATTCCTGCATTTTTTACTCCTGCTGGCTTTGGAACTGAAGTAGCAGAAGGTAAAGAAACAAGAGAATTTAACGGAAAAATGCACGTAATGGAACACGCATTTAAAGCCGATTTCTCCATTGTAAAAGCATGGAAAGGTGACGAAGCAGGGAATTTAATTTTTAAAGGAACGGCAAGAAACTTCAACCCGTGTATGTGTGGCGCTGCCAAAATAACGATTGCCGAAGTAGAAGAATTTGTGCCTGCTGGAACTTTAGATCCAAACCAGGTTCACATTCCAGGAATATTAATTCAGCGTATTTTCCAAGGTGAAAAATTTGAAAAAAGAATTGAGCAACGTACTGTGAGACAGAAATAATTAGACAATTCTTTAATTTGAAAATTTGAAGATGAGAAATGATACAGATAATCTAATTGTAAAATTAACTTTTGAACTTGCTTTAGAAATAATAAGTTATTCGGAAGAAATTAGAAAATCAAATCGTTTCGAAATGGCTTCACAAATTTTCAGAAGTGGAACTTCGATAGGAGCGAATATAAGAGAGGCTCAAAACGCTGAAAGCAAAGCCGATTTTATTCATAAATTCAAAATTTCGGCAAAGGAAGCAGATGAATTATTTTTTTGGCTTGAATTATGTCAAAATTCAGAATTCTATCCAAACCCAAGTGCAGAACTGATAAATAAGTTAAAATCCATAAATTTGATAATTTCTAAAATAATATCTACATCAAAGAAAAATTAATTTTCAAATCATCAAATTTTCAAATCATCAAATTATAAATGGCATTAGATAAAAACGACATAGCAAAAAGAATAGCCAAAGAAGTAAAAGACGGCTATTATGTGAACTTAGGGATTGGAATTCCAACTTTGGTAGCCAACTATGTTCGAAACGATATTTCAGTAGAATTTCAAAGTGAAAACGGAGTTCTAGGAATGGGGCCATTCCCATTTGAAGGTGAAGAAGATGCCGATTTAATTAATGCAGGAAAACAAACAATTACCACGTTGCCTGGTGCTAGTTTTTTTGATTCTGCTTTTAGTTTCGGAATGATTCGTGGGCAACACGTAGATTTAACAATTCTTGGAGCAATGGAGGTTTCAGAAAATGGAGACATTGCCAACTGGAAAATTCCCGGAAAAATGGTAAAAGGGATGGGAGGCGCTATGGATTTGGTTGCTTCTGCAGATAATATTATCGTAGCTATGATGCACGTAAATAAAGCTGGTGAAAGCAAAATTCTAAAAAAATGTACCTTGCCCTTAACTGGAGTTGGTTGTGTGAAAAAAGTGGTAACGGAATTGGCTGTTCTAGAAATCACTCCTAAAGGCTTCAAACTGTTAGAGCGTGCTCCTGGAGTTTCTGTAGAACATATTATTGCTTCAACTGAAGCGGATTTGATTATTGAAGGCGAAATACCAGAGATGATAATCGATTAAAAAAATCCTTATTTTATTTATTAATTTCCAAAAAAGCGGTAGACGCATGCGTAAAACTTGGTGCTTGCTCATTTACACTTACTGCTCTTTTTTTGTTTAATTTATAGGTTAAATCCCTTTCGGTAGTGAATAAAATGGCACTTAAAAATGGGTTATTAATAAATGCTGCCAACCGGTTGAAAGCGGAATCAATTGTATGAATTTCAACTATTTCTTCTTTTTGAAATTTAAACTTCAATTCCAATTGTAAGTTGTTTTCTATTACAATTAAACGCACATATATATTCATTAACTCGGTATTTCCGATAGTTTTAGCTAAAGTTAATTTGGCAAAAGTCTCCTCTTTAATACTTGTTTTTACTTCCGAATAAAATTCCGAAAAAGAATCCTTAAAAGGCATAAGCGTTACGTTTAATTAAAAATAAAACCCACAAGGAAACCTTGTAGGTTTTATAAATTTTATTTTAGTGAATTATAAATTAGCAAAGAAATCATTCCCTTTATCATCGGTGATAATAAATGCTGGGAAATTTTTAACGGTGATTTTTCTTACAGCTTCCATTCCTAATTCTTCGAAATCTACTACCTCAACTTTCAAAATGTTGTCTTGTGCTAAAATAGCAGCAGGGCCTCCAATAGAACCTAAATAAAAACCACCATATTTTTGGCAAGCATCTTTAACCTCGTTAGTTCTATTTCCTTTAGCTAGCATTACCATACTTCCACCCGCTTTTTGAAATTCTTCTACATACACATCCATTCTTCCAGCGGTTGTTGGTCCAAAACTTCCAGATGGCATTCCGTCTGGTGTTTTTGCTGGACCAGCATAATAAATTGGATGATTTTTAAAATATTCGGGCATTGGTTTACCTGCATCTAAAAGCTCTTTGATCTTAGCATGTGCAATATCTCGAGCCACGATTAAGGTTCCGTTTAATATCAATCTGGTTTTAATTGGGTGCTTGGTTAATTCTGCTAAAATTTCCGGCATTGGTCTATTCAAATCTACCACAACCGCTTGTTCCATATGTGGTGGAATTTCTGGCAAAAATTGCTTCGGATTTACTTCCAATTGCTCTAAAAATATTCCGTCTTTGGTGATTTTTCCTTTAATGTTTCGATCGGCAGAACAAGAAACACCTAGTCCAACCGGACACGAAGCTGCGTGTCTTGGCAAACGAATTACACGCACATCATGAGCAAAATATTTACCTCCAAATTGGGCGCCAATAGAACTTTCTTGACATATTTTATGCACTCGCTTTTCCCATTCTAAATCACGAAAAGCCTGCCCCGACATGTTTCCTGTTGTTGGTAAATTATCAAAATATCCTGCAGATGCTTTTTTCACTGCTGCCAAGTTCGCTTCGGCAGAAGTGCCTCCAATTACTAAAGCCAAATGGTACGGCGGGCAAGCAGAAGTTCCTAAATCTTTGATTTTCTCGCGGATGAATTCATCCATCGATTTGTCATTTAATAACGATTTGGTTTTTTGGTACAAGAACGTTTTGTTCGCAGATCCACCTCCTTTTGCAAGGAATAAGAATTCGTAGGTGCTTCCTTTTTTTGAATAAATATCGATTTGTGCTGGAAGATTTGAACCCGAATTTTTTTCTTCAAACATCGAAATCGGGACGATTTGAGAATAACGAAGGTTTTTATTTTGATAGGTATTAAAAATTCCTTTAGATAAATACTCGGCATCATCGGCTCCCGTATATACATTTTCTCCTTTTTTGGCCATAACAATTGCCGTTCCGGTATCTTGACAAGAAGGCAATTCTCCTTTTACAGCAACCACGGCATTTTGCAATAAATTGTAGGCTACAAAGCGGTCGTTATCGGTGGCTTCAGGATCGTCTAATATATTTTTTAGCTTCTGCAAATGCGAAGTACGCAACATAAATGAAACCTCGTTCATGGCTTCTTGCGCTAGTAATTCCAGTCCTTTTGGATCTACCGTTAGAATTTCTCTATCGCCAAATTGTTCAGCTTTTACAAAGTCGGAAGTTAGTTTTTTGTATTGTGTATCGTCTTTTACTATCGGATACGGATCTTGATATATAAAGTCCATTTTGAAAAATATTTTTGATGTGTAAAGTTACGGAAAGTTGCGTGATTGCTACATTAAATTTTTGCTAAATTGATGTAGCTACTTTACAAGAAAAAATATTAAAAAAACCAACTAGCCACAAAAATAGCAGCAAATACACATATCAAATCCACCAAAAGCATTGTCCCAAGAGTATAGCGGGTGTTTTTAACGTTAATGCTGCCAAAGTAAACGGCAATTACATAAAAAGTAGTTTCAGCACTGCATTGAAAAATACAACTCAGCCTTCCAGTGAAAGAATCGGGGTGGAATGTTTTCATTGCATCAATCATAAATCCACGAGAACCTCCTGAGCTAAATGGGCGCAACATGGCAACAGGCAACGAATTGGTTATGTCTTTACTAACTCCAATATTCGAAAACATAAAAGAAATTCCGTTGCTTATAATTTCAAATAAACCACTATTTCTAAAAAAAGAAATCGCCACCATCATCCCTAAAACATAAGGAAATATTTTAACTCCTGTTTGCAAACCATTATTGGCTCCAGTTACAAAAGCATCAAAAACAGTAGTGTCTTTAGCAGCAAATTTTTTCTCATTAACAAATGAAAAAATCAAAGTAAAAGCAATAATTGAAATCAACATCAACCCAGAAAGATTGGAAGTGAAAAAGTTTTTACCAATAATATCCAATCGATTAATGTAAAATAACAAACCTGCAATTGCAGCAATCAAGGTGATCAAGGCAAGAACTAAAGAAGCACTTTTGAAATTAATTCTTTGTCGAATACCAACAATCAAGAAAGCAGCAATTGTCCCAATGAAAGAAGTAATGATACAAGGCAACATTACATCGGCAGGGTTTGCGGCATGTTCTGCTGCACGATATCCAATAATGGATGTTGGGATTAAAGTAAGACCGGCTGCATGCAAACACAAAAACATGATTTGTGCATCACTGGCTTTGTCTTTATCTGTATTGAGCTCTTGTAAACTCTGCATGGCCTTTAAACCAAATGGTGTCGCGGCAGAATCTAACCCTAGAAAATTGGCAGCAAAATTTAAGGTCATGTACGAAATAGACTCGTGGTTTTTTGGCACTGAAGGAAATATTTTGGTGAAAACCGGACTTAATTTTTTGGCTAATTTTTCGGAAGCTCCAGAGTCTATAAGCAATTGCATTAATCCGCAAAAGAAAGCCAAATAGGCGATTAAAGGGATTATTGTATCCAATAATGTGCTCTTACAAGTTGGCAAAAGTCCATCTGCTTTTTGTTTTCCACTAAAAATTTTTATCGTTCCGCTTTTGTAAACATATGTAGTATCGGCATTTAAAGTGTCCCTATTGATTACCATAGTTTTTTCGGGTGCTTTGGCAATGCTGTCTTTGATAAAAGCAGGTACTTGATTGATGTATTTTTCTGAAATTAATATAGCATCGTCTTTTTGACCATTCAAAATAAAATCGGTGGTGTAGCTGTTTCCAGTAAAAAAACTGAAAACCACAAATGCGATTGATGAAATAAAAATAGCAAGCCAAAATCTACTTAAAACCATAATCTGTTTTTTTGTAAAAGTAATAAAAAGACCGAAATAGGAAATATCCTACCCAATTAATAATTACACATGAATTATCTCGTCTTCGATTAACAATTCTTCTTTTCTAAATCTCAGAAATACTTGGGCAACCGCAATCACATCTTTTTCACAATAGGTTATAATTCGGTCGATGTCTTTTTCTACATAAAAAACATGCCCCACTTGGCTGCCGTCAATATCGCCTTTAGGAGAAGGGATTCCCAATATTTTCGTAAGTAATTTTAAGGAAGTAAAGTGTTTGTAATCGCCAAATTTCCACAATTCTAAGGTGTCTAAATGTGGAATCTCCCAGGGTTTTTTGCCAAACAAATTCAGTTTACTCGGAATAGATATTTGGTTGATGATCATTCTTCGTGCGATAAATGGAAAGTCAAATTCTTTAGCATTATGTCCGCAAAGAATATGCTGAGGCCCATTAAAATGGTTGTTTAGTAAATTATTAAAGTCTACTAATATCTTTTTTTCTTCGCCAAAAAAGGAAGTCACTCTAAAGTTTCTAATGTCGCCTTTGGTGATGAAATACCCTACCGAAATACACACAATTTTCCCGAATTCTGCCCAAATTCCAGCACGATCATAAAAATCTTCAGCCGTGAATTCTTCTTTTCGTTGGTATTGCGTTTTGTGTTCCCAAAGTGATTTCATCTCATCATCCAAAGAATTGAAATGTTCTTCTTGCGGCACGGTTTCTATGTCAAGAAATAAAATGTTATTAAGGTTGATTTTTTCAATCATAATTTAGACTTCTTAGATTACTTAGATTTTTAGACGTTTTAGATTTCTTGGATTTTAATACCTTTTGCTTTTATAAAATAATCCAATTGTCAGTTCGAACGCAGTCGAAAACTATTATAAACTATCAACTTTATGCTGTCTAGATCGATGCTAAGACTCGATGTGACAAAAAACAATTAGACCATAATGAACTTATAAATGGTAAAACTACTCGAAATACGTACTTTCAAGAATCTAAGATAGTTTAATTTTGTAGATTAATCTAAAATAATCTACAAATTCTAAGTAATCTAAGAAAGTCTAAAAATCTAAGAATTCGAGCCTAAAATAAACTTTGTTGCTTTGTTGGGTTTTCAAGATCCAAGAGCCACTTTTTTCTCCCTAAACCGCCGGCATAACCTGTTAATGAACCGTCAGTACCTATAACTCTGTGGCACGGAATTACAATCCAAAGTGGGTTTTTACCATTGGCTGCAGCCACGGCGCGGATGGCTTTTACATCGCCTATTTTTTTAGACAATTCCATATAGGATAAGGTTTTCCCAAATGGAATATTTAGTAACTCATACCAAACACTTCGCTGAAAATCGGTGCCTTTTGGATTTATTTTCAAATCGAAATGGGTTCGTTTTCCTTCAAAATATTCTTGCAATTGAATAACTGCTTGTTCTAATTCTTTAGGTACAAAATTAGAAACTTCACCTTCATCCAAAATACTAATTTCGGAAATGCCAATTGCATCACCAACTATTTTGGCAATTCCTAAAGGACATTTGAAATAAGTAAGTTGTGACATTGCTGGCGTGATTATTTCCCTTGACTGAAAATATATTGCTCTAGAGCTTGTCTTTCTTCATCGGTGAAATTTTTGGTAAGTTCAAAATTAATTTTCATCACCTCATATTGTGCCGGATCAATTACGGGTTCTTCAGTGCCCTCTAAAAAAGTAGCAATACTAATTTTTTTCTCTTTATAAATTTTGGCAATTTCTTGAATACTTGGTCCAACTAATTTCACATCCAATTTGTGACATGCAATACATGTCCCCTTACCTTCAAAAATTTCTTTGCCTTTTACAGCTAATGGAAAGGTACCAGATTTCTTAGTCGTTGCTTTTCCCTTGTTTTGATCTTCATTTTTTCCGCCACAATTCACAGTAAAACTGAGTAGAAAAACATAAAATAAGGCCTTTTCTATTGATTTCATTTTCTGATTATTTATTTAGAATAATAGCTGCTTCTTTTGCAAAATAAGTCGAAATCAAACTTGCTCCTGCGCGCTTGATACACATTAATTGTTCCATCATGATTTTATCATGATCCAACCATCCTCTTTCGGAAGCGGCTTTGATCATGGCATATTCTCCCGAAACATGAAAAACCGTTACCGGAACATTCACTGCATTTTTAACTTCTCGAACAATATCCAAATAGGCAATTCCGGGTTTAACCATAACCATATCGGCACCTTCTTCTACATCCATTAGCGCTTCTTTGATGGCTTCAATGCGGTTGGCATAATCCATTTGGTATGTTTTTTTATCTTTTGGTACTTCGACAGGCTCAGCATCAACCTCTTTTGGCGCGCTATCTAAGGCATCACGAAAAGGTCCGTAAAATGCCGAAGCATACTTGGCCGAATAACTCATAATCCCCACATATGGAAATCCTGCAGCATCCAAACCTTGGCGTAAACGCAAAACACGTCCGTCCATCATGTCGCTAGGGGCAACAAAATCAGCTCCGGCTTGTGCGTGAGAAACGGCCATTTTTACTAAAGCTTCGTTGGTAGCATCGTTAGCAACATCACCGTTTTCAATTATTCCGTCATGACCATAAATAGAATACGGATCCAAAGCCACATCGGGCATAACAATCATTTCGGGACAGGCAGATTTTATGGCTTTAATAGCGCGTTGCATCAACCCATTAGGGTTCCATGCTTCTTTTCCGGTGTTGTCTTTAAGTGATTCATCTACTTTTACATAAATGTTGACCGCGCGAATTCCTAAAGCAAATAATTCTTTAACCTCAGCAACCGTTAAGTCTATCGAACGACGGTAAATTCCGGGCATGGATGGAATTTCTACTTTGTAATTTTCGCCTTCGGCAATGAACATTGGAAACATAAAATCACTCGGACTTAAAGTGGTTTCACGAACCAAACTTCGTATAGATTCATTTACGCGTAATCTTCTACCTCTTTGTAATTGGAACATATTTTTTTAGCTTTATAGCATTCAGCTTTATTTAACTTTATTATTAATCCGTTTAGCATTTTTTTTATTTCTTCTATTTGAAACAATAGCTTTTGACCACTTTCATTTTCAATAAAATTCAAGTCAATACTCAACAATATTTGATATTCTAATTCGTTTGCTGAACCAAATGCAATATACAGAAATCTACAAAAATCTTTATCTGAATTTCTACCACAGCCTTCAGCTATATTCATCGGAATTGAACTAGAAGCTCTTTTAATTTGACTTGTCAATCCGAAAATTTCATCTTTAGGGAATAAGCTTGTAACCTTGTAAATTGCTAGGGTTAAAGCATGTGATTTTTCCCAAACTAAAAATTTCTTATAATCTCTCATGTTTTTAAGCTTTCAGCTATTAGCATTATCCTGTTTTCTTCAATTAATTTAGCTAACCGCTAATGGCTGACAGCTTATAGCCAATCTACTGGTTTTTCTAATACTTTGATTAATTTTTCTTCTTCGCTTCCGGCAACGGGATGGTGGTCATAATGCCATTGCACATGTGGCGGCAAACTCATCAAAATACTTTCAATTCTTCCGTTGGTTTTTAGTCCGAAAAGGGTGCCTTTATCGTGCACTAAATTGAATTCGACATAACGCCCTCTGCGGATTTCTTGCCAGGTTCTTTGTTCTGGAGTATATGGTAAATTCTTTCTTTTTTCTACAATGGGAACATAAGCTTCTAGAAAACTATTGCCCACTTCGGTGACAAAATTATACCAATCTTCCATAGACATTTTTCTGTCAGTTTGATTCGCCAATTCGCTATCGCTCGTGTATTTGCAATAATCAAAAAACAATCCGCCAATGCCTCTCGCTTCATTTCTATGTGCGTTCCAAAAATAGTCATCACATTGTTTTTTGAATTTTGGATAAAACTCTGGATTGTGTTTGTCGCAAGCCGTTTTACACGTTTGATGAAAATGAATGGCATCTTCTTCAAATAAATAATACGGCGTTAAATCTTGTCCGCCACCAAACCACGAATTTATTACTTTCCGTGAGCCTGTGCTGAGCTCTGTCGAAGTATCGTACATTTCAAAATAACGCCAATTGGCATGAACCGTAGGCGCCATTGGGTTTTTAGGATGAATCACCAAACTCAATCCACACGCAAAAAAATCGGCTTCACCCACATTGAATAATTTTTGCATCGAATCCGGTAATTTCCCGTGAACGGCCGAAATATTTACCCCTCCTTTTTCAAAAACTTGGCCGTTTTCAATGACACGTGTTCTTCCGCCACCTCCTTCTGGTCTGTCCCATAGGTCTTCACGAAATTGGGCACCGCCATCAATCTCTTCTAGTTTAGAAGTGATTTGGTCTTGGAGGTTTAGTATGTATTGGTAGAATTTATCTTTCATTTTTTAGCATTAACTTAATTTATTGCTTTATTCTTTGAATCTCCAATATCTACCTACACCATCTTTATTACTAATAATTAAAGTATCATTATTAAAAGAAACTTTACCCTCATATATGTAATCTGGATAGTAAATTTTTATTAAGTCCCCAATTAAAGAATATTTATAATTTGCAAAATCCTCAACATAATAAATGGTTTTACTGTCAATTTTAAAATCCGCATTTATCGAACCTTTTTGCGTCCAAATTCCAATAATTTTTTTTCTTAAAGGGTTGCTTGCAATTGATTTGTGTTTTGTTTTAGAAACAATATTTTGACTATAGCAATTGAATGATATTAAAAACCCAATAAACATCAATAAATTTTTTATCATCATTATTTTTATTGATTATATTCTTTTACTGCCTCAACAAAAGCTTTAGCGTGATCTACAGGAATATTTGGTAAAATTCCATGTCCAAGGTTTACGATATAATTGTCTTTTCCGAATTCATCGATCATTTCGTGTACCATTTTTTTGATGGTTGGAATAGGAGAAAGCAAACGACTTGGATCAAAATTTCCTTGCAAAGTAATATTCCCTCCTGTCAAATATCGCGCATTTCGAGCAGAGCAAGTCCAATCTACACCCAATGCAGACGCTTTCGATTTTGACATTTCGCCTAAAGCAAACCAACATCCTTTTCCGAAAACAATTACTTTCGTTTCGTCAGCTAAAGCTTCCACAATTTGGTTGATGTACTTCCAAGAGAATTCTTGATAATCTACTGGCGATAACATGCCTCCCCAAGAATCAAAAATCTGAATGGCATTACAACCTGCTTTTACTTTTTCTTTCAAATATAAAATGGTGGTATCGGTAATTTTCTGCAATAAAGTATGCGCTGCTACTGGGTTTGAAAAACAAAATCCTTTAGCCGTATCAAAGCTTTTAGAACCTTTTCCTTCCACAGCATAACAAAAAATAGTCCATGGCGAACCGGCAAACCCAATCAGTGGCACCTCATCGTTCAGCATTTCTTTAGTTAATTTGATGGCATCAAAAACATAACCCAACGATTCATGAACATCTGGAACAAAAGTTCTATTCACATCGTCCATAGTGCGAATTGGATTTGGAATAATGGGTCCCAAATTGTCTTTCAGTTCCACGTGAATTCCCATTGCGCGTGGCACCACCAAAATGTCAGAAAACAAAATTGCCGCATCGGGTTTCACAATTCGAATGGGTTGTACGGTAATTTCGGCAGCCAATTCGGGTGTTTCACAACGGGTGAAAAAATCATATTTATCTCTTAATGCTCTAAATTCTGGTAGATACCTCCCCGCTTGACGCATCATCCATACGGGTGGGCGTTCTACTTTTTCATTATTCAGCGCTCTTAAGAACAGGTCGTTTTTTATCATTTTTTAGCTGTTAGCTGATAGCTGTTAGCGTTCAGCGATTATAATATTCTATTACTTCATAAATCACATTTTCAACCAATGGTTTATCTGCGATGATTATGTTTTTTACTTTATTATTTTCTAATGCTTCTGCGGTGGTTTCTCCTATACAAAAGCACATTTCTTCTTTTATGGAATTCAATTTCAAATAACTTTCTACGGCTGATGGACTAAAAAATAGTATTCCGTCTAGTTTATTTGTGATTTTTTTTGAGGTTATGTTGGTTTCATACACTTCTATTTCATTGAATGTAATTCCGTTTTCATTTAGTGTGTTGGGCAACACATCGCGTCGTAAATTTCCGCTGAAAAAAGTGTAACTTTCTTTTGAATAAATAAGTGAAATTATTTCGGCCAAATCGGCAGCATAACCGGTATAGGCAACTACATCAAATCCGTTTTCTGTAAGCAATTCCTTGGTTTTTAATCCAACACAAAAAACACTTTTCCCTTTTAATTCGTTACATTTTGGGTGCTGTAAAATACTATGTACCGCATTTTGACTGGTGAAAATTAAATTTTCATGCACTTTAGAAAATTGAAATTTTTTGGCTTTTGTTTCAATAAAATCTTCCTCCACAACCGTTATAGCAGCGTCCAAAAGAAGTTGCTTTTGGGCTAAATCTAGTTTTTTAGTGGATAGTATGTTTATCAGTTTTGCCATATTTTATTCCTGTCTTAATGGAATTCTTGTTGTGCTTATTTTTTTAATTGCTGTTTTATCTCTTCCATTAATTGGACACCGCCATTATTTAGAATTTCTTGTGCAGCATGGAATCCTAATTTTTTCCATTCGGAAATAGCAACGACTTTTTCAATTTCTAATTTTTGTTTGCCATCAATGGATAACAAAACTCCTTTAAAATGAATAGTATCTTCTTTTTCATTGTATTTTGCTAATGCTCCAATTGGTGCCGTGCAACCGCCTTCTAGCGTTTTTAGAAATTGTCTTTCTATATAAGTACAAATTTCGGTTTCGATATGGTTTAATTGCGATAAAGCGTCCAATGTAAATTCATCTTCTGCCATTGCAACAACGACCATGGCTCCTTGTGCTGGCGCAGGAATCATCCAATCTAAATTGATGTGGTTTTCTGGTTTTAATTTAATGCGTTCCAATCCGGCTGCTGCAAAAACAGCTCCGTCCCAATCATTTTCCTGTAATTTTTGCATTCTGGTATTTACATTTCCACGTAGGTCGACCACTTTGTGGTTTGGGTATTTATTCCACCATTGTGCTTGACGACGTAAACTTCCGGTTGCTATTGTGGCCTCCGAATCTAGAAAGGAAATGGCTCCTTTATGAACCAAAATATCCAAAATAGTAGCTCTTTCTAAAACTGCCGCTTGCACAATTCCTTGTGGCAAAGCAGTGGGAACGTCCTTCATAGAATGCACAGCAATATCTACTTGCCCATTAATCATGGCAATATCGAGTGTCTTAGTGAATATTCCGGTAATTCCTAGCTCATAAAGCGGTTTGTCTAAAAGAAGATCCCCTTCCGATTTCACGGCGATGATTTCGGTTTTATATCCTAAATCATTCAATTGTTTTTGAACGGTGTGGGCTTGAAAAAGTGCTAATTCACTGTCTCTGGTGCCAATTCTTATGGTTTTTTTAGACATTTTGTGTTTTTTGGAAACCTAAAATTTTGGTTTCTGGTTGGGGCTTGATAACTAGAAAATTTCTTTTTCTTGCTCTAATTGAAATACCTTTTCTATCCATTCGATTCCTTCTTCCATTGATTCACCCTCTTTTAAATGGTTAACAAAATGGCTCGTTATCTTTTGGATTATTCTATTGCTTATCAATTCGGCTTGATCTTCATCAAAATTAGATAATTTTTTTCTTTGAAAATTTAACTCGCCTTCTTTAATAGAATTGAACTTTTCTTTTAAAGCATGGATCGTAGGTGCAAATTTTCGGTTTTTATTCCATGCCAAAAACTCCTCTTGAATTTCCTCAATTATTGCCTCTGCTGCCGGAATATGTAATTTTCTATTTTCTAAAGTTTCATCGGTAATTTGCGATAAGTGATCCATATGAACTAAAGTAACACCAGGAACTTCATTTACATTTTCGTGCACATTTTTTGGAATGGATAAATCTAAAATAAGTAACGGTTTTTTTAAATTCAGGATGGTTTTATCAATTGTAGGATTTTGGGCGCCAGTTGCCACAACAACTACATCTGCTTTTTGAATTTCGAGTTGTAAGTCGGCGTAATCTTTTACAATAACATTTAGTTTTTGAGCTAATTTTTCGGCTTTATCTTTTGTTCTGTTGATTAGTGTAATTTGCTCGTGTTTGGTATGTTTTACTAAATTTTCGCAGGTATTTCTTCCTATTTTTCCTGTACCGAAAAGTAAGATGTTTTTATTGGCAATATCTTCTACATTTTTAAATATGTACTGCACTGAGGCAAATGAAACCGAAGTAGCACCGGAAGAAATCTCCGTTTCATTTTTTATTTTTTTGCTCGATTGAATCACCGCATTTACCAATCGCTCCATAAAAGCATTGGCAAGTTGGCTGTTTTTACTTTCTGCGAAAGCCATTTTTAACTGACTTATAATTTCAAAATCTCCAAGAATCTGACTGTCTAAACCGGTACCAACACGAAAAACATGATTAATTGCTTCTTGTTTTTTATATACAAAAGCCACCTTTTGAAATTCTTCAACGGTGCCGTTACTGTTTTCGCAAAGTAATTTGATTAACTGAAATGGATGTTGCGCAAAACCATAAATTTCGGTTCTGTTGCAAGTGGAAGTAACAATTAAAGCTTCAATTCCTTCTTTTTTAGCTTGCGCCAATAAGTTGATTTTAGCTTCTGAGTCTAAACTAAATTTTCCCCGCATCTCTGCATCGGCCTTCTTGTAGCTCAATCCAACAGCGTAAAAAGTAGTAGACTTGTTCGTAGTATTGTTTTCCATATTGCCCTTTTCCTAAAAAGTAAACAAATTTAGGTTTATGAAATATGAAAAAATAACGCTAAAAGTACTTTTTATGTCGCTTCGAGAAATTTCTTGGTTATTTGTATTTATAGCGTTATTTTTTTTAATTTTGCTTTAAAATAAATGGTTTTACACTATTTAATTTAGAACTATTCTTAATTAAATTTTAAGAAACAACTTTTTTTATTTTAAAAAAATATCGCTATGGGTTCACAAGAAGAAATTAAAATTGAAAATGATTTTATTTTGCTCCGATTTCAAAATGAAAGCCCTGAAAATTATCATGTGAAACGACATGTTAATCAAGGACTTATACAATTTCATTTTGGAATAAAAGGTAAAGCAAAATTTATTTTTAACATGGGAAACTATGCTTTAGATTTAAAAGAAGAAAAAGCACTTTTGTTTTACAATCCACAAAAAGAATTACCGCTAGATTTAGAAATTGCGCCAAATACTTGGGTTATCTCAGTATTAATTTCAATTCAAAAATTTCATTCCCTTTTTACAAGTGAATCGGGGAACATTCCTTTTTTAAGTGAAGAAAATAAAGATCGTAAATACTATACAGAAAGCGATATAAGTCCTTCTATGGCAATCGTGTTGAGTCAGTTATTTCATTACAATTTAAACCCAGCCATAAAAAACCTATATTATAAAGGGAAAGGATATGAATTGTTGAGCTTGTATTTTAATCGATCTGAAGATCCCGATGCAGAGCAATGCCCTTTCTTAAACGATGAGGAAAATGTTTTGAAAATTAAAAAAGCCAAAGAAATAATTATTCAAAATATGGCCGAGCCACCTGGGCTCGAAGAATTAGCTGATCAAGTGGGGTTGAGTTTGAAGAAACTAAAAATGGGTTTCAAACAAATATATGGAGACACCGTATATGGTTTTTTACTTGATTATAAACTAGACTATGCCCGTCAATTGCTTGATTCGGGTTCCTACAATGTAAACGAAGTGGGGTTAAAAATTGGATACAGCACCGGAAGTCATTTTATTGCGGCTTTCAAGAAAAAATTTGCTACCACCCCAAAGAAATACCTAATGTCAATAAATATCAATATATAATCTACCATAACTAATGAAAGGAGTATTACTAGTCAATCTTGGTTCACCAGAAAGTCCAACCGCTAAAGATGTGAAGCCGTATTTAGATGAATTTTTAATGGATAAATACGTAATTGACGTTCCGTTTTTATTGCGCGCCTTGTTAGTAAGAGGAATTATTTTACAAACCCGACCAAAAAAATCGGCTGCAGCGTACGCTAGAATTTGGTGGGAAGAAGGATCTCCATTGGTGGTGATTTCGAAACGAATGCATAAAAAAGTTCAAGAGAAAAGTTCTATTCCGGTGGCCTTGGCTATGCGTTATGGAACAATGACTATTGAAAAAGGCTTGCAAGAATTGAGAGAAAAAGGTGTGACTGAAGTGCTGCTTTTGGCTTTATATCCGCAGTATGCTATGGCTTCTACAACCACTATTTGGGAATTGGCAGATGAATTAGTTCGCACCAAATTCCCAGAAATGAAACTTACAAAAGTTTCTGCTTTTTATAACAAACCCGATTATATTCAGGCTTTAGCCAATTCTATAAAAAAACATTTGGATACTTTTGAATACGATCATTTATTGTTTTCGTATCACGGAATTCCGAAGCGTCATATTCGCAAAACCGATGTAACCAAATCACATTGCGCAATTGATGGGTCGTGTTGCAACACCCCTTCGCCGGCGCATGAATTTTGCTACCGACACCAATGTTATGAAACGACCAAACAAGTGGTGAAATTACTAGGTATCCCAGAAGGAAAATACAGCCAGACTTTTCAATCGCGTTTGGCTGGTGATAAATGGCTGACACCTTATACCGATGTTGAAATTAACAAAATGCCCGAAAAAGGAATTAAAAAATTGGCAGTGGTAACTCCGGCATTTGTATCAGACTGTTTAGAAACATTGGAAGAAATTGCCATGGAAGCCAACGAGCAGTTTTTACACCATGGCGGGGAAGAATTTATGGCAATCCCTTGTATGAATGACGATGACGAATGGTGTGGCGTGGTGGCGAATTGGGTAAAGGAATTTGAAAATAACTAAATGTTTAAGGTATAAAGTTATTTTGTAAAAACTAAAATAATAATCAATGAGATTCCTTCGGAATGACAAACGTTGTACAAAAACCTTAATCTAAAAAAAATGGAATTCTATAACTACCTAAAATCCCTTCACCTCATCTTTGTAGTAACTTGGTTTGCAGGGTTGTTTTACATCGTTCGGTTGTTTGTTTATCAAATAGAAGCCAACGACAAACCATCCCCCGAAAAGGAAATTTTGCTACAGCAATACAAAATAATGACGTACCGACTTTGGTATATCATAACATGGCCGAGTGCGATTTTAGCAAGTTTTTTTGCCTATTGGATGTTGTTTTTTACTCCTGTTGGAAATGCTTGGTTGCACATGCCTTGGATGCATGTAAAACTAGGATTTGTATTCCTATTGTATTTATACCATTGGAAATGCCAAGTTATTTACAAACAATTACAAAACGACCAATTTAAATATACTTCAAACTACATGCGGCTTTGGAATGAAGGCGCAACAATTATTTTATTTTCAGTAGTTTTTTTAGTAGTTTTAAAAAATGCTTTCAATTGGATTTATGGCGTAATCGGAATTGTTTTATTTTCAGTTTTGATCATGCTTGGATTTAAATTTTACAAAAGAATAAGAGAAAAAAGTAACTAGAAAAAATGTTTAACGGCTTTAAAATGTCAATGCTTTCCCTTCGAATTAGGATTTTCCTATCGATGATTGTATTGATATTAATCGCCTCCTCTTTAATGGCATTGATTTCGGTGATTCAGTTTAAAAATGAAGCAAGAAGGTACCACCAAGAACGATTAGATAGAAAAGAAGATGCTGTAAAAGAAAACATCAATTACATTTTATCTACAACCACTTACCCGCTTACAGAACGAAATCTGCCTTATATTTTTAAAGATAAAATTCATGAATTATCCGATATTCACAATGTAGAAATAAACATATACAGTTTAAGCGGAAAATTATTAAAAACCTCCAAAGCCTCTTTCTCTGTTGATAATGTAGCACCTCCCATTCCAAAATATGTAACCAAATTGGTGCAGTCTTCCATTGAAAAAAGGTATGTAGATATTAAGATTATTGACGGGGTAAAAATTCGATCTTCTTACAGTCAAATTAAAGATGATAAATTTAAACCACTCGGAATTTTAAATCTTCCTTATGTAGAGGATGATAGTTTTTATGAAAACGAAATTCAAGATTTCCTGGTTCGATTGAGTCAGGTGTATTTTTTCATGCTGATTATTGCCTTCGCTTTGGCGTATTTTCTTTCGAGTTATATTACCAAATCGTTGAAGACCATTTCGGATAAGATCAACCAAACTAGTTTGGAGCAAAAGAACGAGAAAATTGTAATTGAGGCCAACAGTCGTGAAATCAATTCCTTGATTAATGCCTATAACCGAATGGTGGATAAATTGGAAGAAAGCGCCACCATGTTAGCGCAAAGCGAAAGAGAACAAGCTTGGCGAGAAATGGCAAAACAAGTAGCCCACGAAATTAAAAATCCGCTAACTCCAATGCGTTTAACGGTGCAAAGTTTCCAAAGAAAATTTGATCCCGAGGATCCAAATTTGCAGCAAAAACTAAGTGATTATAGTAAAACCTTAATTCAGCAAATTGATACGATGAGCTCGGTTGCATCGGCTTTTTCCAACTTTGCTTCGATGCCTGCACAGCAAAATGAAACCCTTAATGTGGTGGAAGTTGTGGAGTTTTCTTTAGAAATATTTAATGAAGAGGCACTTCATTTTGAATGTGATGAAAATGAAATTATTACCATAATGGATCGAACGCATTTAATTCGAATTATTACGAATTTAGTTAAAAATGCCATCCAAGCAATTCCAGAAAATCAAGAAGAAAAATCAATTGTAGTTGCAGTAAAACGAGTGAATGATATGGTAAATATTACCGTAAAAGATAATGGCATCGGAATAGATCCGAGCTACATTGAACACATTTTTGAGCCAAAATTCACAACCAAAAATAGTGGAATGGGACTTGGATTGGGTATCATTAAAAACATTATTGAAAATTACAAAGGAACTATTACATTTGAAACCGTATTAGGAAAAGGAACTACATTTACCGTTTCGTTACCTATCTAAATAAAATTAAACTATGAATTTCGAAAACATCCTTATTGCTTCTGAAAACGGAATTGGTCACATCACAATCAATCGTCCATCAAAATTAAATGCATTAAATATTGCAACGATAAAAGAGTTGCATGACGGATTAGAAAGTTTAAATACCAACCCTGAAATTAAGATAATTATTATTACGGGAGAAGGTGAAAAAGCGTTTGTGGCTGGTGCCGATATTTCAGAATTTGCACATTTTTCTATTGAAGAAGGAGCGCAACTAGCACAACAAGGGCAAGAATTATTATTTGATTTTATTGAAAATTTAAAAACTCCGGTTATTGCTGCAGTAAATGGATTTGCCCTTGGCGGTGGATTGGAATTAGCAATGGCTTGTCATATTCGAATTGCCTCTGATAATGCCAAAATGGGCTTGCCAGAAGTATCTCTTGGGGTGATTCCGGGTTATGGCGGAACCCAACGCTTACCTCAACTTGTTGGTAAAGGTCGCGCCATGGAACTTATTATGACTGCAGGAATGATCCCTGCGGATGAAGCTTATAGAATTGGATTAGTAAACCATGTAGTCCCTCAAGCTGAACTTATAGAATTTACAAAATCTGTAGCTCAAAAAATCATGAAAAACTCACCGGTTGCAATTGGAAAAGCAATTGAAGCGGTAAATGCTAATTTTACTGATGGCATTAATGGCTTTGAAACAGAAATAAAAAACTTTGGTAAATGTTTCGGTACCGGAGATTTTAAAGAAGGAACTACAGCCTTTTTAGAAAAAAGAAAAGCCGATTTTAAAGGAAATTAATTTATTTTTCTCCTTCCCACTCAGAGTAAAATTGTGCTAAGAAACTTTCCATAAAAAGATGTCTTTGTGCTGCAATTTTTTTTCCGGTTTCGGTATTCATTTTATCTTTCAGCAAGAGCAATTTTTCATAAAAATGATTGAGTGTAGGGGCCTCATTATTTTTATATTCCTCTTTGGTCATGTGCAAATTTGGAGCAATATGAGGTAAATATAAAGGTCTGTTTTTGAATCCTCCATAATTAAATGTTCTGGCAATACCAATGGCGCCAATGGCATCCAATCGATCAGCGTCTTGAACAACATCTAATTCTTTGGATGTAAATTTCTTTTCAAAATTTCCTCCTTTAAAAGAAATGTTTTCTATGATGTTCACCACATGAGAAATAGTTTCAGAAGCTACATTTTGGTTTTCCAAAAACTCTTTTGCAATTCTAGGTCCAATTGTTTCGTCTCCATTATGAAATTTGCTATCGGCAATATCATGTAGTAAAGCGCCCAATTTTACAATTTCCAAATCGCATGCTTCTTCAGTTGCAATTACTATCGCATTTTTATACACGCGTTCCACATGATACCAGTCGTGACCGGCTTCTGCGTTTTGTAATTTTTGTTTTACAAAAAGAATAGTAGTATCAATTAGTGACATAGAATATTGGGGATAAAAAATCCTTTCTTGTGGAGAAAGGATTAATTGAATTAGTTATACAGGTTGTACCCATTTAAAGACTACATTTTCTTCAGGGAGTACTAATCGTTCCGAAATTTTTGCCATTCTTGCTGGCAATTTCATTAGATAATCACGCGCTTTTTCGGCCTCATCCGTAAGATTTACAATTTTATCAATTTGCCATTTATCAATTAACTTTTGCATGATCTCAACATAATCATTGGCAGTATAAACTCCAAGTTTTTGAGCCGAATCAGAAAATTGATTGAAAGCAGTACTTATCGATTGACCCGATTCTCTTAAGAAGTGCGCCGGCATGGTGATTTTTTGTTTCATCATGTATTGAAACGCCAACATCATTTCGCTTGGGTCAACTTTGAAAATCTGATTTACAAATTCGCTATACGCTTGGTGGTGACGCATTTCGTCTCCAGCAATTATTTTACATGCTTTGGAAAGTTTGTTGTCTCCGTATTGTTTTGCAATTTGAGAAACTCTATTGTGAGACACATACGTTGCTAATTCTTGAAAACTAGTATACACAAAGTTTTTGTAAGGATCTCTTCCGGTGCCTATTTCAAAGCCATCATTAATAAGGTGGTGGGTAGTAATTTCTACTTCACGCATGTTTACTCTTCCCGATAGGTATAAGTATTTGTTAAGTAAATCACCATGGCGGTTTTCTTCACCAGTCCATTGGCGTACCCATTTTGACCAACCATTATTTTCTAAATTATTTACTCCTTCTACTTCCATTAACCAGGATTCGTAGGTAGGAAGTGCTTCTTCGGTGATGGTGTCTCCAACCATAGCAACCCAAAAATCATAAGGTAAATCTTTGGCAATTTCTTGCAATTCTTTAACATCATCAAAGAAAGAATCGCTTTGAGAATCTGGTAAAAAATCAGAAGGTTGCCAAATGGTTTCTACTGGAATTAGATATTGTTCTATGAAAGAGTCTACATTTTTTTCTAAAAATTGCATTACTTCCAATCGGATATTAGTAATAGACATGCGGTATTTTATTTAATTAATTGTGCGATTTGAGGGGAGTTATAGTATTGATTTTACAATAGTTTCTTCGGTTTTACTGGCTATTTCTTCAAATGTAAAATCTTTAACTGCTATTGGTTGATGAATAATAAACTCTAATTTATTTCCTAATCCCATTGGGAAAGGTCCAAATTTAACCATTTTCCAGGAATTATTAATAGAAATTGGAACAACATATGCGGATGGCGCATATTTACATAGGATTTTTAATCCGCTTTGCGCAAATTCTTTCGGTTTTCCATTCTTGCTTCTTGTCCCTTCCGGGAAAATAACTGCTGCACGATTGTGCTTTTCAATATATTCCGAAAGCCCTTTTATTACTGGAATTGCTTGTTTAGGATCTTTTCGGTCAATTAATACCGACCCCCCATGACGCAAATTATAGGAAACACTTGGAATGCCTTTCCCTAATTCTTTTTTACTGACAAATTTTGCGTGAAACTTTCTCAAAAACCAAATCATTCCCACAATGTCATACAAGCTTTGGTGGTTTGCCACAAAAATTAAGGGAACATTTTCGGGTATTACTTCTCTATTTTTAAACTTGTAGGTTGTACCCAGAATATTCGTACATCTAACTAAGAAAAAGTTTAAATAATCTACACTTTTTTTATGAGCTTGGTAGCCAAAAACAGTAAAGCAAATCCATTGAATGGGATGAAAAATAACCAAACACAATCCGAAGCAAAAATAATACACTACTGAGAGTGGGTAGGAAAGTAATTTTTCCATAAACTATAAAATTAATTTTGCTAAAGTAAGAAATATATTTTGGTTAGAATTGTTCAAAAATCATTTTGCTAAACTTCTTTTTCTTCGAAAAAATTATATATTTTTACGGAAAATAGGAGCAATTAAAATATAAAGAGATGAGTTCAGAAAAAGAAGCCAAATTAAAAGCATTACAACTTACATTAGATAAATTAGACAAAACCTACGGAAAAGGAACCGTAATGAAAATGGGGGATAGAGCCGTTGAAGAGGTTGAAACTATTTCTTCTGGTTCTTTAGGTTTGGATTTAGCTTTGGGTGTAAATGGATATCCAAAAGGAAGAATTATTGAAATATATGGTCCGGAATCTTCAGGTAAAACGACTTTAACGCTTCATGCCATTGCCGAAGCTCAAAAGGCAGGTGGAATTGCTGCTTTTATTGATGCAGAGCATGCATTTGACAGACATTATGCTGAAAAACTAGGGGTAGATATTGAAAACTTAATCATTTCGCAACCGGATAACGGAGAGCAAGCCCTTGAAATTGCCGAAAATTTAATCCGCTCTGGAGCTATAGATATTGTAGTAATTGACTCGGTTGCGGCATTAACTCCAAAAAGTGAGATTGAAGGTGAAATGGGAGATTCCAAAATGGGATTACATGCTCGTTTAATGTCTCAAGCACTTAGAAAATTAACAGGAACTATTAGTAAAACGCATTGTACGGTATTTTTCATCAACCAATTAAGAGAAAAAATTGGGGTGATGTTTGGAAACCCTGAAACAACTACAGGAGGAAATGCTTTGAAATTTTATGCTTCGGTTCGATTGGATATTCGTCGTTCATCTCAAATTAAAGATGGAGAAATGGTAATCGGAAATAGAACTAAAGTGAAAGTGGTGAAAAATAAAGTGGCACCACCTTTCAAAACTGCCGAATTTGATATCATGTATGGAGAAGGCGTTTCAAAAACAGGAGAAATATTAGATTTAGCCGTAGAATTTGAAGTAATTAAAAAAGCAGGATCTTGGTTTAGCTATGGCGAAACAAAACTAGGTCAGGGTAGAGATGCGGTTAAAGTTTTAATTAAAGACAATCCAGAATTGGCCGAAGAATTAGAACAAAAAATCAAAGAAATTATCAAAGAAAATAATGCCTAAAACTTAAATCACGCTTAATGCGTGATTTTTTTTATTATTTGAAATCAAACTTTTATTAATTTTGAAGGTCTAATAAAAAATAATTGATCATGAAATACATTTATTTACTTTTAGCGATTGGGTTCTTCACAATTTCTTGTGAGCGAAGACACGATGAACCCACATCAGAATTAGAGGTTTTACCTGTAAGTCAAGTGGTTATGCCTGTAAAATTTGCCAAAGACAGTATTACCGAAATTCCGGTGCAATACATTCGCCCAACGGTTTGTCATTCATTTTATGATTTTTATTATGAAAGAAATGACTTTACAAGAACGGTAGCAATTATAGCATTAAAACAAAATTCGGGATCCACTTGCCCTCCAAGTCAATTAGAATATACGGCAACATTAAAATTTAAACCGGCAAGCTTAGGAACGTATCATTTTAAATTTTGGACCAGCACCGACGCACAAGGAGTTGACCATTTTGCAGAATACGATGCGATTGTAAATCACTAAACTACATTCATAATATAAAAAAGAGCGCCTAGTTAGCGCTCTTTTATTATGGGTTGTATTTATGCAATTGATTCAAAATAATGGCTCTCGATTTGTCTTTTAATTCTTTTTTATTTTCTAAGGTAAGTCCGTTCGTTTCAATCGATTTATGAACCATGGCTCGTAATAGTCCGGGAGAGCCGCTAAAGAAGGTATACGATAATCGTTTTTTATTGTCACCAAAAGTCATGGGCACAATGGGTATTTGGTGTTCTATTGCTAATCGAAAAGCACCGTCTTTAAATTCATCTAAAAATACCGATTCCTCTGGAACGCCTCCTTCTGGGAAAATACAAATACTCAACCCCTGACTGAGCCTTTTTTGGGCTCTATTATATACTGCCATTCTGCTTTTAGAACTATTTCTATCTACAAGAATGCAGGTTCTTTTGTAGAAAAAACCAAATAATGGGATGTTCGCCAATTCTTTTTTCCCAACAAATACAAATGGATTTTGTTCTATCGCCAACATTAGCATAATGTCAATCATAGAAGTGTGATTGGCAATAATCATATAACTTTTTCTGTGTTCTATTTCTTGCTCGCGTTCTATTTTATAATGAAATCCCATGGCGAGTAGAATTCCTTTCGCCCAAATTCGAGCCATCACAAAAAAGTAAGGGTACCATTGTTCTCTCAAAATGGAAACCAACAAAAACGGAAACATCAGCACAATGAAAAAGGCAATTACAATGTAAAACCAAATGCGCCAAAGGGTCCAAAAAATGATTTTTATAAATCTCATAAGGTCAAAATTAAGGAAATGTAGGCGATTTTTATTACAAAGGTTTAACTTTGCATAAATAATTTTTAGAATGGCGAATATACTCACAGGAGTTCAAAGCACAGGAACCCCACATTTAGGAAACCTTTTGGGAGCAATTATCCCAGCGATTGAATTATCTAAAAAACCAGAAAATCAATCGTTTCTTTTTATTGCCGATTTACATTCGGTTACACAAATAAAAGATGGTGTAACCTTATTAAACAACACCTACAGCACTGCAGCTGCATGGTTGGCCTGTGGACTTGATGTGAATAAAGTGATTTTTTACCGCCAATCGGATGTGCCTCAAACAGCGGAGTTGTCTTGGTATTTGAGTTGTTTTTTCCCATATCAAAGATTGACTTTAGCCCATTCATTTAAAGATAAATCAGACCGATTGGAAGATGTAAATGCAGGGTTATTTACCTATCCAATGCTTATGGCAGCAGATATTTTATTATATGATGCTCATTTTGTTCCGGTAGGAAAAGACCAAATGCAACACATTGAAATTACTCGAGATGTTGCTTCGCGTTTTAATCATCAAATGGGAGAAACTTTTGTAATTCCGGAAGGAAAAGTGCAAGAAGAAACCATGTACGTTCCGGGAACTGATGGTCAAAAAATGAGTAAATCACGCGGAAATATTATTGATATTTTTTTGGATGATAAAGCACTTCGCAAACAAATTATGGGAATTGAAAGTGACAGTACCCCACTTGAAGATCCAAAAAATCCTGATACTTGTAATGTTTTTGCTTTATATAAATTAGTGGCAAACGAAGAACAAATTGCGGCTATGCGCCAAAATTACCTTGGTGGAAATTATGGTTATGGTCATGCAAAACAAGCCCTTTTTGAATTGATTTGTGAAAAATTTAAATCCGAAAGAGAAAAATACAACTACTACATTTCCAATCGTACAGAACTGGATGCCATCTTAAAATCAGGCGCTGACAAAGCGGGAATAATAGCAAACACTGTTTTAAAAAGAGTGCGTGTTAAACTTGGCTTTTCTGGTAATTAGTATTTAAATTGCTTCAAATAATTTTCCGGGTAACGGACGAATTACGCCTTTTAATTCCATGTTAATTAATACCGAAGAGGTTTTAAAAACAGGATAATCACATTCGAGCGCAATTTGATCAATTTCAGTTTTTCCATTTGCCAAAAGATAATCATACATTTTTTGTTCTATTTCATCTAACGAAACAAATAATTGCTTTTGGATGCTAGGTTTTACGGTATTGCTTTGAATTTCCCAATTTAAAATATAAATAAGATCGGCTGCCGAGGTCAATAAATGTGCCCGCTGGGTTTTGATTAAATTATTACACCCCTGACTGTATTTGTCGGTGGCCCTCCCCGGAACCGCAAAAACATCTCTATTGTAATCGTTGGCAATTAGGGCTGTAATTAAAGACCCTCCTTTCTCGGCGCTTTCAATCACAATTGTAGCCTCGGAAATTCCAGCCACAATGCGATTTCGTTTTACAAAATTCTCTTTATCAGGATTGGATGTGCTCCAAAACTCGGTTAAAAATCCCCCATTTTGTTCCATTTTAGAAACATACTTTTTGTGGGATTTTGGATACATTTGATTCAGCCCATGTGCCAACACAGCAATCGTTTGCAAATTGTTTTCCAGCGCTGCTTGATGGGCAACAATATCAACTCCATAGGCAAATCCGCTTACGATAATCGGGTTTAAAGGTGCCAAATCTTGAATTAACTTTTTACAAAAATCGGCACCATAACTCGAAACCTGCCTGGTGCCTACAATGCTTATTATTTTTTTATTATTCCAATTGATATTCCCTTTAGAAAATAATAAAACGGGGCCGTCAATACAGTATTTCAATCGGTCGGGATAGTTTTCATCCAAATAGGAACAACAGATAATGCCGCTGCTTTTTAGAAACTGCATTTCTTTTTTTGCCAAATCAAAAACCGATGCTTTTTTTAAATTTTCAATCAAAACTTTACCTACGCCATCAATATTTTTTAAAAAACTGGGTTTGGCTTGAAAGACTTTTTCGGCAGAACCACAATGGTTGATTAATTTCTTTGCCATTATATCGCCTACTCCTTCTATTTTTACTAAAGCCAATAAATGAAACAACTCGTTGTCGGTCATGATTTTTAGGTATTTCTACTAAAAATACGAATTAAAATTAAAATTGTTAACAAAATTTGTTGATAAAATTTTGTCCTTATCATTAAATAATTAATTTTGTGATTATGAAGATGGATTTATATATATCGCAATTATTATATCGGTACCAATGCGTTACCGTTCCTGGATTTGGTGCATTTTTAACCGAAATCCAATCGGCACAACTTAATGAGTCGTCTCATTCTTTCTATCCACCAAAAAAATTGGTTTCTTTTAATTCGTATTTAAAAAATAACGACGGATTATTAGCAAATCATATGGCGCAATCAGAAAAAATAAGTTATGATGCTGCAGTTGCTATTATTGAAAACCAAGTTATTAATTGGAAATCCAAGCTTCAAGAATTAGAAACCATTACATTAAAAAATATTGGTGCTTTTTCTTTGAATTCAGAAAAAAATCTTGTTTTTACTCCTTCTGATTCAGTTAATTATTTTACTGAAGCGTTTGGATTAACTAGTTATGTTTCTCCTGCTATTAAAAGAGAAGTATTACAACAAGTTGCTGATATACAAGAAGAAAATGAAGTAGTTCAGTTAGTACCTGAAACTCGTTCTAATCCGTTCTTAAAATATGCTGCTATCTTTGTAGTTAGTGCTGGTTTACTAGGTGCTGGCGGGTATTTTGGAAATAACTACTACCAACAAAAAATACAACAAGAAACGCTAGCGGTTCAAACTAAAGTTCAGAAACAATTAGAGCAAAAAATTCAAGAGGCAACTTTTGTAATTTCAAATCCTATTCCGGCTGTAACTTTAACAGTGAACAATACCAAAATGCCGTATCACATTGTGGCAGGTGCTTTTCTTAGTGAAGAAAATGCCGATCAAATGTATGATGAACTTGTTCATTTAGGGTATCCGGCAAAAAGAATTCGCAAAAACGACCACGGATTGTATCCGGTAATTTATAAGAGTTATGCATCCTACTCGGAAGCGCAAACTGAATTGCAAAAAATAAAAAAATCACATAACCCAGAAGCTTGGGTGCTGATTGAAGAACTATAATAAAATCCCGATTTCTCGGGATTTTTTGGTTTTATATATTTCTTATAATGAGACATAGCTAGATTCCTTCGGAATGACAAACTAGGTGTTTCTTAAACCTAGTAAGATTAAAATAAATACCTTTGTAAAAAATTTATTATGACTCCTAAGTACCCCATAGATTCCTTAACCATCCTTACCGACATGGTATTGCCTGGTGAAACCAATCCGTTAAATAATCTTTTTGGTGGCGAATTATTGGCTCGTATGGACCGCGCGGCAAGTATTGCTGCCCGAAGACATTCCCGTAGAATTGTAGTTACCGCATCGGTTAATCACGTTGCTTTTAATCGCACCATTCCTTTGGGAAGTGTTGTGACTATAGAAGCAAAGGTTTCTCGCGCATTTACTTCCTCTATGGAGATCTTTTTGGATGTTTGGATAGAAGATAGAGAATCGGGAATAAAAACTAAAGCAAACGAAGCCATTTACACTTTTGTAGCTGTAAATGAAACCGGAAATCCTGTTTCGGTACCGCCATTAGAACCTCAAACAGAAGAAGAAAAAGCCCGTTTTGATGCGGCTTTACGAAGAAAACAATTAAGCTTGGTTCTTGCCGGAAAAATGAGCCCGAATGACGCCACCGAATTGAAAGCGTTGTTTGTTTAAATAATATTAAAACAATTAAAAGTTACTATTGGTATTAAAACAGTTTTTGATAGTGTTTTTAGATATTAATAGTTAAAATAATATTCATTTTCTTGATCGACTTGAAAAGGTAAATCATTTGTTGAACCATTGCTTTCAATTCCATTTTTTCTTTTAATCCAACCAACTTTATATTCTAAAGCGTCTTCAGGCACACTATAATATATAATAGAATTTACATTTGTTCCATTCCAAGAAGTATCTTGTATGGATGGGATACCCGGTGAAGCAATAGTGAAATTATTATGAACTCCAAAATTTTCAATTTTTGTTCTAAAGTTTTGTACAATTCCTGAGTAAAAATATGCTAAAACATAATCATTTGAATCAAATGGGTTGACGTTATTTACATAAATTTTGAACTTAATAAGCTTATTTACTTTTAAAACTATATTGTCACTCGGATTGAAACTTTTTAACTCGAAAGTTGAATAGTTATCATCCATTTCTTTATACACCTCAACAAACATTCGGTCTTCACTTTTTACAGTTAGACTAAAATTTCCATTTGGATCTGTTTTTACTAGTTTAGATTCAATTAAAGTATAATAAGTACCATATTGTCCAGAGCCGTGGGCTTGCTTTAAATCTAAAAATACATTTTGATTTGCAATTCCCTCACCATTTATTTCTCTTTCAACACGTCCTCTTATTGTAACATAATTATCTTCATCTTTTGAGCAACTATAAAGTGTGAAAATCAACGTGGATATTACTATCATTTTTTTCATAATTTCTGTTTTATTAGGTTTTCAATTATGGTTTCTACCAACTTATTATTTTTGATAAATTAATTTAATATCACTTGTAACTATTGTGTTAGATGTGAAATGCCAACCTTCATAGCTGTAAATTAATTTATTGTTTTCTAACTTTATTTGATGATTTTGATCAACTATACTGCCGTTATCAATGGTGTATTGACCATTATTGTTACTCCATTTGTACCCCGAAGTTCCATTAGGCACACAGGTATTTAAAACAGTGTCTTTAATAAAATACTCTTCTGTATAATAACCATTACTTTTAAATTCAATAGTATTCAATAAGGCACATTCTGATAAATCCTTTAATGAATCATTTCTAAAATATTGTTTAAGATGCCATTTTCCTACTAATGGATCTTGTGGTTTTTCTTTTGAACAACCAATTAGAAAAATAATGGCGAATACAATTAGAACTTTAGTTTTCATATTATTTCTTATTAAAATTAAATTTATATTGAATTCCGAACTTTAATATTCCGCCAAGAACATAATCGGATTGAGAAAAAGAAAAATTATCCCCTTGGTAGGAGTTTTCAAAATTATGTAATGCAAAAGATAATCCAATTTGTGAGGTTAGTAATAAAGATTTAGATTTTAATAGCTTATAATTAAATGAATAACTCGGAGTAATAAAAAAATTGGTCGCACCATTATAAGTAGGATTTTTTAAAAATTTGAAATAAGATAACTTTAAAGAAAACCCAGAGTCAAAATTAGTCCTACACTTCATCATATTAAACTGAGTGAAAATCTTATAATATTTTTCTTCTAAATATTCGTCTCCCCTGTCAGGCGAGTCTTTATGTGAGGTGAAATAAGAAATTACAGCAGCATTTTGTGTTTCAAAACCGGTTAATACTTCTAAATTTTTATATTTTCCAACATGACCAAAATTTTGATATCCACCACCAAAACTATAACCATTATTGTTGTTCTCTTCGGTAATTCTGCTTCCTAAAAGCGGAGTGTATTCAATAGTTGTACGATTGTAATTGTAAGTTGCAAATCCAAAAAAATGTTTGTCTATAGTGTAAATTCCTTGTATTTGTTTAGTGCCAAAAACATAATTTGCTGCCAAAGTGAAAATTTTTGGTTTGCTTTCAGCAACAATAATGTTTGAAATTTCATCGTATACTATATCTCTTCCTTGTGCTTGTGTATTAGAAATAGTTAGTAAACCGAAGATGCATAAGAGTACTTTTTTCATAAACTTTGATTTTAAAGATTAGTCAAAAGTAAAACTTGATAGAAAAGAGGTGTCCTAAATTCTTTTAATTAAAGAATATTAGACTTATTTGTGGAATTTAGGACTAATTGTTTATTGATTATTCAATCTATAATCTGAAGGAGTGGTGTTGGTAAACTTTTTGAAAGCAGCATAAAATGTAGACTTAGAATTAAAACCACATTCTAAACCAATTGATAAAATTGTATATTTTTTATACTCTGATTTTGTCAAATATTTTTTTGCTTTTTCAACACGTAAATTATTAATATAATCCGAAAAATTTGTAGAGTTATCTTTATTAATTGTTTGTGATAAAGAACTGGTGCTTATTTTTAATTCGGATGAAAGCATTTCTAAACTAAAGTTTGGGTCTAAATATCTTTTATTGGATTCGATATATTCTTTAATTCCTAAAAACTTATCTATAGATCCCGTTTCTTTTATTTCCTTATTTTGTGGTGTGATTTCTGAATCTGTTTTAGCAACTAATCTTCTTAATTCGATTCGTTCAGTTAACATTTCATAATTAAAAAAGCCTTGGTAACCTATCCAATATAAAACTACAGAGCAACTAAATCGCATTGGATAATAAATAAAAATCGTTGGGTTTAAAACTTTATCTAAATTTAAAATTACTGCAGAAACCCAAAGTAATAAAACCAAACTACCTAAAAACATAAAGTTTTTCAACCATTGTATAGTGTCAAATTTTAATACAAAGGCATATAATTTAGAATGCTTGTAGAAAACCAAATAGGCTTTAACAAAGAAATAAAAAGCATAAATTACATTTATTATTTCTTCTACTTGAGAATATTTTGCAACAGCGTAATTATAATTAACCCCATAAAAAAACAAAGCAAATAGTACTCTAATTAATAATTCTAAACCAAAAAAAGTGATTGCAAAGCCTATATAATGATTTATTTGCTTTTCTATCTTCAAATAATAAATTACAAAGGCATAAAAAGAAGGTAAAATCATTACATACCATGGAATTAATAACTTTCGGACAAAGAAATTTACTTCCAAAATTGAATTATCAATTAAATAAATTTGTAAATTATTTAGAGTAATAAAAAGTACAATCAGATTTAAATAAATAACTGCTTTATCTTTTCTTCTATTTGAGAATTGCGTGAAGATAATAAAGAAAATTCCCAGAAAAATTCCGGCAATCATTGTTAAGTTAAAAATAGTTGTTGCTAATTCCATTATATTGGAGTTAATGTCCTTTACTTATTAAGCTACTATTTATTTGTAATTTTATTTCCAAATATAGTTAATTTATGATGTAAACAATAAACTATAACATTAACTTATAATTGTAATAAAAATAAAAAAGGTCCAAAAAGTAACACTCTTTGGACCTTTTTTATTGATTTTTTTATTATCGTTTCAACCATTGCATTGGATTTACGAAAGAGGAATTTTGAGAAATTGTAAACTTTAAAATGGTTTTACCTTCGGCATTGGTTCTAATTCTTCCTAAAGTTTGCTTAGCCGAAACCTTATCTCCAGCGCTTACATTAACAGAACTTAAGTTTTGATATACCGTAAAGAAATCTCCGTGTTGCACACACACTAATTTTGTTAAAGGCGAAGTGATGATTACTTTGGTCACTTCTCCTCCAAATACGGCCCGTGCACTAGCTCCCGCTTCGGTGGTGATTTCTACACCACTATTATGAATAGTTAAAGTTTTATAAACTGGGTGGGGCTGATCTCCAAATCCTAATGTAATTGCTCCTTTTTCTACTGGCCAATTCAAGCTTCCTTTGTTGGCTTTAAAATTATTTGAAATTACTTGCCCTTCCGGTGTAAGCATAATCTTGGTAGACTCTTCTATCTTTTTGGTTTCGGCAGCAGTTGTTGTTTTTGGGTTGGCTTTTACCCTAGCAGCAGCCGCTTTTTTATTTGCTTCAGCAATCGCATCTCGAATCATTTTCTGAATTTGCGCATCTATTTTTTTAGACTCCTGTTGCTTTTTCTTGATTTCGGCAATGATTTGTTTCTTATCTTTCTTCAGGCTGTTGGCAATTTTTTCTTGCTCTTGCTTTTCTTTTTCAAGATCGGCGCGTTGCTTTTCTTGCTCTGCCAATAGTTTTTCTTTTTCCGTTTTTTGCCCGCTTAATTTAGCGTTATGTTCTGCCAATTGAACGGTTTTATCTTTAATTTCATTGCCCTGCATTTTACGGTAGCTTGAATATTGCTTCATGTACTGCAGTCTTTTATAAGCTTGCGAGAAATTCTCTGAAGACAATAAAAACATGGCGCGGCTTTGTTGCGAACGACTCTTGTATGATTTCACAATCATTTGCGCATAATCTTCTTTAAGTACAACCAAGTCTTTTTTTAGCTTATTAATCTCCACCTGATTAATATACATGTTGTTGCTTAAAAGTTTGGTTTGTTTTTCGGTGGTGAAGATTAATTTTTGTTTTAATCCTATTTTCTCCTTTTGGATTTGCAAAAGTTTGGTCACCGATTTTTCTTTGCCGCGTACCTCTTGAAGCATGCGTTCTTTTTCTAGAATTTCTTCTTGAATTTTATTTTTTCTTTGCTCTAATTCTTCCTGCGTTTGTTGGCTCCATGCCAATGCAGATAAGAAGATGAAAAATAAAGTGGCTAATTTGCTTTGCATAACTATTAGATCTTTTCTATGAATATTCTTTCGTAACCTTCAGGAACATTGTAAGGAAAAGTAAGTTCTTCGTTAACGGAAATGTTCTTGTATTCGATATTGATGTTAGTTTTACTCTCTTTTTGTCGGGCATCAATTGCCAAAGATAATGGTAAAATCATTGAGTCGTATCTTTTATAATCGGGATATTCAATCTGCAAGGTTCTTTCTTGCACGGTTTGATTAATTTCTTGTTTTTTTACTAGGTAATTATCACTTTCAAAGTAAAAAGATTTGTTGGTATTACTGTTTGGATTGGATTGCAACTTGTATAATTTTTCAATTATTGAAGCATCGTATTTTGCACCGTGCAAATCATCAATTGTTTTTCCTAAAAACATATTTTGTAACTTTTGATAATCTAAATCGGTACCAATCCATTTACTTAAAGTTGAAAAATCGCCTTCAAAATATTTGTTTCCAATTTTATCGTAATACTTTACAGCGCTTGGAGTAATTAGGGCTTTTGCCATGGTAATTCCTAAAACACGAACGCTAATTAATATTTTTTCATCTTTTTTTATTCTGATTTCAGCCTGAACATTTTGAGCCTGTTTTTCATCTTCATATCGCGCACTTGCCTTAATATACAATGTAGAAAAATCGATTTTATTGTTGTCATAGCTTTCAATAATCTTATCGGCAGATAAAGAAGTGCTTGCTTTTCCTTCTGCTAAAACCGCTTTGGTCTTGCAAGAGGCTAATAGGATTAATAAAACAAATGCTAAATATTTTTTCATTTATTGGTGTTGTAATTTTTGTTTTTCAATTAATGCATTGGCTTTTGTAAAATAAGTGTCTTTCTTTTTAAAATCTCCCATTCCGTTGTAGGCTTCTCCCAACTGAAGGTTGAAGTTTATTTCCAAATTGGGATCGTCAATAATAAAATCAATTCCAGTTTCTAAACTTGCAATGGCTTTTTTATAATTTTTCAATTGATTATTGGCTAATCCATTATAAAAATACAATTGTGGCTGAGATGGAAACATTTGCATTTGCTCCTCTGAAGCAGCTTCTAAAACGTCAAATTGAGAATTCTCTGTATAAGCTTGCATCAATAATATTATAGTTTCCATATCATCGGCTTCCGATTTTAAATGCATTTCATAATATTGAATGGCTCTTTTCCAATCTTTTTTTGTTTGAAAAAACTTCCCTATTTCTTTGGCGACTTTTACTTCTTTATCCTTGCTAAAATACCCTATTGCATGATCTAAATCTTTATCGAATTGGGGATTGTTTTTGGTAAAAATTAAAAATTCATTTAAAATTCGATGCTTGATTTTAGTGTCTATTTTTTCACTAGCCAAAACAATATTCATAGCATTAACGGCTTTTACTCCGTCGTTATTGTTCAAATGAAATTTAAACAGACTCACTTGCGCCCAATCGGAAGTTGGAATTTCTTTCTCTAATTGTTGTGCAATTTCTAAGGCTTTATCCTCTTGATTGCTTTTAGAATATAGAAAAATCAACGCAATATAATTGGATTCCTCTTTTGGAAATTGTTTGATTTTACTAATCAAATTGGCTTTTTCAGGGCCTTGATATTTTGCGTCTTGCAAGATTTGCGCTTTATATAATTCTCTTTTTTCTGATTTTCCAACCGTTTGATTGAGATCATTTATTAAGTCGAGGGCCTTGTCATATTGCTGGGTATTCATGTAGAGCGAAGTCAAATCTTCTTTATAATCTACTTTAAATTCTACTAATTTTTGAACGATGCGTATTGCCTGATTGTAATCGTGGGTTTCATAACACACATCATACATTCCTACCCAAGCCCAGCGGTTTTTTGGATCGATTATAGCTGCTTTTTCAAAATTATCGTAGGCTTCTTTGTATTTTTTTTCAGACAAATAATTTTTACCCAATTCAAAATAAACCACATCATTTTCTGATTGAAGTGCTTGGCATTTCTCTAAGGATGCAATAGCTTTATCATAGTTTTCCATTCCTTTTTGCTTCAACGATTCATAAAAAGAATCTTCAAATTTGTTTTCGGCCAAAGCCAAAGTATCTTTAGGCTCTTCTTGAGCTAAAAGATAAGTGGGTGCAAAAAACAAGGCAAAAAGTAAACTATATAAGGCTGATTTTTTCATTTATTTATTCTAATACCGAATAATCTCCAATACTGATACTGGTGAATTTTCCGTCAAAACTTGTATGATTTCCGATCATAGCATTATCCAAATGTGCATTTTTTATGTGCGAATGGGTTTGAATCAAACTGTTTTTTATAGTACTATCACTTACATGGCATCCGTCTCCCAAAGAAACATTAGGGCCAATAGTTGCATTGGTTAACACCACATTTTTTCCTATATAACAAGGCGGAATAATGGTAGAATTGTGCTGTAATACATCATAATCAATCAAGTGAATTCCGTCGTTATGTAAAAAATTCAACATTCTTGAATTGGTTTCTACCGTAACTTCTTTATTTCCGCAATCCATCCATTCGTCAACTTTACCAGGTACAAATTTCATGCCTTTTGCCATCATTTGCTTAATACCATCGTTAATTTGGTATTCGCCACCGTGAACAATATTGTTGTCTAACACCAATTGCAATTCGTTTTTTAATACGGCAACATCTTTAAAATAGTATATTCCGATAACGGCAAGATCAGAAACAAATTCTTTTGGCTTTTCTACCAATTCGATGATTTCATTGTTTTCATTTAAATTGATCACCCCAAAAGCTTCCGGGTGGTCTACTTGTTTTACCCAAATCACACTGTCGGCAGTGGTATCTAAATCAAAGTCGGCGCGAATTAAAGTATCGGCATAAGCGATAACCGCAGGACCGCTCAAAGATTCTTTAGCACACATAATGGCATGCCCTGTTCCTAAGGCTTCATTTTGATAATAAATAGTTCCTTTGGCCCCTAATTTTTGAGCAATAGCAATTAATTCTTCTTCTACTTTTTTACCAAAACTCTCGTGGATGATAAAAGCAACTTCATCAATGTCTTGATTTAAAACGGCAGCAATATCTTCAACCAAACGATGTACAATTGGTTTTCCTGCAATTGGAATTAATGGTTTTGGGATGGTTAAAGTGTGTGGTCTTAATCTAGATCCACGACCTGCCATTGGTACTATTATTTTCATTTTTATGTCATTGTGAGGAACGAAGTAATCGCATCCTCTTGTTAATTTATTTCTTATTTTACTCCGGTACTTCCAAAACCACCTTCGCCTCTTGAGGTTTCTGATAATTCTTGCACTTCCACCCATTCGGCTCTTTCATGTTTGGCGATGATTAATTGTGCAATGCGTTCTCCATTTTCAATTACAAAATCCTCGTTGGATAAATTTACTAAAATTACTCCAATTTCTCCGCGGTAATCTGCATCTACTGTTCCTGGAGAATTCAAAACGGTAATTCCTTTTTTGGCTGCCAAGCCGCTTCTTGGGCGAACTTGTGCTTCATAACCAATTGGAAGTTCAATAAAAAGTCCGGTTTTAACAATGGTTCGTTCTAATGATTTAAGCGTAATTGGTTCCGAAATATTAGCACGTAAATCCATTCCTGCAGAGGCAATAGTCTCGTAGTTTGGTAATTCGTGTTGCGATTTATTGATGATTTTTATGGTCATGATTTAGTCATTACGAGAAACGAAGCAATCTCATTTCTCTGATTTATTTTTTTCTTTTAATGATTCTTAGTAAGGTTTCTTTTTCGCTGTAATAAATGAAATACAAAAACACAAAAAGGATTCCAATTTTAATAAAATAATTTTCTCTTATGTACGGAATGTAAAACGAAATGGCTGAGAACAAAATGCTCAAAATTAAATATCCAAAAATTCGAACTCGATCGTACGGAATTGGGTATTTATTTCGGCCTAAATAATACGATAAGGCCATCATACTCCCATAAGCCGCAATCGTTGCAATTGCAGAGCCGTAATAACTACCAAAAGGGCCTTTTAAAGGAATTAAAAGATAATTTAGGGCCAAAGTTACAGCTGCGCCAACTAAAGATATATAAGCGCCTATTTTGGTCTTGTTGGTTAACTTATACCAAACCGATAAATTGGTGTAAATTCCTAAAAAGAAATTAGCAAAAACAATCAGGGGAACCACTTTCATCGCTGCCCAATAGGTTTTATTATCTAATAAAATGATTTTTAACAAATCAGCAAAAACAATTACGAATAACGAAATGAAAGAACCAAATATCACAAAGTATTTGGTAATGGTTGCATAGGTTTGCGGCGCATTTTCATTGCTTGCATGGCTAAAGAAAAAAGGTTCGATGCCCAAAGTGTAAGCCGTTCTAAATAAAACCATAAATAACCCCAATTTATAACAAGCTGAGTAAGCTCCAACTTCTGATTTAGCAATATTGGGCGGCAATAATTTTCCTAATAGAATTTTATCAAAATGTTCGTTGATGGCAAAGGCTAATCCGGCAATTAAAATGGGAATACCATAGTGCATCATGCGTTTCCATAACTCGGGATCCATCTTCCAATTTATTTTAAAATAATCAGGAGATAAGACAACAAATGTGGCTAAACTTGAAATTAAATTAGCCATAAAAATATATCCCACTTGAAAGTCATCTACATAAATAGACGCAAAAATTCCGTCGGGATCTGAATTTGCCATTTTAGGCAAAGCCAACAAAAAGAAGAAATTCAAGCCTAAGTTAATGACCACATTCCCAATTTTAATCGCAGCATAGCGTTTTGGTCGCTGATTAGCTCTTAACTTTGAAAACGGAATCACTACTAAAGCATCTAATACTAAAATCCAAATAGAATAGGTGATGTATTGTACTTCAACATTAGCAAAATTAGCTAAGGTGTTTCTAAACAATAAAGCAATTATCAAAAAGGTCAAGGAGCTCCAAAAAATAGAAATAGTAGAAGTTGAAATTACTTTTTTCTTATCGTCTTCTGAATTATAAAATCGGAAAAAAGCAGTTTCAAATCCGTAGGATAAAATCACATTAAAAAATACCATCCAAGACAATACCGTAGTTAGGTCGGCATAATCTGCTCTATTTGGAAGCACATTGGTGTAAAGTCGAACCAAAAAGAAGCTAAGCATTCTTGGTAGCACCATGGCCAAGCCATAAATAGCAGTTTGTTTGAATAAGTTTTTATATAAACTCAAGGTAAAATTCTTTAATGAATAACAAAAATAGTTATAATATCGATGTAATAAAAAAAGAGCCAACAAATGTTGACTCTTTTATGATTTTGTTAATACAAAACGTTATCCTTTTAAAGCTTCGGCTCCACCAACGATCTCTAAAATCTCATTTGTAATTGCCGCTTGACGCGCTTTGTTGTAAGTTAACTTTAATTGATCTCTTAATTCGGTTGCGTTATCGGTTGCTTTGTGCATTGCGGTCATACGTGCTCCGTGTTCTGAAGCAAATGAATCGCGGATGGCTTTATACAATTGCGTTTTTAACGATTTTGGAATTAATGTTAAAACGATTTCTTCTTTTGATGGTTCAAAAATATAATCACCGGCAGAAGCAGCTGCATCTGAAGCAACAGGTGCTAAAGGCAAGAATTGCTCTGTTTGAACGATTTGAGTAGCCGCATTTTTAAATTGATTGTAAACAATTTCAATTTTATCGTAGGCTCCAGAAGTAAACATTTCTGTAAGTTCGTCAGCAATTTCTGCTACAGCATCAAAAGTAAGATTATCAAAAATTGCATTATGACTAGCAACAACCGTATTGGTTTTTTTAAATACATCGCCACCTTTTTTTCCGATAGAAAAAATATCTACTTGTTTTCCTTCATAAGAATCAGCAATAGCTTTTGCTTGTTTAATTACGTTGGTATTGAAAGCGCCGCACAATCCTCTGTTAGAAGTAACTGCAACAATTAATACTTTATTGATTTCGCGTTGAGCAGTAAAACTACCACCAACTTCGCCATCCATAGTAGCGCTTAAACTTTGTAATAATTCCGTTAATTTTTCGGCATAAGGGCGCATTGCTGTAATTGCATCTTGTGCTTTTTTCAACTTTGCCGCAGAAACCATTTTCATTGCAGAAGTAATCTGCATAGTAGATGAAACGGATGTAATTCTATTACGGATTTCCTTTAAGTTTGCCATTTTTTTTGAAAGTTAGGAGTTTGAAGAGGGAAGATGGAAGTAAAAATATACCTTTCTACTTCCAGCTTCTAACTTCCTTCTTAATTATATTTTGCAGAGATTTCTACAGCTGCTTTTTCAATAACATCAGTAATGTTATCGTCTAGTTTTCCAGCTTTTAATGCGTCTAATGTATCTCTGTGTGTATTATTTAAATATTCTAAGAAATCTTTTTCAAATTCTTTTACTTTATCTACAGGAACATTTCTTAATAAATTTTTAGAACCTGCATAGATAATAGCAACTTGATCTTCTACTGTATAAGGAGAGTTCAAACCTTGTTTTAAGATTTCAACGTTACGTTTTCCTTTTTCAATTACGTTTAAAGTAACCGCATCCAAATCAGATCCAAATTTTGCAAACGCTTCCAATTCACGGAATTGCGCTTGGTCTAATTTTAAGGTACCTGCTACTTTTTTCATTGATTTAATTTGTGCATTACCTCCCACACGTGATACCGAAATACCTACGTTAATTGCTGGACGAACTCCAGAGTTAAATAAATCTCCATCTAAGAAAATTTGTCCGTCTGTAATCGAAATTACGTTAGTTGGGATGTATGCAGAAACGTCACCTGCTTGAGTTTCAATGATAGGTAAAGCAGTTAATGAACCTCCACCTTTTACGATGCTTTTTAAAGTATCTGGCAAATCGTTCATGTTTTTAGCAATATCATCATCTGCAATTACTTTACAAGCTCTTTCTAATAAACGAGAGTGTAAGTAAAATACGTCTCCAGGGTAAGCCTCACGTCCTGGTGGTCTTCTTAATAAAAGAGATACCTCACGGTAAGCAACTGCTTGTTTAGATAAATCATCATAAACAATTAATGCAGGACGACCTGAATCACGGAAATATTCTCCGATTGCAGCTCCAGCCATTGGCGCATATACTTGCATTGGTGCAGGATCGGATGCATTAGCTGCTACAATTACTGTATAAGCCATTGCTCCTTTTTCTTCTAGCATTTTAGCAATTCCAGCTACAGTCGACGCTTTTTGTCCAATTGCAACATAGATACAAAATACTGGTTTTCCAGCATCATAAAATTCTTTTTGATTTAAGATGGTGTCAATACAAACGGTAGATTTACCTGTTTGACGGTCACCAATTACCAACTCACGTTGTCCACGACCTACAGGAATCATAGCATCTACTGCTTTAATACCTGTTTGTAATGGTTCTGTAACTGGCTGACGGAAGATAACTCCAGGAGCTTTTCTTTCTAAAGGCATGTCAAATAACTCGCCTCCGATAGGTCCTTTACCATCAATTGGGTTACCTAATGTATCAACTACACGACCAACAATTTGTTCTCCAACTTTTAAAGAAGCAATACGTTGTGTTCTTTTAACTGTAGATCCTTCACGGATTCCAGTAGATGGTCCTAAAAGTACCACCCCAACGTTGTCTTCTTCTAAGTTCAATACGATTGCTTCCAATCCGTTTTCGAATTGTACTAACTCTCCATATTGCGCATTAGACAAACCGTAAACACGAGCGATACCATCACCCACTTGAAGTACAGTTCCTACTTCTTCTAAACTTGCACCTGATTCAAAACCAGATAATTGTTTTTTTAATATTGCTGTAATTTCAGCTGGTTTAATTTCTGCCATTTTGATATATCTTTAATGGAATTTTAATTGCTAAACTCTCTTTTTAATTCACTTAATTTACTTGCTACAGAAGCATTGTATTGTTGGTCTCCAACTCTCAAAATAAATCCACCAATAATTTCTGGATCTACAATATTGTTGATAGTAATTTTCTTGTTTGAAAACTCGGCAATTTTAGCCAATACTTTTTTCTCTAACTCCGGAGTAATAGGAAGTGCAGTAGTTACTTTAGCTACTTCTACTCCTTTACTTTCATCGTACAATCTATTGTATTGAATTGCTATTTCGCCTAAAATTTCATATCTTTTATTTTCAAATAACAAGTCGAATAAACTTTTAGTTTCTGCTTGAATACTTGAAAATATTTCAGATAATGCCGATTTCTTATACTCTATTTTAATAATAGGGCTCGTTAGAAAATGCTTTAACTCTGAACTTTCAGTGATAGCAGAAACAATAGAATTCATATCTGTTTTAACTGCATCTGCATTTCCAGAAGTTTGAGCAATGTCTAATATTGCTTTGGCGTATCTAATCGCTGCTCTAGACATAATGATTAGTTTAATTTAGCGTCACCTAACATTTTCTCAACTAATTTAGTTTGAGATTCTTTGTTAGATAATTCGTCTCTTAATACTTTTTCAGCAATTTCTAATGACAAAGAAGAAACTTGATTTTTCAAATCTGCCATAGCTGCATTTTTTTCACTTTCAATAGATGCTTTAGCTTGCGCAATCATTTTCTCTCCAGCTGCTTGAGCTTCTGCTTTTGCATCGTTAATCATTTTGTCTTTGATTTCACGAGCTTCTTTCATTAAAGCATCACGCTCTGCTCTAGCATCAGCTAATAATTTCTCATTATCTGATTTTAGATTTTGCATTTCTTTTTTAGCGCTTTCGGCAGATTGTAAAGCATTTTTAATACCTTCTTCTCTTTCGTTAACTGCATCTAAAATTGGCTTCCAAGCAAATTTTTTCAATAAGAAAATTAATGCAACGAATAATACAGTTTGTAAAATGAATAAGCCTAATGAAATATGTCCAAATAATTCTTCCATTATATATGTATTTAAATTTTTTTAATTTTAAAAAGAACAAAAGTTGTAACCAACCGTTACAACTTTTGTTGTAAAAATTTACGATGCAAAAATTGCAGCGAAACCAATACCTTCAATAAGTGCAGCAGCAATAAGCATAGCTGTTTGGATTTTTCCAGTAGCTTCTGGTTGACGAGCGATTGCATCCATTGCAGAACCACCGATTCTACCAATACCAATACCTGCTCCAATAACTACTAATCCTGCTCCAATAATTCTAGGGATTTCCATAAAAATATGTATTAAAAATTAAACATTCAAAACTATTAATGATGTGCCTCATCATGGTGGTGCTCCTCTGAAGCAGAACCAAAATATAAAGCGGCCAACATTGTAAATATGTACGCCTGTAACAACGCGACTAAAACTTCTAATAACGTTAACACAAATGAAAGTAAGAAAGCCAACGGACTTCCAACAATGCTATTTGCTTTGTACATTAACGCAATTAAACTCATTAATACCACGTGACCTGCCAACATGTTTGCATACAAACGAATCATTAATGAAAATGGCTTAATGATCGTTCCTAGCAATTCTATTGGTGCTAAAATAAATTTCATTGGCACTGGTACTCCTGGCATCCAGAAGATGTGTTTCCAATAATCTTTTTTAGCAGTGAACGTGGTAATAAGGTATGTTAAAAGAGCTAAAGCTCCTGTAATTGCTAAATTTCCTGTAATATTTACTCCTAGTGGTGTTAATCCAAAAATGTTTGAAAACCAAATGAAGAAAAATATAGTCAATAAGAAACTCATGTATTTTTTATAGTGCTTTTCACCAATATTTGGAATTGCAATTTCATCACGGATGTACAAAATAATAGGCTCAAAAAAGCGTCCAGCTCCTTTAGCTATAGAACCGTTCTTTTTGTATGATTTTCCTAATCCAGCAAATAACAAAAACATTAAAATACTAACCACAAAAATCATAAATAGACTTTTGGTTATGGATAAGTCAATTGGTTTTTCGTTTTCAATTTGACCTTTAGCATTTTCTTTAAGTTCTCCGGCAGCATCTGTTTTATAGATTTTACCATCGTGGTGGCTAATTTTGTAATAGCTTCCGCCATCTTCAGCTACTGCTTCTCCATGCTCAAATTTTGAAGAGGAAAAAATATGAATTCCATTATCCCAAAGAATTACTGGCAATGGAAAACCAACATTATGCTCGGCATTTTTTCCGTAAGAAAAAATGTGAAAATCGTGCGAATCTAATAAGTGATGCTGAATAAACTCTTTTCTTTCTTCGTCTTTGGTTTCTTCTTCAGATACTGCTTTCATTTCTGGAGTAGCTGCAACTGCTTCTACCTTTTGTTTTACAGGTGCATTTTCGCTAGAATTAGCAGAACTATATAGAGGAAAAAATGCTACTAAACTGGCAAATAAGAACTGACGTGATTTGTTTAAAAACAACATATTTGATAATTTCTTTAATTTATTTTCTCAAATTTGGTGCAAAAGTACAATTTAAATTAATATTTAAAAGTATAACTTTTATTTTTTTTGCTAAAAAGCAGTGTCTTTTTCTATATTATTGTTTTTTATTCAACATTCTAATAGTTACAAGCGTTTCTATTGTTAAAAACACAGCAAATATTAAAAAGAAATTTGCTTTTTCGGGAGTGATTAATTTACTCGTATTCTGTAATATCGGATGCAATAAAATATAGCCAACTGCCATTTTTATACTGGTTACTAATAGAAAGGTTTGACCAACGCTGTCTATATTTTTTTCTTTCATTTTGATAAGAATCAATAGTATAATAATAGAACAGGAATAATAAAACAGATATAAAAAAGGGGTGGAATACCTAAAAGTACTGTTAATTAAGGCATTGCTAAAAAAATAATTATATAGTTCATGTATAAGAAAAGCGATTAGGGCAAGTATAGACGCTTCAAATATGGGTTTGTATTTACTGCTTTTCATTGTCGTCCATTTTATTAATTTCTTTCAGCTGGCGGTTGATGTTGTAAAAAGCCAAGGCAACTCCAATAAGAGTGAAAATCTTTACAAATAAATTATTGGGGCTGGAATACTTTTCGTCTAACCAAGTTCCGAGTTTTGAGAACAGAAAAATAACTACTCCCATTTGAATGGGAATATTTATTAATGCCAACCATTTATTAGGCTTTCTTTTCGGTGACTGGGGACTCATTTGGTAGTTTAGATTCGGAATTTTGTCGCATTATGCAACTGGCGCTAAAGTCTGCTCCGGGTTCTACAGATAGTTTTCCGCACACCACTTCCCCTTGCACACTCGACTTGAATTTTATATTCAGTAATTCCTCTACTTGAATTTTTCCTTTATACTTCCCTTCAATATCGCAGTTTATACAAACGACATCTCCGGTTACACTTCCCGCTGGTCCAATTACCAACTTACCCTTGGATTCAAAATTCCCAATTAAATGTCCGTCAAGTCTAAAATCGGCAGGAGAAACAATATCTCCTTTAATTGTAGTTCCTTCTACAATTCGGTTGGTTTTACCCAATAAATCGGTATAGGATTTTGCTTTTTTATCAAACATAATTATGGTTTTTTAGGGAAACCCGGATTAGCTGATTTAGGGGTTGCATTATCTAAATTACTATCCGTTGGATCTACATCCATTGGCGGAATAGTGCTGGTGTTTTGCTTTCCTTTAAATGCAGGAGCTTGATTATTATTGGCAGGGTCTTGACCTTGATTTTTTGATTTTACTGCTTCCTGATTTTTGTTTTCAGTCTTAGCAACAGGGATCAAAATATCTCTTTGAATTGGAACAATTGGTTTGTTCAGCCAATCTCCAGCGATATAATCAGTAATGTTCTTTTTAACTTGAACTACTTTGTAATTTTCGCTCGAAATAACAATTGCAGGTTCAGAAATTTTATAATCTTTATATTCTTTTAACACATGAGCAATCCCGCTTGCACTTTCTGCAGATTTAATCCCATGAATAACTAAGAAATTGCTTTCAAGTGTGTATATGTCTGTTGAAACAGTTAGCTTTTCGATGGTTCTTTCTTTGGCAAATTTGGTTATTTTATCTAATAAATCTTTGGTGCTTTTAGCAGTTAAATCGTCTGCTTTATACAATATATTCCAAGAAAGCGGAAATTCCGAATTAAATGAAAGCGACTCTAAATACGGTATTTTAGTTGCAATATAAATCTCGGTGTTTTTTCCTTCTTCACTATTTGGATAAGATAATGCAACATAATTCAGCGCTTTTTTAAATTCGGCTACTCCTTTTAATTTACCAACCACATTGGCTTTTAATAATTCGAATTTTGGTAACATCTCCTCACCGGTATATTGCTCAATTGCAAGCTCTAATTTAGGTAGGATTTCGCGGTATTTTTCTTTTTCAAAATCTCTAAACAATTCATTATAGGCTACTTCTGGAGAAGAACTTGCTAAATTGCCCCCGCCTGAATTATTTAATATTTGAGCATAACGAGAATCTGGATATTGCGCAATTATTTTATTTTTCATAACAAGCGCTTTTTCTTTATCTATAATCTCATAGATTTTATAAAGATTATACATTGATGGCAATATCAATCGCTCTTCCGGCTTGTTTTCTAATAGTTTTTCTAGCTTGTCTGCTGCTCTTTTATATTCTTTAAATTTTTCTTTGTAAATCACTCCCAATTGGTAGTAAGCAAAATTTCTTTCTTTAGCTATACTGTCTAAAATTTTAGAAGAAGTTGGTATTTGCTTGGTGTAATAATTTACAGCATATTTTTCGTTTACTTCCTTAGTAGAATTGTCAGAATTGGCTTCGGCGTCTTTGCTGTCCTCCGGATTTTTATCGTCTTTTACCGCCTCTTTAGAAAGTCTCCAATTAAGTACATGAGCTCTATCTCCCCATTTTTTCTTAAATTCTACAACTCCAAAAGCAACTGTTGACGGATTGTAAAAATAAAAAGTACTGCCCGATCCTGAGTTCAAAGAAACGGGGGTAATTGGCTTATTTGATGATTTTGCTGCCGATGCATTTTCGGTAGCTGATTGTTCTTTTTCTTTAGATCCGTTTAATTTAGCCTCGTCTGCCGCTTTTTTAGCATCTTCTTTTTTAAGCGTCTCAATAAAATCTTTGTAATATTTTTCTTTCCCTTCTTTAGATAAAGAAGCTACTTTTAAAATACTATCGTTGCGTTGTGCGATGCCTTCAAACTTAATTACATCATCTAAATTTTCTCGCTTTTTAGTAATCAATTTAAACTCTCTCGATTTCGAATTTAATACGGTAAGCGTACTATCAAAATATTTTCCTGCGGTAACATATTTTGCTTTGTTAAAATAAATATCGGCAAGGTTTCTATAATTTGAAGCTAATAAATAGGTGTCGTTCGATCTTTTCTTAATTGACTTGTTGTAATATCCTATTGCCTCTTTGGAATTATTTTGTTTATCATAAAACAAGGCCATTTGGTGGTTTAAGACATCAAGAAACGGACGGTTTTCTCGGTCCTTTAGCATCAATCGAAACTTTTCTAAAAACGCAATTGTATCTCCTTTTTTATAATCAAATTGAGCCGCTTGTCGTGCATGTGCTTGAATCACATATTGTCTTGCCGATTTACGTTTCATGTCTATAACCTCTTGGTATTTTGCGTAAGCGCTATCTTTATGGCCTAAGCGCTCATAAATTTGGGCTTCAATAAAGCGGTAACGCGCCTTTTCTTCGTTTGATTTAGTAAATTCTGTAGCAATTTTTAGTTTTGCTAACGCATTTTTATCTTCCTCAAGATTTAAGTAGGCTTGAGCCAAAGCGGCATTTGCATCGGCAAAAATTTGGTCTTTAAATTTGATTTCGCCTAATAATTTTTTAAGATTAACAACTGCTGTAGCATCATTATCCATGCGCATGTTGGTCTTTTCTCTCCAAATTTTTACTTCCTGAATTCTGCTGCTCGTTGGGTATTTATACAAGACATAATTGAATGCCTCTAAAGCTGGGATAAAGCGTTGATCATAATATCTAGTTTTTCCCAATAACAAATGCGCCTCATCTATTTGTGGATTTTTTTCAGATCCTCCAATGTTCATGGAGTGTTTTTGAATAGCCTTAGTAGCTTTGGTTTCGGCTACTTCAAAATTTTGATTTTTATTTTGGCCTGGCATCATTTGCTCCTCAGAAATTTGCATACGCTCAACCGGAAGAATGGACCAAAAATTATCTTTATACTGTGATTTTAATTCAACAATTCCTTTTTCTAAGGCTAAATTTCCATTATAAAGAACATTGTCTCTAGTAGTTAATGCGTGATAATTTCTTGAAACAAAGGTGTTTTTCTTAGTAGAGCAGGCTACAAAAAAAAGTATTATTGCGGTAAGAAAAGTATATTTAAAAGTACTCGTTTTCAATTTCAAATCGTTTTATTATTAACTTAAAAAAGTTGATTTTAGTATAACTAACTGGTAAAAGTACGCTTCTTTTTGATACTTTAAAAAAAAAGGCTGTTTTTTCTATTATTTCTGTGGAATCATTCCATATTATGCAATTAAAAGCAGCACCTATTTGTAAATACTTGCTAATTCTTACCTTTGTAAAAAAATATTACAATGGCAGCTTTTTACAAATTACAAATCAAAGAAGTGAAGCGCGAAACTCCAAGCGCAGTTTCTGTGGTTTTTAATGTTCCAACCGAATTACAATCTGCATATCAATTCATTGCAGGTCAATATATTAATTTGAAATTAACACTTGACGGAAAAGAAATTCGTCGTGCCTATTCCATTTGTTCTTCTCCTAATAGTGGCGAATTACGAATTGCAATTAAGGCGGTGAAAAATGGTCTTTTTTCAAAATTTGCCAACGAAAATTTAAGCGCTGGAGATCTCCTAGAAGTAGGGCAACCGGAAGGTAAATTTACATTTGAGCCTAATATTGAAAAACAAAAAAACTACGCTGCAATGGTGGCTGGCAGCGGAATTACACCTGTAATGTCTATCCTGCAATCGGTTTTAGAAAATGAGCCTAAAAGCTCTTTTGTTTTACTTTATGGAAATAAATCACCAGAGGAAACTATTTTTCACCAACAATTACATGACTTACAAAATAAATATGTAGGCCGCTTGTTTGTGCATTATGCATTTAGCCAAACTAAAGTTGAGGAACAGCTTTTTGGTCGCATAGACAAATCGAATATCAACTATATTTTTGACAATAAACACAAAGAAAAAGACTTTGATAAGTTCTATTTGTGTGGTCCAGAAGAAATGATCAACTTGGCAACCTCGGTTTTAAAAGAACATAATGTTGCCGATAAAAACATCAAATTTGAATTGTTTACCGCATCAGGTGCTGAAAATACTGAAGCTAGTTCCCACGAAGGCCATACCAAAATTACGGTTTTAGTAGACGACGAGGAAACAACTTTTGAAATGAGCCAGAAGCAAACCATATTAGATGCGGCTTTAAAACAAGGAATTGACGCTCCTTATTCGTGCCAAGGCGGAATATGCAGTAGTTGTCTAGCTCGCGTTTCTAAAGGGACTGCCGAAATGAAAAAGAATTCTATTTTGAGTGATAAAGAAGTAGCCGATGGTTTAATTTTAACGTGTCAGGCGCATCCAACATCTGCTGAGATCAAAGTTGATTTTGATGATGTTTAATTCAGCCGCGCTACTACTCTAGCTACTACTTTTTCGACTGGAATTGTTCGCATGGCCTCATCATATCCTGCAACTTTAATGTTTCCATATACCGATGTAGGCAGTAATGGATATTGATCTCTATCAGAAACCAAACAATTTTCTTCCGGTTGATTATAAGGTGCAAAGCCCGCATAAGGATGTGTTGCCCCCCAAAGTGTGATGGTTTTTACTCCAAATAATGCCGCCAAATGGGCATTTCCAGAATCCATAGAGAGCATAACATCTAGATTGGATATTAAATCCAGCTCCTCTACAAAGGAGATTTTTTTAGAAAAATTATAGACATTTTCTAATCCATTAGCTAGATGTTCTAAATGAATGAAATCATGCTCACCTCCAAATAATAAAATTTTACATTCTTTTCTTTCTGAAAGTTCCTGAATAACTTGCTGCATTAAGTCTCCTGGATAAGTTTTCCAACGGTAATGAGCAAATGGAGCAATACCAATCCATTTTTCTTTTTTCTCACCCAAAATAGTGATTGCTTTTTTTGGAATAGGTCCTTTTTCAAGGAAATAGGGATTCTCAAAATTAACAGAATAACCCAAATCCTCAAGAGTCTCGAGGTGCCTTTGTATCATGGTTTTTAAAGGGCGGAAATCTTTATTTTTTAGGCTAGTGAGTGCTTTTTTTTCGGCTCTGCCTTTATCAGTTGCAGCTACTTTTTTGCCAAATAGGGTAAATAGTTGACACACCACTTTAGAGCGTAGCACATTATGAAAATCGGCGATTTGAGTTACACCAAGCGCTTTCAAATCAAAAAATAATTTCAAAATACCGAGAAAGCCTTTATGTTGGTGGTGGGTATGAACCGAGAAAAAATTTACATTGGGAATGTTTTCAAAGATTGCTTTAAAAAAAGGTCTAGAAACAACGGTAATTTTTAAATCGGGATACTGTCTTGATAATGCAATTACAACAGGAACTGTCATGGCAACATCTCCCATTGCAGAGAGTCTGATAATGGCAATATGCTGAGCGTTATTCGACAACTAAATTATTTTTTGTTCTGATATAAAACCGGATTCAAATCATCGTCGTTGTACATTTTCATTTGTTTGTACACCTTCATGAATTTATTTCCGTTTTCAATGTCTGATAATAAATCATCAATTGCAGTAGACAAATCCGAACGTTGTTCTAATAGTACATTTAGTTTTTCTTGGCATTTATCTCTATGCTCTTGAGTCGCTTCAGATCGAGTCGCTTCTTCGTTCATGTGATAAATTTTTAATGCCAAAATAGATAATCTATCGATTGCCCAAGCCGGACTTTCAGAATTGATTGTTGCTGTCGATTTTACTTCGGCATGCGCATATTTTTGTAGAAAGTAGCTGTCAATGTATTCTACCATGTCGGTTCGCTCCTGATTGGAAGCATCGATTTTTCTTTTTAAGGTTAATGCAGCTACCGGATCAATATTTGGATCTCTAATAATGTCTTCAAAGTGCCATTGAACGGTGTCAATCCAGTTTTTAAAATACAATAAATGTTCTATTTTATCACTTGGATATGGATTGCTAATAGGTTGGTTTACGCTGTCGTGAACGTGGTAATCCTTAATGCTTTGTTCAAATATGGAATAGGCAAATTTTGAAAACATACTTTTTACTTTTTATTTATTTCATACAATTCAACCAAAAGGTCTCGGGTGCAAAGATAGTTTTTATACTTTTACATAAACATACTTAACTATCACTTTTATGCAAATTCATTATATTTCTAATAACAACAGTATTCTAAATCATTTTTTAGCAGAAATTAGAGATGTTCAAATCCAAAAAGATGGCCTTCGTTTTAGAAAAAACATGGAGCGAATTGGAGAGATAATGGCGTATGAAATAAGTAAAGAATTGCAATACCAAGAAGTTTCGGTGACTACTCCGCTTGGAGTAAAAAACACAACTGCAGTAGCAGATAAAGTGGTTTTATGCTCCATATTAAGAGCGGGATTGGCTTTGCATACGGGATTTACAAACTTCTTTGACCATGCCGAAAACGGGTTTGTTTCTGCCTATAGACACCATCCAAATAATGACGATTTCTTTGACATATTAATAGAATATAAAGCCATACCTTCTTTGGAAAATAAAGTGCTAATTCTTATTGACCCTATGCTGGCCACCGGACAATCAATAGTGGCTGTTTTAAATAAATTACATTTAGAACAAAAGCCGAAAGAAGTGCATATTGCCGTAGTTATTGCCGCTCCAGAGGGCATTGACCATTTACGAGAAACTATTCCTGGCAACTGTCATCTGTGGGTTGCTTCATTAGATGAAAAGCTAAATGAAAAAAATTACATCATCCCAGGCCTAGGAGATGCCGGAGATTTGGCATTTGGAGATAAATTATAATTGTGAAAAGAAGCAGAAAAATCCGCAAGAAATAGAAATTAATAAGATTAATTCTTGTTGGAATTTACTCTGAAAGTGCTCCACCGTATTGGTTGCAATTATTGCCATTGGCAAAAAAGAAAAAACTAATATTTCATTGCTTTTATTTGCAGAAATTAAAAAAATTACAACACTAATTAGGGTCGCAAAAAACACTTTTTTATAAGAAGCTTGTAGGTTTAAGGGCTTGTTTGGAATTGAAAACAAGTAAGGAAAAACAAAAAACACGAGGAAAACTGCAAAAATTGAAAAGGCTATGTTTTGAGATTGACTGGTAAAGTAATCTATTTTATAACTTACTGCATTCGATTGAAGAAAATTGGTAACCACCGATTTATCAAACAAAAGATCATAAAACAAAAAAACCACAGCAAATCCGAATAAAGCCACGAATGGAATCAACCAGTTTCTATAGTCTCGAGAGGCATTAAATATTATTGAAATATAGACCAAAACAATGAAAATTAGGGCCCAATAATGAAATAAACTCGCTACAAATATCCATAATGAAGCATCAAATATTTTTTCCTTAGTAAATTTTAATGTTTGAAGAGAAATTAACCTTCTTAAAGATAACAAAATGAAAAAATTTGCCAGGAGCAAATTCATGCTACTCATGATTTTTGGAAAAAACAATAAAAAAAGTAAGTAGTAAAGTGCTGTATAAGAGCTGTCTCTAGTTAATGCATTTTTCTTAACAATAAAATTCGCAAGCAATAAAGAAGCAAAAATAAGCACTAATGCTCCGGCTTTTTTTGCAATATCATTCCAAGAATTTATCCCTGTTGGATTGTGAAATTGATACACAAAATAGAGGATGATTGTTAAAATTCCTATTAAAGAATAATTTATTGGAGTAGATTTTTTAAAAATGCTTGTTATCATGAGTATATTTTATACTTTTGCGTTTGTAAATATAACACTACATCCAACACAAAAACAAATAAAACTTAATTAGATGAAAGCATTTTTTGAAGCAATACAATCTCTTTTTGTAGATTTCTTATTCAAACCTTTAGATTGGTTACGCGCTTTAGAGTTAGATAATTGGTGGTTGGCTAACATCGTTAGCTGGACTTTAATGGCAATTTGCTTAAAATATATTATCTACTGGTGTAAGCAATTAACCATTCACCAAAAAAACAACGAAGAAAATCAAGATACTACGGCACACTCTTTCTTAAAGTAAGTCGAAACCGATATCTTTTCTATAATACATCTTATCAAAATGTAGTTTTTCTATGTTTTGATAAGATTTTTTTATGGCCTCTTGAAAATTATCTCCAAATGAAGTAATGGCAATAACGCGTCCGCCATTTGTAACCACTTTATTGTTATCCAATTTAGTTCCTGCATGAAAAGCAATTGAATCTTGAATTTTCTCTAGTCCCGAAATTTCAAATCCTTTGTCATACTCTTCAGGATATCCGCCCGAAACGACCATAATGGTAGTGGCACTTCTTTCGTCTATTTCTAATGTTACTTCATTAAGAGTTTGAGTAGCTACGGCTTGAAATAATTCCACTAAGTCGGATTTCAGTCTCGGAATTACCACTTCGGTTTCTGGATCACCCATTCTAACATTGTACTCAATAACAATTGGCTCTCCTTTTACATTGATTAGACCTATAAAAACAAAACCTTTGTATTCAATGTTGTCTTTTTGTAATCCGGCAATGGTAGGTTTTACGATTCGGTTTTCAATTTTTTCTAACAAGACAGCATCTGCAAAGGGCACTGGTGAAACAGCTCCCATTCCGCCGGTATTTAATCCGGTGTCTCCTTCTCCTATGCGTTTGTAATCTTTAGCCGTTGGAAGAATTTTGTAGTTTTTACCATCTGTTAAAACAAAACAACTCAATTCAATTCCGTCAAGAAACTCTTCAATAACTACTTTAGCGCTCGCTGAACCAAATTTTTGATGCACCAACATGTTTCGCAATTCCGTTTTGGCTTCCTCCAAATCCTGAATGATTAAAACCCCTTTCCCAGCAGCCAACCCGTCTGCTTTTAATACATAGGGAGGTTGCAAAGTTTCTAAAAATTGACATCCTTTTTCAACTGTATCTTTAGTAAAACTATCGTAAGCGGCAGTTGGAATGTTGTGTTTAATTAGAAATTCTTTAGCAAATTCTTTACTGCCTTCTAATTGTGCCCCGTGTTTTGAAGGGCCAATAACCGGAATGTGATTTAAAACGGAATCATTTTTGAAAAAATCATAAATTCCTAAAACTAAAGGATCTTCTGGTCCAACCACTACTAAGTCTACTTTTTCTTGGATAGCAAAAGTTTTTATGGCTTCAAAATCGGAAATATTTAAAGAAACATTTGTTGCAATTGCTGCTGTTCCTGCATTTCCTGGAGCTACAAAAAGTTTAGAACATTTTGAACTTTGTAACATTTTCCATGCAAGAGCATGTTCTCTTCCTCCAGAGCCAAGTAGTAAAATTGTCATTGTGTTGGGCTATTAGTTGTGGTGCAAAAATAGTTTGTTTTAGAGAGATTTAATAATCAAACTTATAAAAAGTTGTTTCTTGTTGAAATATCCCTTTTGCTTTTACTATTTTTGAAGAAAATAGAATCTCTCATGCTTTCAATTTTTGATTTATCGCTTTTTTTAAATGGCTTTCCTATCAAGACGGCACGGAAAGATTTAAAAAAAATACAAGCAATTTCAAAAGAAGATTTTGAAAAGTATTCTATAGATAAAAGAAAGGAAATTGTAAACTTTCATTTAAAAAACAATCCTTTTTATTCTCAATTTGTAGGTGAAACAGAATATAAAAATTGGGAGTCATTACCAATTATGACTAAAAAAGAGCTGCAAACACCCCTTCAAAGCAGACTTTCAAATGGCTATAAAGAAAAATATTATTCAAATAAGACTTCTGGCTCAAGCGGAATTCCATTTATTTTTGCAAAAGACAAGTATTGCCACGCACTAACTTGGGCGGTAATTCAAGATCGGTTTGGTAGCATTGGAATTGATTTTAATTCCTCTCTTCAAGCTCGTTTTTATGGAATCCCGTTGGATTTTATTGGTAAAACCAAAGAACGTATCAAGGACTTTTTAAGCTACCGCTACCGCTTTCCAGTTTTCGATTTATCGGATGCTTTTATGGAAACGGTGGTGGATAAATTCCAAAAAAACCAATTTATTTACATTAATGGGTATACCTCATCTGTGGTTTTGTTTGCAAAATATTTGAAGAAAAAAAAGCTCCACTTAAAAACAATTTGCCCCAGCATAAACTATTGTGTGGTTACCTCAGAAATGCTTTTTGAGGAAGACAAAACCCTTTTAGAATCACAATTTGGCGTTCCAATTATCAACGAATATGGGGCCTCCGAATTGGATCTTATTGCATTTACCAACACTGTAAATGAATGGGAATTGAATTCGGAAACCTTATTTATTGAGATTTTAGATAAAGATAATCAGGTTGTTCCCAATGGAAAAGAAGGGCGAATTGTAATTACTTCCTTATACAATAAAGCGCATCCATTTATAAGATATGACATTGGTGATGTTGGAATTATTGATGAGAAAAGTAGCTTCAAAAAACCAATTCTTAAAAAATTAATTGGACGAACCAATGATGTGGCTTATCTTCCAAGTGGGAAAACAACACCAGGTTTAACATTTTATTATATTACTAAAAGCATCATCGAAGACGATGGAAATGTAAAAGAATTTGTGGTAAAACAAACCAAAATAGATACCTTTGAAATAGAATATTGTAGCGAGATAGCATTAACAGAAGATCAACTACAAAAAATAATATTAGCAATAACAAGCTATTTAGAATCTGGGTTGCATTTTACTTTTAAAAGAAAAGAAAAAATAGAACGAACACCGAGCGGAAAGCTAAAGCAATTTATTTCTGAAATTAAATAACACTTGTGCAATAATAAAATATGAAAATAACTCTTATTGCTGGCGCTAGACCAAATTTTATCAAAATTGCACCCATTATCAAAGCAATTGAAAAAAAACAATCTGAAGGGGAGCCTATTTCCTACAGACTCGTTCATACTGGGCAGCATTATGATAAAGCGCTTAGTGCTACTTTTTTTGAAGAATTAAATATTCCTCAACCTCATATAAATTTAGAGGTAAAAAGCGGTTCTCAAGCAGAACAAACGGCCGCAATTATGATTGCCTTTGAAAAAGAATTGCTTACTAATCCATGTGATTTGGTTTTGGTAGTTGGCGATGTAAATTCGACGATGGCCTGTGCAATTGTAGCCAAAAAATTAAACACCAAAGTAGCACACATTGAAGCTGGGATTCGCTCAGGAGATTTAAGCATGCCCGAAGAAATCAATAGAATTGTAACCGATAGTATTACTGATTATTTCTTTACAACCTCAACTTGGGCAGGAGAAAATTTATTGAAATTTGGGGCGCCTTCATCAAACATTCATTTTGTAGGGAATGTAATGATTGATACTTTACTTCAAAATAGTGGTCGAATTTCGAAACCTGTTTTTTGGGACGAATACCAATTAGCTGAAAAAAACTATATTTTATTAACGCTGCATAGGCCATCCAATGTAGATGAGGAAAAATCATTAATCGAATTACTAAAAGGAATTGATGAAATGGCTGGAGATAAGAAAATAATTTTCCCAATTCATCCAAGAACCAAAGCTATTTTAGGAGATCAAAATCTTGGACTAAAGAATACCTATTTTGTAGCGCCTCAGGGTTATTTAAATTTCATTTATTTAATAAAAAACTGTCTAGCTGTAATTACGGATTCAGGAGGGATTTCTGAAGAAACCACTGTTTTAGGAGTACCTTGTTTTACGATGAGAACCACTACCGAAAGACCTGAAACTATCTCAATTGGAACCAATGTTTTGGTTGGGGATTCGCTACAAAATTTGGAAAAATGTTTCTCTGAATTTTTGCAAAACGGAATAAAAAACAAGGGAGTTCCAGAACTTTGGGATGGTAATGCTTCTGAAAGAATTCTATCCATTTTACTTTTAAAATAATGGAGAAAATTTTAATTATTACGAATTATTATCCGCCTGAAAAAGGAGCCGCTGCCAATAGAATTGAGCAGTTAGCATTAAATTTAAAAAAAAATAACTACGCTGTTTCGGTAGTTTGCCCACTAGGAAACTATCCAGAAGGCAAATTATTTAATGAATACAAAGGCAAGTTTTCAATTGATGAAAACAGAAATGGAATTGCGATAAAACGACTTTGGATCTATCCAAGTGTGAGTAAAAATCTATTGGTTAGAATTGTTTCTGTACTCTCTTTTACATTGGGATTATTTTTTTATTTGTTGATTAAAAAAACACCTCAAAAAGTTGTAATTCAATCTCCGCCTTTGGTGCTTTCTTTTATTTCTGTATTAGTGCTTTCATTAAAAAAGAAAAAGTTAATCGTAAATGTTTCCGATTTGTGGCCTCTTGCAGCCATTGAATTAAATGTAGTAAAGTCAAATTCAATTTCCCATAAATTATCGCTGTTTATGGAGCGTTATCTATATAAAAAAGCGACTCTATTACTGGGCCAATCAAATGAAATAATAGATCATATTCATTCTCTTTTTCCGAATAAAATATGTTATTTATATCAGAATATATCCGAACAAAAAAATCATATTGTTGATTTTGATGATAATGAAGAACGCCCTTTGAAAATATTTTATGCTGGTCTTTTAGGAATTGCTCAAGGAGTTACTGAATTGTGTCAAAAAGTAGATTGGAAAAAGTACAATATTGAACTCCACATTTATGGCGATGGTGCCGAAAAAAAGATTCTGGAAGAGCTGGTTTTATCAGGAAAACTTCCGAATGTATTTTTTCATGGAATGCAAGAAAGACAAACACTTCATGAAAATATTAGATCTTATGATGTTGCCTTAGTCCCTTTGAAAACAAGGATTTATGGTTCTGTGCCTTCTAAAATTTTTGAATATTCATGTCTCGGTTTTCCTGTGTTGTATTTTGGAGGTGGAGAAGGTGAAACTATTGTAGAAGAAAGTAATTTAGGTTGGGTTGCTAAAGTTGGTGATTACTCGAGTTTAAACTTAATAATTGAATCACTATCAAAATTAAAACGAACCGAAATTAATCAAAAGAAAAAAGAAGTAATAGCATCCTCGAAAATAGCTTTTGATTTAAATAAACAAATGAATCATTTGTTAGATTCAAATGTTTTTTAGTAGGCTTTTTCTTCTCCCTTGATAGTATTAAATACTGTTAAAAAAACAATTTTAATATCTAATAATAAGGTCCAATTTTCTAAGTAATAAATATCATATTTCACTCGGTTTATGATATCCGTTTCGGTCTCTACTTCTCCTCTGTAACCATTAGTTTGGGCTAATCCTGTAATTCCAGGTTTAATAAAATGACGAACCATGAACTTGTCTACTTTTTTTGCATACATTTCGGTGTGGCTAACCATATGAGGTCTTGGCCCAACTACTGACATTTCACCCAAAAAAACATTAAAAAATTGGGGTAATTCATCAATACTAGTCTTTCTAATAAACTTACCTATTTTAGTAATTCTAGGGTCGTTTTTTGATACTTGTTCAATATCGGCAATTTCATTTATTGTCATGGATCTAAATTTAAAACAATCAAATTCATGGTAATTTAAACCATTCCTTTTTTGTTTAAAAAATATAGGTCCTTTGGACTCAAGTTTAATTAATAGCGCCAAAATAGGAGTTAGCCAAGAAAGGAGTCCAACAATAATTATGAAAGAGAATATTAAATCAAAGGTTCTCTTAATTAATTTATTGGCTGTATCATCTAGAGGAATGTTTCTTAGAGATACAATTGGTATATATCCATAGTAATCTAACTTTAAATTCCTTGATGTTAGTTCCTTTTCATCGGGAAGGAATTTTAATGTTTTTAGATTATTATCTGCAAAATCAATAAAATTATTTACATCTGTATTGGATACGTCTGCAAGTGCACAATAAATTTCATCTATTTTATTTTCTTTTACAAACTCAAAACATTCCTGAATTTTTTCTTTTTTATTGGTTTTTAAATCAAAAGATTGTAAAAGCTTGTAACCATAATTTGGGTTTTCATTAAAAAACTCAACAAGATGTGAGGTGTGTTTTTCTTCTCCAACAATTACGACTCGTCTAAAATTACCTCCATATACTACCCTAAATTTTCTCAAAAAATAGTAAATAAATAATTTTTCAAAAGCAATTAAAAACATCGCTGTTGAAATGAATTTCAATATGGTTGAGGGATCAGAAAACTTTAAGAAATACCCAATATAGGCAAAGTTTACCAGAATAAATACCGCATATTGCTTACCAATTTTTTCTACTATTTCTGAAGATTTTGTAAAGCGATACACTTCATAAAACCCAATATTCCATGATATTACGATCCATGAAAAGGAAATAAAAAGATGGTAATAAAAACTATTGAGAGAATTTATTAATAGAATTGTTGCTAAGAAATTAATAATAATTAAATCCAGCAAATATGAAAATGGTCTAATATATATGGAAAATCTTCCTGTGTGTCTTTGCACTAAAAAATGTATTTTGAAAAATCTTTATGCTCTTCTTTTAATAATTCTTCTGTTGACAAAGATTTGAAATAATCATACGTTATTTTCATTCCTTCTTGTCTGGAAACTTTTGCTTCCCAGCCTAATATTTCTTTAGCCTTTGTAATATCTGGTTGGCGCTGAAGCGGATCATTAATTGGCAACGGATGATATACAACTTTTTGATTGGTACCCGTTAGTTTAATGATTTCGTCTGCAAAATCTTTTATTGTAATTTCATCAGGGTTTCCAATATTTACAGGCAATACATAATCCGAATGCAATAATCTAAAAATACCTTCTACTTGATCATCAACATAACAAAAAGAACGTGTTTGCATTCCGTCACCAAATATAGTCAGGTCTTCACCTCTTAATGCCTGTCCAATAAAAGCGGGAATAACACGGCCGTCATTTAATCGCATTCTTGGCCCATAGGTATTAAAAATTCGAACTATTCTGGTTTCCACACCATGAAAAGTATGATATGCCATGGTAATGGATTCCATAAATCTTTTGGCTTCATCATAAACGCCCCTTGGTCCAACGGGATTGACATTGCCCCAGTATTCCTCTGTTTGAGGGTGAACCAATGGATCGCCGTATACTTCAGATGTAGAAGCAACCAGTATCCGGGCATTTTTGGCTTTAGCCAGGCCAAGACAAT
>NZ_JBJTND010000049.1:0-2055 GCF_046073885.1 Flavobacterium sp.
GGTAATGATAAATTTGAAAGAATCTTAAGGGGTAAAAGAAAACATAGTTACACACAACAACAAGAGGAAGAAGAAGAAGAATCAGTAAACGAATCTACTTGTGAAAAATGTGGTAACAAAATTTGTGAATGTGGTTCAGGAATGTATGAATCTAAAAAGAAAAAATTACGTTTGAAAGAATCTGAATTAATTGCTCTAATTGGTAGAATGGTTAACGAATCAATCCCCGGTTTAGATGCCGCTAAAAAATCTCACACTGAAAGTGGAAAAGAAAATAAGGCGAACTTATCCGCAGTTGAGGCTAAAATGAAAAAACAAGCATCATTTGAAGGAAATGATAATCCTGAGTTTCCAAAGGCAATTGGTAAAGGTGAGAAAGTTGCAAGAAAAAACACACCTGAACAAGAAGAAGAAATTGCTAAAAACTTTGCAGGATTAGAAAATTTAGATTACGATATTGAACCATCTGAACAATTCAAGAAAAGATTAAAGATGTCAATCAATGGAGATAAATTGATGGGCAATGCTGCAACAACGGAAAAACCATCAATCAAACCATCAAATGGTGGAGAAAAAGGTAAAGAGTCTGAGGACAAAGACGGTAACGTAATTGCAACCCCTGAGACCGCTAAAAAAATAGAAAAACAAGTAGTAAATAGACAAAAAGACAAAGATAACAGAGAGTTATATTCTAAACAACCGGTTCCCGTTAAAACAAAACAAGTTAATGAGGAAATCGAGAAAATGAAGAATATGTTTAAATACAACCAAAAAACTCAGTAATTTCTTTTTTTTAAGTTCATTTCTACTTATATTGTAATGTAGAAAATATGGAAAACGGGGAAAGTTATCTAGAGTTTATCACATCTGAAAATTATAAACAACAGATTGATATTTGGTACAAAGCTTACAATATAAGTCGTGAGAAGACTGAACTCTTCTACGACTTTATTGTTTCATTATATGAATTAATTGACAACACATACTTGGGTTCCGACGTTATCAATACCGAAGAAGACCAAAGAAATCATTTCAATTGGTGTTGGGATAAAACAATCGATAGTTATAATAAAGAAAAAATATTCATAAAGGAACGAGACAGTGCCTACCAATATTTTTGGAATTTTTTCTCAGAGGCATATTATTATATGCAACATACAGATACTGCAATAAGGATTAACGACTACTTCAAAATATTATTTAGCTTCAAACATCGAAAATCAAGATCCGAACTTGATATGCTAACAGAAATCTACAAATTGTTAGAACAAAACTTGAAAAAGTAATTCAAATTCCGTATATTGATAGTAAAATCAAGGATAATATATGGAGACCTTAAAAAATATAAAGGAACTTGTTGAGAAAATGTCAGTCGACACTCAAAAGGTTTACGTCAAAGGTAATCGAAGTGCGTCGATTAGGGCTAGAAAATATGCCCAAGAAATAAAACAACTTATCGGTGTTTACCGTAAAGAAATTTTAGAAGAAATGAAACGACACGATGGAGGAAATTAAATTATTTGTATTTGTACTTAGTTTACTTTATGCAACAACATTCGCTTTTGATTTTGTTTTAAAATTATTTCAGGATACTCCTGAGCCAATTAAAGTATCAAGATTGGACGGTACATTTTTATACCTTGCAGTTTCATACATAATAACTTATTTTTTAATTTAACAACGTGTTTCAATCTATAAAATCATTAAGACCTTACTTTCATTCTCTTAGAGAAATTGAGAATAATGTCAGTTTGGATATCAAACTACCACTCAATTGGAGTTACGAGGAAATTGTAAAACCATATCGTTCGATTAAAATTAAAGTACAAGATAAAAATGAGAAATTTACTTTACTATCTTTAATATCATCTGCGGTTCAGGAAGGGTATGATGTTGTTTTTGCTTGTGCTTTGGAAATAATTCAGATAAATAAAGACGAAGAAGAAAAACAAAGATTGTTTCAACAGAAAGTAAAAGAATTACAAGAACTATTTAAAAAAGAATCACTGGATAAATTAAAAGATATAAATTTATTAAACGATTATGGACAAGAAA
>NZ_JBJTND010000050.1:0-34631 GCF_046073885.1 Flavobacterium sp.
GTCAGTGGCAGTGCGGCAGCCTTGTCGAGCCCCAATGCCGGTAGCTACACGACCACGGTCAGCTACAGCCTGAGCGATGGCACCAACGGCGGTCAGGCTGGCAACTACAGTTTGGCCGACAGCACCGGCGTGAGTGCGGTGATCAACAAAGCCATCCTGACGGTGAGTGCGCCAAGCATTGCCGGCAAAACCTATAACGCCAGCACGGCGGCGGGCGCGGTGACGGTGGGCACGCTGAGTGGCCTGGTAGGTACCGAAACGCTGGGGGTCAGTGGCAGTGCGGCAGCCTTGTCGAGTGCCAACGCCGGTAGCTACACGACCACGGTCAGCTCATACCAGCCCAAAGTTTGTTTTGGGTCGCCATTTTAGTGCTTTTATAAAAGTTGTAAACTAAGGAACCGAATAAGAAAATAATAAGCAATAAGGCAACCGGATAGTATTTTAATTTATTGAGTAGCGCCGAATTTCCGTAGTATAAATATTGAAATTTCCCTGGAGAATATTCCAATTTGATAGGCTCATTTTCTGATTTTAGTTTTCTTAAAAAGGCAGCCAATTTTATTTTATCATTTACAATATCTTCATCAATGTTATTACTGTTAACAATTACATTATCCTGAATTGCAATTATTGGAATTCTTGCATTTTGAATGATCTTTAGTGGTAATTCGGTATCGGCATTTTCATCGGCATTGTTCAATGTTTTTAATGCCGAAGCCCATTGCTCCATTTTTACACGCTCTTCATTTTTGAAAATTTGAAAAAACGAATAGGTATTCCATAAAATTAGGCTTATAATAAGAAAGGAAGCCATAATGATAACCCATCGTGTAATATTTCTTTTCTCTGAAAACTGCATGAATAAATTTTTTTTTAAATGTAAGAAAAAAATGATTGCTGCTACAAAATGAATTTGTTTTGAAATAAAAATTCATGATGCATTTTATATCTTTGTAAAAATTGATTCGATATGGTAACTATAAATCCTAAAGATGTTGGTACAGCAAAGCTTCAAGGCTATTTGCAAAGTGCCATTGCGCCAAGACCTATTGCATTTGCAAGTACGGTAGATAAAAATGGAAATCCCAACTTGTCTCCCTTTAGTTTTTTTAATGTATTTAGTGCCAATCCACCAATATTAGTTTTTTCTCCGGCACGACGCGGTCGCGATAATTCGGTTAAACACACATTAGTTAATTGCCAAGAAACCAAGCAAGTTGTAATTAATGTGGTGAATTATGACATCGTTCAACAAATGTCTTTATCCAGCACCGAATATGGAGATGGCGTAAATGAATTTGTTAAAGCAGGACTTACAGCACTTCCTTCCGAGGTGGTAAAGCCTTATCGAGTAGGTGAAAGTCCGGTGCAAATGGAATGTGTGGTTAACGAAATTATTTCATTAGGAACCGAGGGCGGAGCAGGAAATTTAATTATTTGTGAGGTCGTTCGTATTCATATTAATGAAGCCGTTTTAGATCCGAATGGAATGATTGATCCATCCAAAATTGATTTGGTTTCCCGATTGGGAGGTAATTGGTATTCTAGAGCCAACCAAGGTTTATTTGAAGTAGAAAAACCATTGGCAACACTAGGAATTGGAGTAGATGCAATTCCGGAATTTATTATAGAATGCGGTATTTTTAATGGTAATGATTTAGGAAAATTAGGAAATGTTGAAGCGTTGCCAAGTGAAGAAGAAATTACTATATTTGTAAAGCAAAATTTTGAAATTAAAGCAGTTTTAAGTGCTGATGATGAGGTTAAAAAATTTCAATTAGCCAAAGAATATTTAGACAAAAACGAATCGTTAACTGCATGGAAAGTGCTTTTAGCAAAAAAATAAATTAGAATTATTATGGAAGTATTAGGAAAAGTAAAAGTGATTAACGCAGAGCAACAAGTAAGCGCTTCGTTTAAAAAAAGAGAATTAGTAGTTACTACAGATGAGCAGTATCCACAGCACATTATGATTGAGTTTACTCAAGATAAATGTGATATTTTAAACAACTATTCAATTGGTGATGCAGTAAAAGTATCTATTAATTTAAGAGGTAGAGAGTGGGTTAATCCGCAAGGAGAAACTAAATATTTCAACTCAATTCAAGGATGGAGAATTGAAAAAACACAATCGGATGCTCCAGCAGCTCAAGGGATGCCACCGGTTCCTGCAGCAGAAACTTTTGCTCCAGCAACTGATTTTAAAGAAGAAGAGCACGACGATTTACCTTTCTAATAAGTTAGAAGTCTAAGATAGAAGTCAGAAGTTTAAGTAGTACTTGAATTTCTGGCTTTTTTATTGATGTGAAAATTCCGCTATGTATTTTTTATCTAAAGAATTGTATTTCCCTCCTGTTGAAGAAGCCAATTATGAAGGCATTTTGGCCGTTGGTGGTGACTTATCTATTGAGCGATTGCTATTAGCGTATACTAATGGTATTTTTCCTTGGTATGATTCGGATGACCCAATTCTTTGGTGGGCTCCACTCCAGCGGATGGTGGTCAACCCAAAAGATTATAAGGCTCCAAAAAGTCTGAGGAATATCATTAATAGAAATTTATTTGAGGTTACCATCAACCAAGATTTTACTGCTGTAATTTCCAATTGTCAAAAAATTGAACGCAAGGGTCAAGATGGGACTTGGATTTCTAAAGAAATAATACATTCCTACACAAAACTTCATCAAAAAGGGAAAGCTATTTCATTTGAAGTATGGCAAAATAACGAGTTGGTTGGCGGTTTGTATGGCGTAGATTTGGGTCACGTTTTTTGTGGGGAAAGCATGTTTTCTAAAGTTCCAAATGCGAGTAAAGTGGCTTTTGTAAAATTAATTGACTACTTAAAAGAGCGCAATTATTTGCTTTTAGATTGCCAAGTTCACAACGACCATTTAGAAAAATTAGGTGCTTTTGAAATCTCTAGAGACCTTTTTATGAAAATTTTACAAACTCAGCTTTAAATTCCGAACACTACAATCTAGTCCAACAACTTTCAATATGATCATTAACCATTCCGGTGGCTTGCATGTGAGCATAAACAACGGTGGTCCCCACAAATTTAAATCCGCGTTTTTTTAAATCCTTGCTAATTGCATCAGAAAGTGGAGTTGAGGATGGGATGTCTTTTAGAGTTTTCGGATTGTTATCGATGGGTTTTCCGTTGGTGAAATTCCAAATGTATTTTGAAAAAGTCCCAAATTCCTCTTGCACTTTTATGAAAGCAATGGCATTGGCAACTGCAGCTCTTATTTTGAGTTGGTTTCTAATGATTCCGGCATCCAAAAGTAATTCTTGAATTTTTTCTTCCGAGAATAAAGCGACTTTTTTGTAATCAAAATCGGCGAAAGCCATCCTAAAATTCTCCCGTTTTTTTAAAATGGTGTACCAACTCAAACCAGCTTGAAAAGTTTCTAAGATTAAAAACTCAAATAATTTTTGATCCTCATAAACAGGCTTTCCCCATTCATGATCGTGGTAATTTCTGTATAAATCGTCTTTTTCGCACCAAGCGCAACGAATTTTATTTTCCATGAATGTATTTTTCAATTAAGGAATGCCCCAAGTAGATTAAAGGAGTTAATAAAATGGCAATTACTAATTTCACAAAATATCCTGTTATTGCCGAAGCAATAAAAATTTCGGTGGTCATTTTTCTTGTCATCCAAAAGGCAATACCCAACACAATGAAACTATCAAATAACTGAGAAATAACAGTAGAACCGGTACTTCGTAGCCAAATCATTTTTCCACCGGTTTTATTTTTTACAAAATGAAAAATAGTCACATCAATTAATTGGGAAACCATAAATGCAGTAATACTACCCACAATAATCCACATACTTTGGCCAAAAACGCCATTAAATTGGTCGTCGGTAATTAAGTTTGCGCCTTTCATAGCTGGAATTTTCATGGCAATGAATAAAATAGCGAAGGTGTAGATGATCAAACTGGCAGTAATTAATGATAATTTACGCACTCCTTTTTCTCCAAAATATTCGTTGATTAAATCGGTGGTTACAAAAACTATAGGCCAAGGCAATATTCCTACACTCATTGGAACTCCAAAAACAGTTATTAATTTTCCGCCAATTAATTCGGCTACCACCGCATTGGTTATAAAGATTCCCGCAAGAATTACATAAACGATATCTTTTTTATTTTGAAACATTGTGCTCTTAATTTACCTAGCCTCAAAGATATAGTTTTTTGTAATTGTTTTATACATTAAATAATAACTAGAAGTTTACTTTTAAAGCGATTATTAGGCTTTCAAATTGTAAGTTTTGCCTATATTTGTTATCAAATTTTGAAGCTTGAAAACTAATATTGCCATAACCTCTTTGTCTACTATTTCGCCTTTAGGAAATACACCAGATGCTATTTGGCAAAATTACCTTTCCGATGAATCATTGATTTCAAGTAAAAAATACAATAATCAAAAGTATTTTGTAGCCACAATTCCGAATGAATTAAGAAATGAAATAGAATTGCTGCGAAAATCAGATATTAAATATAAGGCTTTAGACGAAACCGTATTGTTGGCAATTCTAGTTTCAAGACAAGCAATAAAAAATGCGGGTTGGAAAGCAGGAGATGAATTCGGAATTAATATAGGATCGTCAAGAGGAGCCACTCAATTATTTGAAAAATACCACCAAGAATTTTTAAAAACAGGACGAACGGCAACACTCACTTCGCCTACCACTACTTTGGGAAATATATCCTCATGGGTGGCACACGATTTAAAAAATAAAGGTCCTGAAATTTCGCATTCCATAACCTGTTCTACCGCCTTGCACGCCATTTTAAATGCAGTTGCTTGGCTTCAATCGGGGATGGCCACTCAATTTTTAGTTGGAGGAAGCGAGGCACCTTTAACGGCTTTTACTTTGGCACAAATGCAAGCATTAAAAATTTATGCGAATGAAGAACCGGAGTTTCCTTGTAAAGCATTTGATTTGAGTAAAACAAAAAACAGCATGGTTCTTGGAGAAGGAGCTGGCGTTGCTTGTTTGGAGATTGGAAATTCTAAAAATGCATTGGGTTATATTGAAGGAATAGGATATGCAACAGATGATTTAGAACACAATATTTCTATTTCTGAGGAAGCGAATTGTTTTCAAAATTCGATGAAAATGGCTCTTCAAAACACAGATTTAGATGAGGTAGATGCTATTGTGATGCATGCACCTGGAACCATAAAAGGCGACAGTTCAGAATATAAAGCTATTTTAAAAGTATTTGGAGATCAGCATCCGATGCTCACCACTAATAAATGGAAAATAGGCCACACTTTTGGGGCTTCTGGAATGTTAAGTTTGGAATTGGCGCTATTAATGATACAACACAATCAATTTGTTGAAGTACCCTTTGCTGAAAAGCAAACCCCTAGAAAAAACATTCGTAAAGTACTAATTAACGCAGTTGGTTTTGGAGGAAATGCGGTAAGTATTTTAGTTTCTAAATAGACTTTTCTAATTGCTTTAGCTTTTCGTAAATTTTATCACTTTCCCAACCTTTTCGCAGCAGAAAGTCACAGAATTTTTTTCTTTTTTTTGAAGAATCTCTTTCTGGTAATGTTTCCCAATGTTTTTCAGATAAGATTTCGAAGGTTGTTTCGTATTCTTCTGAAGGAATTTCTTTGAGTGATTTTGTTATTAAAAAATCGGAAATTCTGCGGGCTTTTAACTCGTTTTTAATCCGAATTTTACCCCATTTTTTTTGGTGGAATTTACTAATTGTAAATAAAGAGGCAAATCGTTCTTCATTAAGATAATTATGATCAATTAAATGAACAATTACCCTTTCTTTATCTATAGAAGCGATATCAAATCCTCGCAATTTTTCTTGCACTTCTAGATGGCATCGCTCTTGGTAAGCACAATAGCTTTCCATTTTTTGAATTGCTTCAGAAATTGAACTTACAGGTTTAGAATTAATAGCCAAGAATAGTGGGGATTTTTGTTAATAATTTAATATTACAAATGTATTGAAATCCTGTTAATTAGAATTAATTTTGAACTCTGTATTTTTTAACCCTAAAATAAATTAATTTCAAAAAAATGAAGTTAAAATTACTTTTTATAGCGCTGTTTTGGGGAATAATCTCTTGGGGACAGAGTTTTTCAGGCACCTACCCATTTACATCGGTTACCACTTCATCTGGATCTAATGATCCAACTGCTGTTCCAACAGCAACTGGAGTTACTTTCGGACCTTTTTCATCTGTTGGATTATCTACGAATCCCAATGCAGGAGGTAGGTTTTCATTTACAGGAAATGATACAGGGGCTACAAACGGGAGTGATGTATTTACGGGGTCGCTAAACATTGCAAAATATTATCAAGTTACTATAACCCCGCAAGCTGGATTTACTTTAGATATTAATTCAATTACTTTTACGCTGCAAAGGTCAGGGACGGGTATACGACAATATGCCGTTAGATCTAGTTTGGATTATACAACAAATTTGCCTGCAAGTATTGCTACAGCAAATGCAAATCTATCAGTAGTGTCTAATAATATATTCCAAGTTGTAGACTCCTCTACTTCTGCAAATCTTGGAAGTACAATCACCTTAGGCTCCGCCTATGATGTAATTAGTTCTGCTATTACTTTTAGATTTTATGCATGGAATGCAGAAGCTGCAGGTGGTACATTTAGTATTGATGATGTGGTTATAAATGGAGTTGCAAGTCCTGCTTGTACTCCGCCTTCAATTCCAAATGGATCTATTTCTGGGACTTCACCTGCTTGCGGTTCTACATTATTGACCTATTCTGGTACTGCAACGGCACCAATTATGAATTATTGGCAAACTTCTGTTAACGGTACTTCAACAATTAATAATGCGACAGCGCCATTAAATGTTTCTACTTCTGGAAATTACTATGTTAGGGCTTTTGATCCAAATTCTGGAGCAACTGGTTGTTGGTCATCAGCACTTGGACCTTATGCAGTTACAATAAATAACACACCAAGTTTTACTACTAATCCTGTAAATAGTATTATAAGTGAGACGAATTCAACTAATTTTAGTGTTGTTGCCACTGGAGCTGGCTTAACCTATCAATGGCAAGTTAATACCGGCTCCGGATTTGTAAATTTAAGCAATAGTGCTCCATACAGTAATGTAACAACGGCAACAATGACTGTTTCTTCTGTAACGCTTGCAATGAATGGTTACCAATATCAATGTATTGTAAGCGGAGCATTACCTTGCGCTAGCATTACTTCTTCAGCCGCTACTCTATATGTTACAAATAGCAATCCAAATAACCCACTTAATGCAGTTGCATGTTATGGAAATAATTCTGTTTTAGTATCCTGGACTGCTTCTATACCAACTGCAGTAGGTTCTATAACTCCAGATGGATATATGGTTTTTGCTTCACAAGGAGCAACTGCACCAACTTCAACGTTACAATTTGATGCGAGTTCATACAGCGCAAATTCTAATTTTAGCTTGGCTACAACTGCGACTCCAGCAACCCTAGGAAAATGTGTTTATATTGGCTCAGCGACTACTGCAACGATTACTGGATTACTAAACAATACTAATTATTCCTTTACCATATTAGCGTATAAAGGAAATACGCAAACGGGTTGGTCTTACGGAATTAACTCTTCGGGCTCATGGAATATTACTAATGTTACGATTAATGTACCCAATGTATCTGCTTTAGCGGCATCAATTGAAAATGCTCAGTCTACAATTACTTGGAATAGGCCAACACCTTTATCGTGCTATGATGAATATTTAGTTGTTGCAAATCAGGGGGCAGTCACTTTTACTCCATCTGGAGATGGTAGTTCGTATAGTGCAAATTCAACATATTCTTCGCCAAATCAAGTTATTTACAAAGGAACGGGTAGTAACTTTATTGTTTCAGGATTAACTAATTATTTGAATTATTGTTTCAAAGTATTTGTAAGAAGAGGTACCGAATGGAGTTCGGGTGTAAGCATCTGTCAAACCCCAATCTTAATTTATTGTCCTTCAAGTGGTACAACAGTTTTTCAAACTTCTATTACGAATGTATCAATTAATACAATCAATAATACCTCAGCAAAACCATCTGGTTATTCGGATTATACGGCATCTCAGTCTACTAATTTACAAAAAGGGGCAATGTATCCATTATCTGTTAAATTAAATACAGATGGAAACAATACCGTATTAGCTTATGTTTGGATTGACTTCAATCAGGATGGTGATTTTTTTGATTTTGGAGAAGCATTTGACTTAGGTTCAGCTACAAATACAACAAATGGTTTAACTAATGTTTCACCAATTAATATTACAATACCCGCAACAGCAATTTTAGGAACTACGAGAATGCGTGTAATGGTGACTTATAATAATGATTCTTCTGCCTGTGCTACCGGTTTTGATGGAGAAGTAGAAGATTATTCAATAGTTATTACTGCAGGATGCTCGCCAACGGCAGCTATCACAAGTTTTGTTCCCACTAGTGGACCTGCAGGAACAGAGGTAACTATTTCTGGTTCGGGATTTACTTCTAGTACTTTAGTGAAGTTTAACAGCAATGCAGCAACCGTAATTTTTGTAAATAGCAGTACTCTAATAGCTACGGTTCCTTCTGGAGTAACTAATGGGTTAGTATCGGTTACAGAAGGAAATTGTACAGCGAATTCGACCACTAATTTCAATCAACTTTCGAGCTCTGGTAATTGTTCTTCTGCAAATAATTTAAATGGATTAATCATTTCTGAAATATACAGTTCGCTTACAGGAAAATCTTTTTATGCTGAATTATACAATCCAACATCAGAAACAATTGATTTAGATGCAATTGGTGCAGATTATAAGTTAATTCGATATGGTGATATAGGACAAACTAATGGAATTCATACTATTGAATTATCCGGGACAATTCATCCTGGAGGGATTTATTTAGCTGATTTAGGAATTGATTCTATTTGTGGATCTTTAGGATTTAATTATTCTAATAAAAATTACACACTTAATGAAAATGATGAAATTCGATTAACAAAAAACGGAGTTCTTCAAGATTTGGTTTATTGCCCAAATGAATTGGGTTATTCTATTACAAGAAATGTATCTGCTGTGGGGCCATCAGTAATTTACAATACTACTGATTGGACAATTCAATCGTCTGAGTCTTGTTTAAATTTAGGTAGCGTTCCTTTTACCTATGTTTCTAATATGCCCTCTATAAATTTAAACCCAGTAGATAATAGTGTTTGTGGGACTACTGCAAATTTTACGGTTGGTGCTAGTGCTTCAAGTGGAATATTAACTTACCAATGGTATTTTAACGATTCTGTTTCTTCAACATGGGCACCCGTAATTTCTAGTTCTTTTTCGGGGGTTAGTATTTCTGGTGAAACAACACCAACACTTAATTTGACAGGTAATTTAAATTTATTTTCAAATTATCAATTTTATTGTAAACTACTTTTAAACGGAACTTGCACTGCTTATTCTAATGCTGCCCAAATTAAAGTTATTTCAACAACATGGAATGGAATAGCTTGGAGTAATGGAACTCCAAATGCTAGCACTCAGGCAATTTTTTCAGGAAATTACTCTTCAAATTCAGATATGTATGCTTGTTCATTGATGGTAAATTCTGGAACGGTACAAGTAAATTCCAATCATAATTTTGTAGTTACAAATGAAGTAATTGTTTCTGGAGGGTCTTTAATTTTTGAAAATAATTCGAGTTTAATTCAAATAAATAATGCAGTTAATACGGGGAATATTACTTACAAGCGGAATACTACTCCGATGAAAAAATACGATTATACCTATTGGTCATCACCGGTTAATTTCCAATCATTATTTGGTCTTTCACCATTAACTTTAGATGACAAGTTCTTTCGATTTGATCCTAATATTGGAAATTGGGCTGTAGTTTCTTCAAGTAATTTAATGAATATTGGGAAAGGATATATTGTTCGTGCCCCTCAAAATTTTGATCCAGTAAATGCAACAATATATAATGCTTCATTTATTGGGGTTCCAAATAATGGAATTATAACTACTCCAATTCAAGTATCAACTAGTGATTACAATTTAATTGGAAACCCTTATCCTAGTGCAATTAGTGCCGATTTATTTTTGTCTGCATCCGCGAATACCTCGGCTGTTGATGGGACAATTTATTTGTGGACACATAACACACCAGTAACCAATTTGCAATATTCAAGCAATGATTATGCTGTTTACAATTTACTAGGAGGAGTTGGTACAGCTGCCGTTAATCAAGGAATAAACAATTCTACACCTAATGGAACTATCGCTTCGGGTCAGTCATTTTTCATTAAAGGATTAACGAATAATGCTACTGCAACATTTTTAAATTCCATGCGATTGGTAGCAAATAACAGTCAGTTTTTTAAAACACCGAGTATTTTAAATCCGACAAATTTTGAAAGCCAAAAACATCGATTTTGGTTAGGTATTACAGATACTTCGGGGAGCTTTAAACAAACTTTAATTGGGTATGCAAATGAAGCAACCTTAGGTTTTGATAGGGGTTATGATGGTTATTTGATGAATCCTACATCGGTTTGTATTTATTCATTAGCAGAAAATAACGCACTTTCCATTCAGGGTCTTCCACTTCCTTTTTCAGAAAGTGATGAGGTCCCAATTGGTATTCATTTAGAGTCATCAGGGAATTATAAAATAGGATTGACAAATTTTGATGGACTTTTCAATAGCCAAGATATTTTTTTGAAAGACAAACAAGAAAATAGTATTCATAATTTAAAGCAAGGAGATTATTCATTTTCTTCTTTACAAGGAACATTTAATAATAGATTTGAAATTTTGTTTCAAAACAATTTGTCAAATGTTAGTGCTCCATCAATTAATGCAAATTCCGTTGTAATATATAAACCCAACCAAGAATTATTTATTGATGCTGGCTCTATTTTGATTTCTAAAGTTAAGGTTATGGATGCAAGAGGGAGTGTATTATTGGAAAAAGAAGTCCATAATACCAGCAAAACTTCATTACAACTTTCAGCGATTAATCAGTTGTTATTTATAGAAATCACTTCCATTTCGGGGGATAGTATTACTAAGAAGTATGTAAATTAGAATTAAAAAAAGCGACAAATTTTTGTCGCTTTTTTAAAATATTATTTCCCTTTTGTAGATGCTTCAAGATTTCTTTCAATTTTATGATCCGGTCTTGACCATTTTGGTTTTTCACCCAACGATTTAAATTGAGAATCTTCAGCCTCCACCGTTTTTGGTTGCATTACTTTGATAAATGGTTTTTGAGGCATTAAGCCTAATGTTTCAAACATTTTCATGTCTTCGTTTACATCCGGATTTGGAGTAGTCAATAACTTATCACCAGCAAAAATTGAATTTGCTCCAGCAAAGAAACACATGGCTTGCCCTTCACGGCTCATTTCGGTTCTACCTGCAGATAAACGAACTTGAGTTTCTGGCATTACAATTCTTGTAGTTGCAACCATTCGAATCATTTCCCAAATTTCAACAGGCTTTTCATTTTCCATTGGAGTTCCTTCTACGGCAACCAAAGCATTAATTGGCACCGATTCGGGTTGTGGATTTAAAGTTGAAAGTGCTACAAGCATTCCGGCACGATCTTCAATACTTTCCCCCATTCCGATAATTCCACCACTACAAACGGTTACATTAGTTTTACGAACATTGTCAATAGTTTGTAAACGGTCTTCAAACCCTCTAGTGGAGATTACTTCTTTATAATAATCTTCTGAAGTGTCTAAATTATGGTTGTAGGCATATAAACCAGCTTCTGCAAGTCGTTGTGCTTGATTTTCAGTAAGCATTCCCAAAGTACAACATACTTCCATGTCTAATTTATTAATGGTACGAACCATTTCTAATACTTGATCAAATTCTGGTCCGTCTTTAACATTTCTCCAAGCTGCACCCATGCAAACACGAGAGGAACCACTCGATTTTGCTCGTAATGCTTGCGCTTTTACTTGACTTACACTCATTAAGTCGTTCCCTTCAATATCGGTATGGTAACGCGCTGCTTGAGGGCAATAGCCACAATCTTCAGGACAACCTCCCGTTTTTATTGATAATAAGGTAGATACTTGAACTACATTAGGATCGTGTTGCGCTCTATGTATAGTTGCTGCTTCATACATTAAATCCATTAAGGGCTTGTTGTATATTGCAATAATTTCTTCTTTGGTCCAGTTGTGTTTGGTAATACCCATTTGATACTAATTTTAATGTTTCAAAAGTAGTTAATTACTTTTTATCTTACAATGTTAAACTTTACTATTGTTGAAGTACGTACTGCAAAAAATCTTATCTTTTTCTAGTTGATTTTTTAGCGCATCAATCGAATCAAATTTTTGCTCATTACGGATAAAATCGATTATTTCAATTGTAATTTCTTGATCATATAGGTCTTTATCAAGATCAAAATAATTTACTTCGATGGTTTGATTTTTTCCATCTACGGTTGGCCTATTTCCTATATTCATCATTCCAAGACAGCTTTCTTCGTTTATATTACTTTTTACAAAATAAACCCCATTCATAGGAATTAACTTATGGTCATCATGTAATTTTATATTTGCAGTAGGAAAACTAATTGTTCTGCCTAGCTGATTTCCTTTTACAACGGTTCCGCTAAAAAAATAATTATATCCTAAATAATTATTTGCTAAAGTAATAGCGCCACTTTCTAGCGAATTTCTAATTTTAGTTGAACTAACAGCAATTTCATCAATTTCTTGCGCATCGATTTGTTCAACTTCAAATCCATATTTTTCCCCAAAACCAATTAAATCATGAATATCTGCAGTTCTATTTACACCAAATCGGTGGTCATAACCAATAATAATTTTTTGAATTTGAAGTTCGTCAACTAAGACTTTTTTTACAAAATCTTCAGCATTTAATTGCGAGAATTCTTTATTAAACGGATGAATAATTAAATTATCAATTCCAATTTTTTTAAGCAATTCTTTTTTTTCTTCAATAGTAGTAAGCAATTTTATTGGGGTGCCATTTTGCAATACCATTCGGGGATGCGGATAGAAAGTTAATACGGCACTTTCACAGTTTGCTTCTTTTGCATTAGAAATAATTTTCTCCAAAATTCTTTTATGACCAAGATGTACTCCATCAAATGTGCCAATGGTAGCAATTGTTTTTTTATTTGGAAATTCAAAAATGGAGTTGTAGGTATTCAAAAGTTATTATTTTATTGCAAATTTAGATTAAATAGAATTAAAAAATAAATTTAGATTGATTTCGCCAAATAATAGTATAACTATAGCCTTTATATCTTGCAAATTAATTCTCTATGAAAATTAATTTTTAATTAATTTAGTTAATTTTTTTTAACAATAAATTTATATTATTATATTTGAAATCTTAAATAAACTATTTAAAATGAAAAAACAATTACTATTTTTAGCAGTATTGATGACTTTTGGTCAAATTATTGCGCAAAAAAAATCTGTTTGGCATAAAATGTCTGCTAATGTAACATCAAAAATTGCCAGAGTTCAGCAAAATGTAAATACAGAAGGCGAAAATTATTTTTCTGTAGATGTTAACGCTTTTAAGCAACCATTAGCTAATGCTAATAGCAAATTATCTTCATTGCCAGGAATAATCGTAGAATTTCCAAATGCAAATGGTGAAGTTGAAAAATTTCAAGTTTGGGAAAATTCAAATATGACTCCCGATTTTCAGGCATTATTTCCTGAAATCAGAGCGTATGTAGGAAAAGGAATTACAACTCCTGGGTCAACAATTAATTTTAGTGTATCTCCACTAGGTATTCAAACTATTTTGTTTAGACCAAACGGTGAGACAGAATTTATGGAAGCTTATGATAAAGCTGCTACTTTATATGTAGTTTATGATTCAAAAAATAGAGTAAAAAAACCATTTAATTGTTCTACTCCAAATGAGCAATTGGAATTAGAATTATTAAACAGTCCTGCTATTACCTCAAAATCTAGTGCAGGAAGTTACAAAACAATGCGTTTGGCATTATCTTGTACTGCAGAGTACTCTAATGCATTTGGTGCTACAACAACTAACCCAACTGCAACTCCAGTTATTGCTGCTATGAATGCTACCATGACTAGAGTAAATGGAGTTTTTGAAAAAGACTTAGCCTTACACTTAAACATGATTAATAATACTAGTATCATATATTTTGATGCTACAACAGATCCTTACTCTGATGCAGCGAGCATGAGTAATTGGAATGCTGAATTACAAGCCAATCTAACATCTGTTATTACTGCTGCTAATTATGATATCGGACACTTATTTGGTGCGTCAGGTGGTGGTGGAAATGCAGGTTGTATTGGTTGTGTATGTGTAGCTGGAAGTAAAGGAAGTGGAATCACTTCTCCGGGTTCTGGGTTACCTCAAGGAGATAGTTTTGATATTGATTATGTAGCTCACGAAATGGGCCACCAATTAGGAGGAAATCACTCGTTTACTTTTAGTAGTGAAGGAACTATTGCACAAACTGAACCAGGAAGTGGATCTACTATTATGGGATATGCTGGTATTACAAGTTATGATGTTCAAACACATTCAGATCCAATCTTTTCTTATAAAGGAATCTATCAAATTCAAACTAATTTGACTAATAAAACTTGTCCTGTTTCAACTTCTTTAGCTGGAACTAATGCTACTCCAGTGGTTAATGCAGGTTCAGATTATACGATTCCAGTAGGAACAGCTTTTATGTTAACGGGTACTGCTACCGATGCAGATACTAGTGATGTTTTAACTTATTTATGGGAGCAAAATGATGTTGGTACTGCTGCTGGAACAAGTAGTCAGGTTGTTCAAACAAAAACTGCAGGACCTACTTTTAGAACCTTTAAGCCAAGTGCTAATAATTTTAGATATTTCCCTCAAATGGGTAAAATATTAGCAGGAACTTTAGCTGTAACAACTGCAGGAAATACTAACTGGGAAACAGTTAATTCTGTTGCAAGAACATTAAACTTTACATTTACAGCTAGAGATAATCATGCTGGTGGTGGTCAAACAGCTACTGATGCTTCAGTAATTACTGTTAATGCTACTGGTGGAGCTTTTTCTGTTTCTTCTCAAAATACTACAGGACTTTCATTTGTTGGTTTATCTCAACAAACAATTACTTGGGTAAAAGGAAGTACAGATGTTGCTCCTTTTAATTCTCCAACAGTAGATATTTTGTTAACTACTAATGCATCTACTGCTTTAGAAACTTTTAACGCAACAACTCCTACTTCTCCAAATCCTACAACTTGGACAACAATTGCTTCTGGTGTGCCTAATAATGGTTCTTATACTGTTACTTTACCAGATGTTGCTACAACTAAAACTACTTGTAGATTTATGGTTAAAGCGGTTGGAAATGTGTTTTTAGCGGTAAATTCTAAAAACTTTACTATCACTCCTTCATTATCAACTAGTGAGTTTGGATTTGCTAACTTTAGTATTTATCCAAATCCTAATAGAGGAAACTTTAATGTACGTTTTGATTCAACATCATCTAATGATATTAGCATTGTTGTTAATGACATTAGAGGTAGAAGTATTTTTGAAAAACAATATTCTAACACTGGATTATTTGACCAAAACCTTCAATTAAACAATGTTGAAGCAGGGGTTTATTTGGTAACTGTAAAAGATGGTGACCAAAAAATTGTGAAAAGAATTGTTATTGAATAATTAATTCAATAGTCTCAATATTATAAAACCATCTGAGTAATCAGATGGTTTTTTTATTTTCCGTTATATTGATTCATGGTTTCGCTGAGGCCTGCGAGTGCGAATGAGTTTATAATGGCACTACTTATCTCTAATCTTTCGGGAAGATTCGTCTTTTCCTCATCGGTCCATTCTCCTAACACATAATCTACTTGTCTGCCTTTTTTAAAGGCATCACTTATTCCAAATCGAAACCGAGGATAGTCAGTTGAATTTAGTATTAATTGAATATTTTTTAATCCGTTATGGCCGCCATCACTTCCTTTTGGTTTAATTCTAATTGAGCCAAAGGAGAGATTTAAATCATCGGTAATAACAAGTACATTTTCTTTTGAAATGTTTTCCTTATCCATCCAATATTTCACCGCTTTGCCGCTAAGGTTCATATAGGTATTAGGTTTAAGAAGAAAGAGGGTGCGCCCTTTTATTTTGTATTCTGAGATATCACCAAGTTTGGCAGTTTGAAATGTTAAGTTTTCTTTATGGGCAAAAAAATCCAATATTTTGAATCCAATATTATGTCTTGTATTTACATATTCGGCACCAATATTGCCTAGTCCAACAATTAGAAATTTTTTCATTGGGTCAGATAGTTCTTTTTCTTTTGAAGCAAATAATTTTGAAAACCAATTCATTTTACAAAAGTAGAATATTTGTTGAAATGAAATACTACACTTTTAAATTGGCTATTAATTTGTGTTGGTTATTTTATCTGGATTGTAACCGATATAGGGCATGGCAGTTTCATTGAAAACCACCCCAAATTCTTCTAATTCTTTTAATATTGGTTCGTAAACCTCTTTACTTATTGGAAGTTGAACACCAGGGGTTATTATGTTTCCATTTAATATTTGAAGTGTGGCCATGGCTACGGGCAAACCTACTGTTTTGGCCATTGCGGTATAGGTTTGATCATCTCCAATACAAACCATTTTGGAGTCGATTTGATGTTGTTTTCCATTTAATTCATACCCAAATTTATGATACATCACGATCATGTCTTTGTCATGTGGTTGCAGCGACCAACTTTCATTTAGGATGTGTTCCAAAATTTGAGCAGGAGTGGCATTTTTTAACCCTACTTTTTTATTGGCATTAAATAAATCAAGCTCCAATAATTTATCCCACATGATGTCATCTTGTTCAATATTTAAAGCCAATCTTGTCTTAATTTCTACCGAATCGGTTGGATGATAAGGCAAAAATGAATTAGTAAAATCTCTAAAACTCATTTCTTCGGAATTTTCCATTACATAACTGTCGTCGGTCATTCCTAGTTGAACAAACATATTCCAAGCTTTTGAAAAACCAACTCTTCTAATAGTTCCTCGATATAAAGTTAGCGCATCATCTAAACCATAAACGCTTCTGTATTTAAGAGAATCTCTATTGGCATAACCTTCAAATTTCCCATAACCTTCAACCATTAAAAATTCGGTTCTTCTAAATAGTTTCGTGTACGGAATGTATTTGTATTTTCCTTCTTGAATAAATTTAGCAGCCCCTCCTTGGCCAGCAAGGACTACATTTCTCGGTGCCCAGGTAAACTTATAATTCCAAAGATTATCATCAGATTCAGGGGCAACAAGACCTCCACAAAAAGATTCAAATAAAATCATTTTACCGCCCTTATCTCTAATTTCATCAATTACTTTCATGGCACTCATGTGATCGATGCCTGGGTCAAGCCCAATTTCATTCATGAAAATCAATCCGTTTTCTTTTGCAGCAGCATCTAATTCTTGCATCGCATCAGAAATATAAGAGGCAGTAACCAAATGTTTTTTACAAGAAATGCAATCTTTTGCAACTTCAATATGCAGGTGGGCCGGTAACATTGAAATAACAATGTCTGCTTTTTCAATTTCGGCTTTTCGTTGCTGGTGATTGTTTATGTCCAATTCAATAGCAGTAGCATTAGGGTGATTATTGGTTTTTCTTTGCGCTAATTCCAATGAAATATCAGCAATAGTAAGATGCAGGTTTTCCTGATTGGATTTATTTAATAGATATTGTATCAAAGAAGATGCAGATCGTCCCGCTCCAATAATTAGAATATTTCTCATAATTTGTATGTCTATGGAATACAAATTTAAAAATTTGCAACGATTTTACGCACTTTTTTGATAAAAACAAAAAAGCCGCTTATTATTAGATAGAAAATATTACAGGAGCTATTCTAATCCTTCTAAATCTTTAAGATCTTCTTTTTTAGATTCTACTTTTTGCTGTTCAAACTTAATGTCAACAGCCACTTTATCTTTTATTAAATAAGTTTTACCTAAAACCACTAGGGCGCAGATATAAGTTATAATGAAAAGTCTTTTTGTAAATTTTCTTTGTTTTGCATCCGATTTTTTAAATGCCAAAAAGTTGAAAAGTAGTGCCAATCCAATTGGGGCTAGAGCGAGAGTATCTAAAGGCAAAATAGTAAACAAAACGCTAATTAGCGTGAAAATTACAGCGGTGATAACTAAGGTTTTTCTCATAATTAAATTCCAGTAGCTGAGGTTAAAGCTAATTGACCTGTTCCAACCGGAATACTAAATTTCATTAGGGCCGGTATTTTTTTTGAATCGGCAGTCAAATAGATTAGGTTTTTATCTTTTCCTTTTAAAACATCGGTTTTGGCTCCAATAGATAACTTATAACAGTTTTTAGATCCTAAATTTCCAGCTGAAATGGTTTCGTTTCCTAATAATTTTATTGTTACTGGAACTTGCACTTCATCAAAAACAATTACAAAAGATTGTGATTGACCTACTTTCATTTTATCAAAATCTAAAGTTCTTAGTTTGTACATCAACGAAACCACATCTTGAGTGGAATTTCCTATTGTAAAAGTTTTGGTTGTTTCTGGACAATTCTTTCTTTTTGAAGTACTCGTTACCGAATTCCCTTTAAAAACATATTTTTCTTTTTTGGTCCAACCTCCTTCTTCGATATTACGTTTGTATAAACTAGGCTTTAATGTAGTTGGGTTAACATAGGCTTCATAGGTATCTCTGATTTTGAAAAATTTATCCCATTTAGCAAAGGTTGCTAACTCACAGTTTAAATGTAAATAAGACTTGTTTGAGGTATTTACCATTTCTGTAGAAAGAGTGACTTGGGCAAGCTGAGTCATTAAACCACTCATGTTATAAGAACCAGCATAAACTAATTTTTCTCCCGATGGGATTTCAATAGCAGTATCGGTTTTGAAAGAGCTTAGTAGCAAAATGATGCCAAGAAGTAATATCGTTTTTTTCATAACTAGAAATTTATACAAATATAAAAGTTTAAAATTGTTTTTATTTTAAAGAATTGCTAAAAGACCTTAATTATTTAAAGATAACTTTTAAATTTGATAAAAATTATATTCAATCTGGAAATGAACAACAAAATAATAGCAACAGCCGCTTTTTTTGGAATGACAGCGATCATTCTTGGAGCCTTTGGCGCACATGCCTTAAAAGCAGTATTAACCATAGAGCAGCTATCAACTTTTGAAACGGGAGTTAAATATCAAATTTACCATGCTTTGTTTTTATTATTTCTAGGCTTGAATACTCAATTACAAGAAAAAACAAAGAGAATAATTCTGAATCTAACTACTACTGGAGTAATTTTCTTTTCTGGATCCATCTATTTATTGGCAACCGATAGTTTTAACTCATTTAATTTCAAGACGATAGGTTTTATCACGCCAATAGGTGGGTTGTTGTTAATCGTTTCTTGGGGGATTTTAATGTGGAATTTTTTGAAGAAAAAAGCATAATTAACATCTAACTATATCGATATAGTAATATTTTATTTTACCTTTGCAAAATAATTACTAATTGCAACACACACTTTTTTATGGACAACTACGCCTTAATTACGAAATCGATTTCGTTAGAAAAATATGGAATCCAAAATCCTAAAGAAATCATCTACAATCCTTCGTTTGAATTTTTATATAATGAAGAATTAAACCCTAATTTATCTGGATATGAAAAGGGTCAATTAACGGAATTAGGCGCTGTAAATGTGATGACCGGTGAATTTACTGGTCGTTCGCCAAAAGATAAATATATTGTAAAAGATAGCGTTACCGAAAATACAGTATGGTGGAATTCTGATCAAGCAGTAAATGACAACAAGCCCATTTCGCAAACCACTTGGAATGCCCTTAAAGAGACGACTACAGCGCAGCTTTCAAACAAGAGATTATTTGTTGTAGATGCTTTTTGTGGTGCTAATGAAAACAGCCGATTAAAAGTTCGTTTTATCATGGAAGTCGCTTGGCAAGCTCATTTTGTTAAAAATATGTTCATCCGACCAACCGATACTGAGCTAGAAAATTTTGGTGAGCCCGACTTTGTGGTATTAAATGGATCTAAAACCAGCTTTAAAGATTATAAAAACCATGGATTAAATTCTGAAGTATATGTGGCTTTTAACCTTACCGAAAAAGTACAACTAATTGGTGGAACTTGGTATGGTGGAGAAATGAAAAAAGGGTTGTTCTCTATGATGAATTATTACCTACCACTTAACGGTATGGCATCCATGCATTGCTCTGCAAATAAAGGATCAGATGGTGATGTGGCTATTTTCTTTGGATTATCAGGTACAGGAAAAACCACCCTATCAACCGATCCAAAAAGAGAATTAATAGGTGATGATGAACACGGTTGGGATGATGACGGGGTATTCAATTTTGAAGGGGGCTGTTATGCTAAAACCATCGATTTAAGTAAAGAAAACGAACCCGATATTTATGGTGCTATTAAAAGAGATGCTTTATTAGAAAATGTAACGGTAAGTGCCGATGGAACTATCGACTTTAAAGATGGTTCTGTTACGCAAAATACACGTGTTTCTTATCCAATAAATCATATTCACAACATTGTAAAGCCCGTTTCTAAAGCTGGTCATGCAACCAAAGTTATCTTTTTAACCGCCGATGCATTTGGAGTAATGCCGCCCGTTTCTAAATTAACACCTGAGCAAACTAAATATTATTTTCTTTCTGGTTTTACAGCAAAATTAGCTGGAACAGAAAGAGGAGTTACGCAACCAGAACCTACTTTTTCAGCTTGTTTTGGTAAAGCATTTCTTTCTTTGCATCCAACTCAATACGGACAAGAATTGGTTAAAAAAATGGAAAAACATCAGGCTACCGCCTATATGGTAAATACAGGTTGGAATGGATCGGGTAAGCGTATATCTATTAAAGATACCCGCGCAATTATTGATGCCATTTTAGATGGTTCTATAGAAAAAGCAGAAACGAAAACCATTCCGGTATTTAATTTTGTTGTTCCAACAGCATTGCACGATGTGAATCCGGCAATTTTAGATCCAAGAGATACCTATGCTGATGCAAATGAATGGTCTGCAAAGGCAGAAGATTTAGCAGGCAGATTCATTAAGAACTTTGTTCAATATACCGATAATCAAGAAGGCCAAAATTTAGTAAAAGCAGGCCCTCAATTATAAAACCCAAACAAACCAAACTTAACCAAACGAAAAAGTCCAACAATTACTGTTGGACTTTTTTTATATTTCATGCTAATAAATTATTTTCCTTTGTTAGCCTCTGCGATATAGCGCTCTAAAGCCATTGTCATGGAAGGAGTTTCTGGAGTTGGAGCTAAAATATCAATTCGCAATCCATGCTCTAACGCTTCCTTTTGAGTTGTGCTTCCAAAAACAGCAATTCGGGTGTTATTTTGTTTAAAATCAGGGAAGTTTTTAAACAATGATTTAATTCCTGTTGGACTAAAAAACGCCAAAACATCATAATATACATCAGCCAAATCAGATAAATCGCTCATCACTGTTTTATAAAAAACAGCTTGAGTCCAATTTAGTTTTAAGTTATTTAATGTTACCGGAGCATCTGCATTTAATTGATCGGATGCAGGCAACAAGAATTTTTCGTCTTTATATTTTTTGAAAAGAGGCGCCATATCGGCAAAATCTTTCTGACCAACATATATTTTACGTTTGCGGTACACAACATACTTCTGTAAATAGAAAGCAATAGCTTCCGATTGACAAAAATACCTTAAATCTTCAGGTACTTTATAACGCATCTCTTCTGCCACTTTAAAGAAATGATCTACCGCATTTTTACTAGTTAGAATAATTGCAGTGTAGTTTTTTAAGTCTATTTTTTGAGCTCTTACATCTTTTGCGCTTACGCCTTCTACATGAATAAAAGAGCGAAAGTCTATTTTTACCTTATGTTTTTGTTGCAAATCAAAATAAGGGGAGTTCTCTACTTTAGGTTCTGGTTGGGATACCAAAATCGTTCTTACTTTCAAGTTGGACATGTTATGCTCTAATTTTTTGTAATCAAATAATATATGAAATAATAAGGGGCTATTTCAAGAGCGCAAAGATACAAAATAAAATAAAAGAACTTGCTTAATATGAAATTTTGATAAATTTTTAGAGAAATGAAATAGGTGAGCAAATTTATTGTTAATAAGATAATTATAACAGAATAAATTATAAAGTTTGTAATGTAATCACTATAAAATAATATGAATGACATAGGTAATAGCAACAATCCCATGTAAGTTCTAAAAGTAACTTTTTGCAAACTAAATTGCTCTATTACTTCTTCAATTCCAAAAATGGTTGCTATTATTTTTTCAATTAAAAATTTAGAAAAGATAAATACAGCTAGCAAGGTGAATATTCTAATAAATAAAACCCAATCTGTTTTTTCAACATAACCCAAATGATAAAAAACCAGTTGAATAAAAAAGGAAAGTGAGATTAAATTTACCGCAACCAATAAAACATTAAAACCACTCATTAAATGAGAACTCTCCCGGTAGATTTTGGTATATTTATCCGATACAATTAAGCGAACAAAATCATTAAAACGACTTTCAAATGCTGCTTTGGCGATTACAACGAAGCCCAAGGCAAATAAAAAAACTAGGGTCGCCCAGTCTTTATTTTCTATGATTCTTGGATGTAATTCTAGTGCTATCATTGGCAGCAAAATTACTAAATTTTATTTGTTCCGTAGTATTATAATTTTATTAAGATTCGGATGGTATAAAATCTGTATTTTTGTAAAAATTATTTTATCTAAATATGAACTGTGGCCTTGTAATTATTCCAACTTATAACGAAATTGAAAACATCGAAAGTATAATTCGAGCCGTTTTTTCATTGCATAAACAATTTCACATTCTTATTGTTGATGATAATTCGCCTGATAAAACTGCCGATAAAGTAAAAGAACTTCAAGGAGAGTTTTCAGAAAGTTTGTTTTTGGAACAACGAACCAAAAAAGCAGGACTGGGAACTGCATATGTTCATGGTTTTAAATGGGCATTAGCTCAAAACTATGAATATGTATTTGAAATGGACGCCGATTTTTCTCATAATCCACATGATTTAGAACGATTGTATGACGCATGCCATTTTGGAGGAGCCAATCTTGCCATAGGCTCTCGATATGTAACCGGTGTTAACGTGGTGAACTGGCCTTTGAGTAGGGTTTTGTTGTCTTACTTTGCTTCAGTTTATGTTCGTGCAATTACCGGAATGAAAATTATGGATGCCACCGCCGGATTTATTTGTTACCATCGATCGGTCTTGGAAGCAATAAATTTAGACAAGATTAAGTTTATTGGCTATGCCTTTCAAATTGAAATGAAATACCGTGCGTATTCAAATAATTGCAACATTCAGGAAGTGCCAGTAATCTTTACAGATAGAACCAAGGGGCAATCTAAAATGAGTGGATCCATTATTAAAGAAGCTATATTTGGAGTATTGGCTTTACGTATAAAAAGAATGTTTAATAACCTGTAACTAAATAACAAGAACACTTTTAAGTTTTTGAAATAATAATATCATGAATACCGTATTAATAAAAAATGCTAAGATTGTAAACGAAGGGGTAATTATTGAAGGGGATGTGTTAATTGAAGGCGAATTTATTAAAGAAATCGCGCCGAGTATTAGCCATAAAAGTTCCAATTGTAAGGTTATTGATGCAGGAGGTAATTATTTAATTCCGGGGGCAATAGACGATCAAGTTCATTTTCGTGAGCCAGGTCTTACTCACAAGGGAAATATTGCTACCGAAAGTAGAGCTGCAGTTGCAGGCGGAATTACCTCATTTATTGAACAACCCAATACGGTTCCTAATGCGGTTACTCAAGAATTATTAGAACAAAAATACGAGATTGCTTCTCAAAGTTCGTATGCCAATTATTCCTTCATGATGGGAGGAACCAATGATAATTTGGAGGAATTATTAAAAACCAATCCGTCCAATGTTGCAGGGATAAAATTATTTTTAGGCTCTTCAACTGGAAATATGTTGGTTGATAATGAAGCAACTTTAGAAAAAATATTTTCTAGCACCAAAATGCTTATTGCTGTTCATTGTGAAGATGAAGCTACTATTAAATCCAATTTAGAAAAATATAAAACCGAGTTTGGTGATGCTATTCCGGTTACGGCACATCATTTAATTCGTAGTGAAGAAGCGTGTTATATATCTTCTTCCAAAGCCATTGCATTAGCAAAAAAAACAGGAGCAAGACTTCATGTATTTCACCTTTCTACTGCCAAAGAAATGGAATTGTTTACAAACAAAATACCATTAGAAGAAAAACAAATTACTGCTGAGGTATGTATTCATCATCTTTGGTTTTCTGATGAGGATTATGATACAAAGGGGAATTTCATTAAATGGAATCCTGCAGTTAAATCTGCTTCCGATAGAGCAGCATTATGGAAGGCATTACTTAACGACACCATAGATGTTATTGCAACAGATCATGCACCACATACATTAGAAGAAAAACAACAAGAATATACCAAAGCGCCATCGGGAGGGCCACTAGTTCAGCACGCAGTGGTAGCCATGTTTGAAGCATTCCATCAAGGGAAAATATCTGTTGAAAAAATCGTTGAGAAGATGGCTCATAATCCAGCGAAGATTTTCAAAATAGAAAATAGAGGTTTTGTTAAAGAGGGCTATTATGCCGATTTAGTTTTGGTTGATCCATCAAAGCCATGGAGTGTTAAAAAAGACAACATTTTATATCATTGTGGATGGTCACCATTTGAAGGGACCAATTTTAAATCAAGAATCACCCATACTTTTGTAAATGGAAACTTAGTCTATGAAAATGCCAAGGTAAAAGATATTAAAGCGGGAAAACGTTTGCTTTTTAATAGATAATTCATCCATGAAAAAAATCAATATAATTATTATGGTATTCGTTTTTGCAGCAACAAGTTGTAAAGATGAGGCAATTCAAAAACCAAATAATCTTATCTCAAGGGATAAGATGGAAAATATTATTTATGATTTAGCTATTTTGGAGGCTACAAGAGCGCATAATTATTCAGTGCAAGATTATCCAAGTCCAACCGATTTTATTAAAAGAAAATACAAAATAGACAGTTTGACCTTTGCTAAAAGCACTCAGTTTTATGCTTCCGACATTAAAGAATACAAAAAAATGTATGACAATGTAAAAGAACGACTTACTAAAGAAAATGCTAAGTTAACAAATCGAAAAGTTCTTAATACACCGGAAACACTTTCTGAAAAAGAAATTGTAAAATAATTAATCCTTGTAAAAAGGGATTATACGGTCTATGTAATTTTTAATATCTTCAAAAGAATAATTCAATTCTTCTATAATTTTATTGCTAGAAAAAACAGTTGGGCTCATTAAAGAATCAACACTAGTTTTAGATAATTTTCTTTTTGTTTGAAAAATTGTAGATAAAATCCAATCCAATCTATATCCTAAATTTAATAAACCAGCTCCAGCAAGAAGAGTTGGTTTTTTAACTCCCATTTTTCCTGCAATGTAATGAAGGATGTCTTTATAGTTATGATTTTCTGCAACCAAAATATATTTTTCACCAATACATTCAGAGTTCATTAGTCGGGACATAATGGTTACCACATCGGTAATCGCTACATAGCCAGCACTTCCATTGGTGTAAAAAGAAAGCCCTTTTTTTACAGTTCGAAACAGAATCCCACTTCCTTGATTCCAAAATCCTGGGCCAAGGATAATCCCTGGGTTCACAATCACTACAGATAAGCCTTCTTGAAATCCGCGCCAAACTTCCATTTCAGCTCCATATTTTGATATAGCATAATCACTATGCGCTACCTCCGGATTCCATTCGGTTTGTTCGTTAATAGGATTGTGAATTGGCAGTTTTCCTTCAACAGGAATTAAATCTCCTAAAGCCGCAATTGAACTCACATGACATAGTTTTTTTACTTTTTTATCGATACAAAAATTTACAATATTGGCAGTACCTTCAATATTTACTTTTCTTAATTTCTCTTCATCATCGGGATCAAAAGAAATTAAAGCGGCACAGTGGTATACATAATCAACATCTTGAAAAGCTAATTCAAGCGCTGGAACATCTAAAATATCTGCTAAAATCCATTCGATTTTATCAAATAAAACTTCCTTTTTGTAGAGCTCAAAAAGCCTTTTGGTTTTGGTCAAGTTTTTAGCATCTCTATAAGTAGAACGTACTTTTTCGGCTCCATTTTCTAATAAATGAAGAAGTAAATGCGCTCCAACTAAACCAGTTCCTCCAGTAACTAATATCATAGTTACAAAGATAATTAGTTTGACTTGGTTTTGGTTTTTTTCAAGAAAAAAAGTGATCCAATTTTCCTTTGTTGCCATTGCCGTTCACAATTCTTATATTTGCCTAAATTATAGTTTACAATGAGGAATTTAGTAGAAGAATTGCAATGGCGCGGATTGGTTCACGACATTATGCCGGGAACCGAAGAACAATTGACTAAAGAAATGACAACGACCTATATTGGTTTTGACCCAACAAGTGATTCGTTGCATATTGGAAGTTTGGTGCCAATAATTTTATTAGTTCATTTGGAGCAATTCGGACATAAACCTATTGCCTTAGTAGGCGGTGCAACGGGAATGATTGGAGATCCATCTGGGAAATCGGATGAGCGAAATTTGCTTGACGAAGTTACTTTAGAAAAAAATGTGGCCGGAATAAAAGCGGTTTTATCTCGATTTTTAGATTTTAATTCTTCTGCTGCAAATGCGCCTCTATTGGTAAACAACTACGATTGGATGAAAGACTTTTCATTCATCAATTTTGCTCGTGATGTGGGTAAACGCATCACCGTAAATTACATGATGGCGAAAGATTCGGTTAAAAAACGTTTGAGCGGAGAAAGTGGCGAGGGGATGAGTTTCACCGAATTTACCTATCAATTAATTCAAGGTTACGATTTTCATCATTTATACAAAACGCACCATTGTTTGCTACAAATGGGTGGCTCAGATCAATGGGGGAATATTACAACGGGAACCGAATTAGTAAGAAGAATGAATGGAGAAGGAGCCAAAGCATTTGCTATGACTTGTCCATTAATTACTAAAGCCGATGGATCTAAATTTGGAAAAACTGAAGGTGGAAATGTTTGGCTTACCGCCGATAAAACTTCGGTTTACAAATTTTATCAATTTTGGTTGAATACCACCGATGTTGATGCAGAAAAATACATTAAGATTTTTACCTTTTTAGATAAAAATACGGTGGATGCCCTTATTGCAGAACACCAAGAAGCACCGCATTTAAGAGTGTTGCAAAAACGATTGGCAGAAGAAGTAACAATTTTTGTTCATGGTAAAGAGGAATTGGAGCGCGCTATTTTTGCTTCGAATGCTTTTTTTAGTCCAACAATGGAAGATCTAGCAAAATTAGATGATGCTACTTTTGTTGAGGTTTTTGATGGTGTTCCTAATGCGCAAATTTCTAAAGAAGAGATTGCTAACGGAATGGATATGATTGCTGCCCTTTCGGCAAAAACCAATTTTTTACCCTCTAATAGTGATGCGCGACGCGAATTGAAACAAAATTCGGTTTCGTTGAATAAAAGTAAAGTAGGCGAGGAGTATATTATTTCTGAAAAAGATTTGGTTAAAGGCAAATTTTTAGTCCTACAAAAAGGAAAGAAAAATTATTATTTGATTCAAATAGTTTAAATAAAAAAGGAGCAAATTGCTCCTTTTTTAATATACCATTAAATTACATCCTCGAATATCGGAATTATCAAACCGTCCTAAAACTTCGAAGGAATTATTAGGATATTTCTTGCCTAAATCTTGTGTAGCTATAAAGGAACACGAATTAATATTGGCTAAATCAATAACGTTTATGCCTCCGGTTTTACCTGGATCAACATAGGATAAAGCATCTTCGGGATCTCGAATTAAGATGTTCATCCAACTTGGGCATTCAAAAATTCCGTTACCTAAAGAATAGGCTTGCGATAATAATTCGGTCATGCCGTATTCGGAGTGAATGCTTGAAACTCCAAAACCATCACAAAGAATAGCGTGCAATTCTTCTCGAATGATTTCTTTTCGCTTTCCTTTCATACCTCCGGTTTCCATGATGATGGAGTTTTTTAATTGAAATTTTTGAATCTCAATTAAATCCAATAAGGCATAAGTAACTCCTATTAATATTATGTTTTGCCCAGAAGCATCAAGTTCAATTAATTTAGAAATTAGCTCGTTGTAATTATGTAAGTAAAATCCGCTATTTTCATTATTCGAACGGTCAATTAAATCTTTAACCATATAAATTAATGAAGATCCTTCGCGCTCTAAATAAGACGGTAATAAAGCCAAAACAGCATAATCTTCAATATTTCCATAAAATTCAGAGAAAGCATTTTGATAACTTTGTTCGTAAAGCGTAACATCTGTAATAAGATGCTTGCTAGTTATCATTCCGGTAGTTCCACTACTCGTAAAAGTTTCCTGAATAGGATCTTTAGAAGAGAGCACTTCGTGACTCTTAAAAAATTGTATTGGAAGAAATGGAATTTGCTCTAATGATTTTACTGTACCTTTTTTGGTTTTAATTAAATCACAAAAAGACCTATAAACAGCGTTGTTTTCGTATTGAAAACGAAAAACTTTTAAAGCGATTTTTTCAAATTGCTTAGCGCCTGAAATAGTAAAAATATCTTGTGAGGAAATCAAAATTTTAATTTTTACAAAAGTAATAAAAATAAAAAAGCCCCAAGTGACTTGGAGCTTTTCAATTGTATATTAAATTAATTATTTAATAACTAATTTTTTTGTTACGGTATTTCCTTCTTCAGTAATACGAACCATGTAAATTCCAGTTTTTAATTGACTTACATTGATTGCATTATTTGAAGTAGTTGCATTGAATACTTGTTTTCCTAATACATCAAAAATAGCAACATTCTTATCTGAATTTAAATCTGATTCGATAAATAAAGTTCCATTTGAAACTGGGTTAGGATATACTTTTAATCCAGCAATTGTATTTACTTGGTTTGAAGAAAGAACACCACTAATTGCAGTGTCAATTCTTAATTCGTCAAAAATAATTGTAGGAGTAGTAGTAGCGGTATCTTGTCTTAAGATAAATCCACCTAAATCTGCAATTGCAGTAGTTAATACTTGTGATAATGTTGGTGCAGTAACTGCTACATCAAAGGTAGTTAAATCTGGATTGATCCAAGCTTTTAATGTTAAAGTTGAAAAATCATAGCTCATGATTACTAATTGTACATCTCCTGCATTTCTTAAAGTAGCATCTAAATTAGTTGTTGTACTTGCAGCATCTAAACCAAATTGATATTGAGTTCCAGATTTAGTGATGAATAGACGTCCTTTGTAGTTTTTAGCTGCATCAGTTAATCCAGCAAAATATGTAGTAGGAGTTGTAGCAGTCATTGTAGATAAATCGGTTACATTAACTAAGAAAGAGGCATAAATTGTACCTGAAGTAGTCGATGTAAATGGTGTAATACAGTCAATACCGGCTCCTGTAAATGTTACAGAATTTCCTGTAGCTGCATAACCATTGTATGTTAAATTTCCTGAAGCTCCAAGAATATCATCACCTGTATTTAGGTTAGTCCATTTTTGAGAAGAACCTAAAGCTGTTCCAGCTGCATAAGGGAAAGGCTCGTTGTATGGAAGTGTGTTTACTGGCTTACAAGTAGGTGCAGTTAACACAGATTGGTATGAACAAACACCACTTACTACATTTACAGTCAAATTAGTTCCTTCTGGAACACCATTGATTAAAATGTTACCTGTAGCAACTGAACCTGGATTGTCACCAGCAACTGTACCAGCTGTAGGTGTAATTGTGTAAGAACCAGTTCCTCCTCCTGTAAATGGGATGGTTGCAGTGTAAGTATCAATATTATAGGTTACAGCATCACAAGCCCCTGTAGCAGTTGCCAGTACTAAAGTACAAGCAGGATTGTAATTAAATATTTTAATATCGTCAATTCTAATTTGCCCCGCTACTGTAGGTTGAGTAAATCGTAAAGACAATGAACTTGAAGAAGGTAATACTCCACCAGGAATAGAAACTAAGTTCCAAGCAGCCGATGTATTATTTGTGAATGATATTGGAGTCCAAGTTGGAGTTGTAGCTGAAGCATCAGTACTGTATTCTAATATCACTTGAACTGTTGCAAAAGTAGCAGTTAAATACCCAAAAGTCATTTGAATATTAGCTGAAGAATAAGCTGAAGTGTTAATACCATCAATTTGAAAGTATTTTCCTGCAGTACCTGTCAAATATACGTTTCCACCACCTGAAGCACCTGTATAAGTACTAGAAGCAGAAGTTACTCTAACATCACCTGTTCCTGAATATACAATAGGGGCAGCGTTTTGAAAAGTTGCAGGTGCAGTACCAGTAACATAAGCTGGAATTAAAGTTGTTCCTGTAGGAACACCCATGTTTTCAGAGTAAATCGTCTGTCCAAAAGAAACAGAAGCTACAGCTGATAATAATAAAATGTAAAGTTTTTTCATGATTTATTAATGTAAATTATTAAACAAAGGTAATTACTATTTTTTTAATGGAAAGAATTTCCATGTAAATTAATAGTTAATTGTAAAAATTATAATTATCTGACAATTAATTTTCTAGTGGTACTTGCATCCCCTTCTTCAATTTTAATAAAATAGATTCCTGGAGACAATGAAGAAATATTTAATTCTTTTGAAGTAAGAAGAACTTGAAAAACTTTTTTCCCTAAAACATCAAAAATAGCAATTTGTTTATCTTCATTATTTTTTGAAGTAATATACAATTTTCCATTGGTAACAGGATTCGGGTAAAAGTTTAATCCTTCAATAGCGTTGTCCTGCACTTTTGGCTGCTGTTTACTTTCCTGAGCAAACAAAGTAGTTGCACTCAAGAGCAAACAAATTAATAAAAAGTAGAAGTAATTTTTCTTCATAGGTTTATTTATCAGAGCAAAGATAAAAATATATATTCAAATATCTTGCCAATTTAATAAGAATTTAGAATTATTTATGTAGTGAATCTGCTATAGGATAACTAATTAAATCAAACCCAAACCAAATAACATTTACTTGACAATCCATTAACACTAATTTAATATTTATATTTTTTTCAAACGAATTTCATAAAGTAGAATTAACATACATAAGATTATCAATAAGTAATTTTGCCATCAAATTTAAATTCAATTTATAATGAAACTAATTTCATCATTTGTGTTAATTTTATTTACACAATTTATTTTTGGTCAAAATTCAATAATCAAAGGAGTTGTTATTGAAGAAAATACAGGAAAACCAATATCTGGAGTAAATATTGTAATTAAATCTATTAAAAAATCTACTATATCTGATACAGAGGGTAATTTTATTTTTAGAAATCTTCCAGTTGGAAATTATTCTGTTCAATTTTCCTACTTATCATTTGAGTCAAAAATAGTATCTGATGTTCAAACAGTAGCAAATGAAACCTACGACTTGACGGTTTCTCTTGTAGAAAAGAAAAATCAACTGGAAGACGTTGTAATTAAATCTACAAAAGCAAAAACTGAATCTGTAAAATCTTTATTGACATTACAAAAAAACAGCATTAGAGTTTCTGATGGAATTTCTGCAGAGACAATTAAAAGAACTCCAGATAGAACAACATCAGATGTATTAAAAAGAATTAGTGGAGCGAGTATTCAAGACAATAAATTTGTAATCATTAGAGGATTAAATGATCGTTACAATACAACTTTTTTAAATGGAGCGCCTCTGCCAAGTTCTGAGCCAGATAGAAAAGCTTTTTCGTTTGATATTTTTCCTGCAAATATGATTGACAATATTGTCATTTATAAAACTGCTTCGCCAGATTTACCTGGAGAATTTGCTGGAGGGGTAGTAGAAATTAATACAAAAGCTACTCCTGATAAAGATTTTCAAAGTATTTCTTTAAGTTCAGGTTATAACACAATCACTACTGGAAAAAACCAATTATATTATGAAGGAGGTAAAAGCGATTGGATTGGATTAGATGATGGAACTAGAGGATTGCCGGCTTCTTTTCCTTCAACAACTCAATTTCAAGCATTACAACAAGCTCATACACAAAGTAGTTATTCTCAAATTTCTGATTTGGCTAAATCCTATCAAACAGATTGGGGCTTATATAATAAAACATTCAGCCCTAATATGAGTTTTCAATATACTTTAGGAAAATTTTATAAACAAAAAGACAATCAAAATTTAGGTTTTTTAGCTTCTGTTTCCTATAATAAAACAAACAATTATAATCAAACGCTGAGAAAAAGTTATGAAACTCCCGGAGCATTGTTGACCGACCAAGTTGATGATAACTATAATACACAAACATTATTTGGGGTTTTAGCAAATGTGTCTTTAAAAATGGATTCAAATAATTCATTTACATTTAAGAATCTTTACAGTATTAATTCTAACAATAGGGTTATTGATAGAAACGGATCAATTTCTCAAGATGATCCACCAATGTTGATTAATACTACCGCAAGAATGTTTACAAGCAATAAAATATATACTGGTCAATTAGCTGGAGATCATATTTTGTCTGCAAGTAAAATCAAAATCAACTGGGTAGGCTCTTACAGCAATGTAATAAGAAGTATTCCTAATGACAGAAGAAATACCTATAACATTAATCCAAATATTTTTGGACCAGGATACCAACAACCAAAAGCAGATTTTCAAGTTAATACTGTAGGTAGTGAATCACCTGGATCAATGTTTGTTTCTGAAAATATTGAAAATATTTTTAGCACTAAAATAGACCTTAGTAGAAAAATTAATTTTACAGAAAAATTTGCTACCGATATAAAAATTGGTTATTTCACGCAATCTCGTTTTAGAGATTTTTCAGCAAGACAATTAGGATATATTCCGTTTACTGGAGTTGTTAATGGATATAATTATACTGCAAATAACTTAGCCAGTTACATTCCATTTTTAGGTAATTCTACGATTTTTAATAGTTCAAATATGGGAATTATTACTCCTGGAGCTCCAGGAGTTCCTGGTGTAAGCGGACTTACTTTATTTGAGGGAACAAAAGGGAATGATACTTATAAAGCATCTTCTAATTTGAATGCTGCCTATGTAATGTTAGACAATAGTATCAGTAAATTTAGAATTATTTGGGGAGTAAGAATGGAGTCTTATTCGCAGCTGTTAGCTTCTAAATCAGATACAGGAACCCCTATTAATGTTGATAATTCACAAATTGACTTTTTGCCTTCATTAAATTTAATTTATGGGGTTAATAAAAAGCAAAATTTAAGATTAAGTTTTTCAAAAACTTTAAATAGACCTGAGTTTAGAGAGCTTGCACCTTTCTTATTTTATGATGCTTCTACTAAATTTAATACTGAAGGTACACCAGATCTTAAAATTGCAAAAGTATTCAATGCCGATTTGCGTTATGAAATTTTCCCAGGGAAAGGACAATTGTTTTCAATTTCTGCTTTTTATAAAAAATTCTCAGATCCTATTGAATTACAAGCTCAAGCAAATAATTCTAATAAATATGAAAATGCTAAATCTGGAGAAAATAAAGGAGTTGAAATGGAATATAGAACTTTGTTAAGTTCAATATTTGGTTCTAAAAATGCTAATTTATTAGATGATATTACATTGTTTACTAATCTATCTATAATTAGATCTAAAGTAGATATTTCTAATTTAGTTTCTTCATCTACTCTAGAAGAAATTCCTTTACAAGGTCAATCACCTTATGTATTTAATGCTGGTTTACAATATATTGGCAAAGAATCTGGCTGGTCAGCATCGGCTAATTTAAACCGAATTGGCGATCGTATTGCAATCCAAGGGAACCAAACAGTAGGTGCCTCTACTCCAGCATTATGGGAAAAAAGTAGAACTTTCTTAGATTTACAAATTGCTAAAAGCTTTTATAAAAATAAAATTGAAGTGAAATTAAACGCTCAAAATGTTTTAGCTCAAGATTTAATTTTTTATGAAAACAATGATTTAGGTAAAACGAATGTTACCGGATTTAATAAAACCATTAATTCAATTTTCACTGGAGATTCTCAAAATAAAAACGGATATAATCCTGATGAAGATGACTTAGTTTGGTTAACAAAATTTGGCCCAACATTTTCTCTATCTTTAAGTTATACTTTTTAAAAAAAATGACTACTTCTTATAAAAAAAGGCAAACTTAATGTTTGCCTTTTTTTATAAACACAATTGATAGTTAACAATTTATAAACATAAAGTTATTAAATAATTAAAGATTTCTTTCCATTCGGTTTACATATGGGGTATATGTTTGTCAAAAATTTAATCAAACCCAATTATGAAAAAAACTTACTTTTTATTAATGTTGTTGCTTACCGCTTTCTTAGGTAATGCACAAATTGTAAACACTACTTACCGTGGTGCTTTCGAACCAGCTCCAGCTGCAATGTGGACTGACGGATGGGCTAATTTTGACCCACAAAACACGGTGTACCCAACACCAACTGTTGATGTTACTGCTAACATAACAACAGAT
>NZ_JBJTND010000051.1:0-38742 GCF_046073885.1 Flavobacterium sp.
TTTTAAACTATCCTGCAAAATTAATGCTTTTGTCAAAAAATGAAAGCGAATATATAAAAATAATGCAGCCGATGTCAATCCTGCTAGCAAGCCAATCCATACTCCAACGGCTTTTAAATCGGTATATTCACCCAGATAATATGAGATTGGGAAGCCAATTACCCAATAAGCAACAAACGTAATATACATCGGAATTTTAACATCCTGCAATCCGCGTAAAGCACCTAATACAACAACTTGAATACCATCTGAAATTTGAAAAACGGCAGCAACCAAAAGTAATTTGGAAGCGATTAAAACTACTTCTTTGTTATCCAGCAACTGTTTTGAATTTTCCATATCCAAAAACAAAGAAGGAACAATATTGTGTAGCACGATAAATAAAAAGGCAAAGAAAATTTCAATTAGAATTACTAGCAAAAATATAGAACGCGCTACAACCACTAGGTTTTTATAGTCATTCAATCCTTTTTGATTACTCACTCGAATCATAGAAACCACACTTAACCCCATGGCAAACATGAAGGTCATGGAAGCCAAACTTAATGCAATTTGATTGGCAGCCTGACTTGTTTTTCCAATGTTTCCACATAGCCAAATTGCAGCTGTGAAAAGCACCACTTCAAATAGCATTTGCATGGCCGATGGTACACCAAGATTTACAATCTTTTTAATGGTTTCTTTTTTAATTTCGGAAAAACTAAAATTATGAAAATACGTTTTTAACTGCTCTTGTCTTGCCAATATAATATGCATAAAAACAACCATAGCAATCCTAGAAATTACCGTTCCCAAAGCGGCGCCTATGATTCCCATTTTTGGAAAAATCCAAACTCCATAAATCAAGCAATAATTAATAATCACGTGAAGAACGTTAGCTATAACAATGGCATACATGGAATACTTGGTCATGGATAGACCATCCGCAAATTGCTTGTATCCTTGATATATTATTAACGGAACTAACGAAAATCCAACCCAATCTAAAAATGGTTTTGCCAATACTATTACCTCCTTTGGCTGGTGCAGCAATTCCATAATTGGTTTACCCAAAACAATCAAACCGAACAATAGAAATCCAAGTAGGACACATAAAAACAACCCATTATGAAATGCAGAACGAATTTTTAAATTGTCTTTTTCGGCATCAGCTTCGCCTACAATTGGTGTTATAGCTGTGGAAAAACCAATTCCAAGAGATAAGGCCACAAAAATCATACTGTTAGCTAAAGAAACGGCAGCCAACTCGGTAGAACCCAATTTACCCACCATGATGTTGTCTACAATCATAATTAGGGTGTGTCCAAGCATACCCAAAACCACTGGATAAGCTAGCTGAAGATTGTATTTAAACTCTTTGGTATATTGGGATATGTTCACGATTATTTCTCGATTTCTTTTAGGGAATCCATTTTTTTGTGTGCTAAGAATCCTTTAATATCTTCAAAATGTTCTTTCACCCTTTTATTTCCAAATTCGAATACTTTGGTAGCTAATCCATCAAGAAAATCTCTATCGTGTGAAACCAAAATTAACGTACCGTCAAAGTCACGTAAAGCATCTTTAATAATATCTTTAGTCTTCATATCCAAATGATTGGATGGCTCATCTAGAATTAAAAGATTAACTGGTTCTAATAGTAATTTTATCATGGCCAAACGGGTTTTTTCTCCACCGGAAAGCACTTTAACTTTCTTGGTAACATCATCACCATGAAACATAAAAGCTCCTAAAATATCTTTGATTTTGGTTCGAACATCGCCAACCGCAATATCATCAATCGTAGAAAAAATGGTCGCGTTTTCATCCAATAAGGACGCTTGATTTTGAGCAAAATATCCAATTTGAGCATTGTGCCCAATTTCAACTGAACCACTATTGATTTCAATCTCTTTCATGATTGCTTTAATCATGGTTGATTTTCCTTCACCGTTTTTCCCTACGAAAGCTACTTTTTGTCCGCGCTCAATAACTATATTGGCATCTCTAAAAATTTCTTTATCTCCGTATGACTTACATAAATCCTTTACAATAACTGGATAATTTCCAGATCGAACCGCAGGCGGAAATTTTAATTTTAAGGCCGAGGTATCTACCTCATCCACTTGAACAATTTCTAGTTTTTCCAACATTTTAACACGAGATTGAACCGCATCTGTTTTAGAAAAGGTTCCTTTAAAGCGATCAATAAAAGCTTGATTATCGGCAATCATTTTTTGTTGCTCGTCGTACGCTTTTTGTTGGTGTAATCTTCGGTCTTTACGTAATTCTAAGTAATGGGAATATTTAGCTTTATAATCATAAATACGACCCATCGTCACTTCAATCGTTCTGTTAGTAATATTATCCACAAAAGCCCTGTCGTGAGAAATTACAACTACTGCTTTTGCCGAGTTAATCAAGAAATCTTCCAGCCATTGAATACTTTCAATATCCATATGGTTGGTAGGCTCATCTAACAAAATTAAATCGGGTTTTTGCAAAAGAATTTTAGCCAATTCAATTCGCATTCTCCAACCTCCAGAAAACTCAGATGTTTGACGCGCAAAATCTTCTCTTTCAAATCCAAGTCCAACTAATATTTTCTCTACCTCAGCTTCGTAATTAATCTCTTCAATAGCATAATATTTTTCACTCAAATCAGAAACACGCTCAATCAATTTCATGTACGCATCGCTCTCATAATCTGTTCGAATGGTTAATTGATCATTGATTTCATCAATCTCTGCTTTCATTTTGAAGATTTCTCCAAATGCTTTAGATGCTTCTTCCATGACAGTAGCGCCATCAGAAGTCAATAAATGCTGCGGAAGATAAGCCACAACTGCCTCTTTAGGAACAGAAACAGATCCTGTTGAAGGTTTCGAAACACCGGCAATAATCTTCAAAAGAGTGGATTTACCAGCACCATTTTTACCCATTAAGGCAATTTTGTCATTTTCATTGATAGCAAAAGTAACATCGCTAAATAAGGTAGTTCCGCCAAATTGAACGGAAATATCGTTGACTGTAATCATTTTAGATTGATAGAATTTTAGATAATTAAATTATCCGATTTTTAAAGGTGCAAAGATAGATTAAATGTTTAGAATTAAAGTACATTTATGTGATACCAATTCTAATTTTTAATTATAAAAATCCATTTCCATTGGCTCGGATCTCCAACGCCAACACCCGGCGTGTACAAGAATAATTTTACAGTCGCATTAGGGTTGCTTGCTCTATATTGATTTACAATTTCTAGGTATCGAATTGCATTAAATATTTCTGAATAATTGTAATTTGTATTATCCGGATTATAAACATTCTCAAAAACTGGGTCTGCTATTGGCACTAGTGTATTTAAAAAAATGTATTGGTTGGCTGGCAAAAAGGAAGTTGGAAAATGAATTTGTCCATCACCCATCCAAATGATATCTCCATCAAATAATTTATAATTTAATTCGCTGTAAAACAATTTGATATTTCCAAAATCACCCGGAGGAATAACTTGTTTCGTCAAAGTAAAGGAAGCTGTTGAACTTGGAAATGTCGTTTCATTTCCACCTTCAAAAGTATTTGTCTCATAATCCACCTTCAACAACAAAACTTTATTAGGAGTTAAACTTGTATTGGAATCTGTATTTGAATTGGAAACACAAGAAACTTGAATACATACTAAAGCAAAAAATAATAAATACTTCATTTCACTTTTTTTTAATTATAAACTTAGTCTAAAAGCTTCAATTATTGGGTGCGCTTTACCAAAATCAACTTCTTGAATAAATAACTCAACCGCTTTAGGTGTTGCGATACTTGGCAAAACATTTGCCTGATTGTTATTTCTTATTACTACAGTTAGATCTGCTTCTTCTAATTTCTCTTTTAGAGTAACTGCAAGAATTTCTTCACCCGAAAATATTTTAATTAAGCCCATGTTTTTTTTTAATTAATATTGTTTTATTCCTCCTCTTCCATTTCGAAGAAAAGCGGTTCTATCATGATTTTATCTGCTAATATTTCTACTCGTTCGGTTATTTCAGAACAAAAGAAAATGCGTTGGGTTTTATCAATACTAGCCGACAATCTCAAAATTACTGCATCCATTCGGTTTCTAAACAATACATCGGAATCATCAACAACAAACATTCGAATGGTATTTATATTAAAACCTGCTGAAGAAAATAAAGCGTTAATACGATTTGGCGTTCCAATTAAGATATCTAAACCCAGAGATATTATGTTTTTATCATAATCAATATCGCCTTTATCATGAACTCCTAAAATGCTTAAATCAGTGTATGTACCTATCTTTAAGAAGAGTTCTTCCATCTCCAACACTTTTTCTTTATTCTCTACAATAATTAAAGCACGCGTGCATTCACCTATTGATTTTTCTAAACGCTGAATCACATTTAAAACAATAGTTGTCGTTTTCCCTGATCCTTTAGGCGATTGAATAACCGCGTCTACCCCACTCTTTATCGTTGAAAAAGTTTCTTGTTGCATTTCATTGGCTTCGGTTAGCTCATGCTCAATTAATGCCTGTTGCAGTTGGGGGTTTATTTTTTTTAATTGCATTTTGGTTGGGTTCTTTATTTACTAGCGAACAATTTTACATCTTGCTCAGAAATTTCATTTCCGCCAAGTATAATTAGACGTTCAACAACATTACGAAGTTCACGAATATTACCGGTCCAATCATAAACTTGTAATAATTTTATCGCTTCTTTTGAAAACGACTTGGTTGCATTTCCTTGTTCTTCGGCAATTTTAGTAGCAAAATGTTCTAAAAGCAAAGGTATGTCATCTCGGCGATCATTTAACGAAGGAACTTTAATTAATATTACTGCCAATCGGTGGTATAAATCTTCCCTAAAACGACCTGCCTCTATTTCTTTTTGTAAATCTTTATTGGTAGCCGCAATAACACGCACATTGACCTTAATATCTTTGTCGGCTCCTACACGCTGAACCAAATTTTCTTGCAAAGCTCTTAGTACTTTCGCCTGTGCAGCCAAACTCATATCGCCAATTTCATCTAAGAAAATCGTTCCGCCATCGGCTGCCTCAAATTTTCCAGCTCTGTCTTTTACAGCCGAAGTAAAGGCTCCTTTTACATGCCCGAATAATTCACTTTCTATCAATTCTGAAGGAATTGCAGCACAATTCACTTCAATTAAAGGGAAATCGGCACGATCACTTTTTTCATGAAGTTGGTGAGCAACTAATTCTTTTCCCGTTCCGTTTGGCCCAGTAATTAATACCCGCGCATCAGTTTGAGCCACTTTCTCAATCATTTGTTTGATTGCAATAATTGGCTCCGAATTACCAATAATCTCGTAATTCTTACTGACTTTTTTCTTCAGGATTTTATTCTCAACAACGAGTTGTTTTTTATCTAAAGCATTACGAACTGTATTCAGCAAACGATTTAAATCGGGAGGTTTAGAAATGTAATCGAAGGCTCCCAAACGCATCGTTTGAATAGCTGTTTCCATATCACCATGCCCAGAAATCATCACCATAGGAATTTCGGGTTTGATTTTTTTCACTGCTTCAAGCAATTCAACCCCGTCCATTTTTGGCATTTTGATATCACACAAAACCAAATCATAGTCGGTGTTTTTTATTTTTTCCAAACCTTGAACGCCATCTTCGGCTTCATCCACCAAATAGGTATCGCTTTCCTCAGAAAGTATTTTGGTTAATACCCTTCTAATGGAAGCTTCATCTTCTATGATTAATATTTTGGACATATTTTTAGGTGCTAAAAACTTCGTGTAATTTATTTTGCTTCTGCAAAAATACGAATGGTTTTTAATATAACCCGATAAATAATGAATTGGAAGTTATTTCTTTATTAATTTCTTGACAAGCGTTTCGGTATCGGTTTTTAATTTGACAAAATAAACCCCTGAAGACAACTCTTTGGTATCGATTCTAGTATTGCTAGAACTGATTCTATCTGATTTACATTTGATTCCGATTTCATTATAAATCGCTAATTCCAGATCACTTGAAGAATCATTAGCTAACTGAATATTAATATACTCATCGGAAGGATTGGGATAAATACTAAAATCAATTTTTTCAAAATTGGAATTGGAGAGTTGAACGCTACTGTAAACAGCTTGCGTATTATATTCTGAATTGATAATTAATGTCTTTGGTCCTCCTGGTATTTCAGAAATAGAATAAGTAAAATTACTAATTGTAGTTTGATTGCCATTAATGTGATTTAGAAATGGAAAATATTTACCATTTTCATATGCATCGGCTGAAGGATTGGTACACCAACACAAACAATACATAAAATTTGTTGCCGAAAAATTTGTTGTATTATTTTCAAAAGTGACATTGGCAGCTAAATACAAACAAGCGTGCGCATTGAGCATTTGTGAATCAAAACTAATCCCCATGTCGTTTGTTGGTGGAAGATTAGTTACGCCATTGTCAATAATATTAGTTAGGTACCAGTAATTATTAAAAATACGAGGGTCTTGCGAATAGGATAAGTTAGTTAGACTAATCAATATTATTATGTATATTTTTTTCATCTTATTGTATTTGATTTTCATATATTTAGCTAAACAAATATATACAATTTTTTCTAAATAGCCCTGATGCAAGGGAAAATCCTCGCAAAGCGAGATTTGGAAAAGCAGCAGGAATTACCATTACCGATAAAGCCCGAGCCATTCGCTACAAACCATTAATATTTAAGCCATTTATACAACTCTTTCCAAGAAGGCTTTTTTCCGTACATTAATATTCCAACGCGGTAAATCTTTGAGGCAAACCAAACCACTCCTATAAAAGTACCAAACAAAATGGTAATAGAAAGTACAATTTGCCAAACGGGAACTCCAAATGGAATTCGCATCATCATTACGATTGGAGAGGTTAATGGCACCATAGAAAATACAGTAGCCACGGTACCATGCGGATCATTTACCACGGTAAAGAAACCAATATAAACACCAAGAATTAAAGGCATTATAATTGGCATTAAGAATTGTTGTGAGTCGGTTTCATTATCTACAGCGGCTCCAATAGCAGCATAAAACGAACTGTATAAAAAGTAACCACCTATGAAATAAATAATAAAACAGCCTAAAATAGTACCGATTGGTAAGTTTAAAATTTCATTTATATACAGTTGCAACTCTCCTCCCATTTGCTGTTGAGCAATATGAATTGCTTCTGCCTCTGCACCATTAGTAGCGCCAATTTGAGCTCCAAAAACCGATGACATTACAAAAAGTGCTGACAAACCAAGGATGGCCCAAATTAAAAATTGGAGAATACCCGCCAATGAGGTGCCGATAATTTTACCCATCATCAATTGGAATGGCTTCACAGAAGAAATAATCACTTCAATAATTCGTGATGTTTTTTCCTCAATCACGCTTCGCATGACCATATTACCATAAAGGATGATGAACATCATGATTAGATATCCAAAGGCACCGCCGATTGCTATTTTAATTTCGTTTAATCCTTTTAAAGCGGTCTCTCCAGATGCTTTATTCAACTGAATAGAAACATCTGCCTTTGCCTTATTTATTTTTAAGGTATCTAATCCTTCTCTTTGGAAATTCTCTCCTGTTATTTTTTTAGCAATTACCTCCTCTAAGCCACTGATGTAATTCACACTCGGACTATCATTAGAAATAAACTGAACCATATTTTGCAACGAATCGTTTTGTTTTATTTTAGGAATATATAACAATCCTTCATAACTTTCATTGAGTACGCTATCCTTCAAAATCTTTAAATCTACTTGAGATAAATTGAGGTATTTGTACTCTTGGTCGCTTTTGAATTCGTTTACAAATCGTCCGGTTTCATCATGAATAGCAATGGTTTTCATTTCAGATTTCATGTTGCTTAAATACCCAACAAAAAGTCCGATTCCTACAAACAATAACGGACTCAAAAAAGTCATTACTATAAATGATTTATTGCGAACCTTCGCAATGAATTCTCTTTTTATAATTAAGGCTAGTTTATTCATGTTAATACTACTTGGTTTTCTTAGACTCGTTAGACTACTTGGATTATCAGACCTTTTAGATTTTTTTAGACTTTTTATAAAATCTAAAAGGTCTAATTAGTCTTAAAATCTAACACTCTAATCAGTTACTGTTTTAATAAAAATATCGTTTACACTCGGAATTTTCTCCATAAAATGGGTCACTTGCCCTCTTTGCATTAACAATTGAAGTAAATCATTCTGCGAAGCTGTTTCCAACTGAATTTCTAATTTTAATTCTTCATTTAAAGATTTAAAATTGGTTGGTGCTATTTTAAATTTCTGTTGTAATTCGTTTTGCAACTTTTCATTATCCTCACACAAAATTCCCACTTCATAACTGTTGGTTCTGTATTGTTTTTTAACATCGGTTAATTTACCTTCAATCAATTTGTTTGACTTATGAATTAACGCAATGTAATCACACATTTCCTCAACGCTTTCCATTCTATGAGTAGAAAAGATAACCGAAGTACCTTTTTTATTTAGCTCAATGATTTCATCTTTAATTAAATTGGCATTCACCGGATCAAATCCAGAAAAAGGTTCGTCTAATATCAACAATTTAGGTTGGTGTAAAACCGTAACTACAAATTGAATTTTCTGCGCCATCCCCTTAGATAATTCTTGGATTTTCTTATCCCACCATCCTTGAATTTCCAATCGTTCAAACCAGTATTTAAGTTGTTTTTTAGCTTCCGCTTTAGACAATCCTTTCAATTGAGCTAAATACAAGCATTGTTCACCCACTTTCATCGATTTATACAAACCGCGTTCTTCGGGCATGTAGCCAATGTATTGTACATCTTCTGGATTCAATAATTCACCATCTAAAAACACCTCGCCTTTATCGGGCATCGTAATTTGGTTGATGATTCGAATTAATGAGGTTTTTCCGGCACCATTCGGACCTAAAAGCCCGTAAATGCTACCTTTTGGGATAGTTAATGAAACTCCATTTAGTGCAGTATAATCACCATATTGCTTAACCACATTGTGAACTTCAAGAATAGTACTCATAATAAATTTGTTATGAATTTGGTTTTGTAAAAGTAAAGAATTAGTAGTTAATTCAACTATTTTGTTACAAAAAACCCACCCTTATGTAAACATTAGGATGGGAAAAAAAATGCAAGTAAAATTAGTACTTAAATTGTAATTTATTTTAATTGCAAAAAATTTAAGAAAACATATCTTTTACTTTGTCAAAAAAGGATTTATCCCCTTTTTCAGGATGCGGAACAAAATTCTCATCCGATAATGAATTTTCAAAGAAAACGCGTTGTTCTTTATTCAGTGTTTTTGGAGTCCAAACATTAATATGAACCAATAAATCTCCGTTACCGTAGCTGTTTAAACTCGGAATTCCTTTCCCTTTTAATCGTAATATTTTTCCAGATTGAATTCCTTCTTCTAGTTTGATTCGAACTTTTCCGTTTACCGCTTCTATTTCTTTTGAAACACCTAAAACAGCTTCTGGGAAACTAATGTATAAATCATAGTGTAGATTTTCACCTTCACGTTTTAAGAATTCGTGTTCCAATTCTTCAATTGCAACAATTAAATCCCCAGCAATTCCATTTCCAGGGGCATCATTACCTTTACCCGAAACTTTTAGCTGCATTCCATCTACAACACCAGCAGGAATCTTAATAGAGACCGTTTCGTCTTCCATTATCATTCCATATGCATCGGCATTATTTGGTTTGCTTTCAATAGTTTGCCCTGCTCCACCACAAGAAGAACAAGTTGCAGAAGTTTGCATTCTTCCTAAAATGGTATTGGTCACTCGAAGCACTTGCCCTTGCCCATTACAAGTAGAGCAGGTTTTATATTTTACTCCAGGTGCTTGTATTTTTCGTTTTACTTTTACTTTTTTCTCCACACCATTGGCAATCTCCTCAAGTGTAAGTTTTACTTTAATTCGAAGGTTGCTTCCTTTTACACGGCGTTGACCTCCTGAGTTTCCTCCGAATCCGCCACCGAATCCGCCACCAAAAATATCTCCAAACTGGCTAAAAATATCATCCATATTCATGTGATGACCACCGCCGCCAAAACCACCACCACCATCAAATGCTTGATGACCGTATTGATCGTATTTCGCTTTTTTACTTGGATCACTTAAAACCTCATACGCTTCGGCACAAGCCTTAAAATTTTCTTCTGCTTTTGCATCTCCAGGATTTTTATCCGGGTGGAATTCTAATGCCTTTTTTCGATAGGCTTTTTTTATTTCGTCAGCCGAAGCACTTTTTGTGATACAAAGTATTTCGTAAAAATCTTTTTTCATAAATATAGTTTTGAACTAAATTTTAAATAATCAAAAATTAATTCCCAATAACAACTTTTGGAAAGCGAATAATTTTATCTCCTAATTTATATCCTTTTTCAAGCACATCAACAATTTTACCTTTTAATGCCTCCGATGCAGCAGGAATTTGTGTAATTGCCTCTGCATAATCAGCATTAAAAGCATCGCCAGCACGAACTTCAACTTCTTCTAAACCTTTAGATAAAAGCGTTGATTTGAATTTTTCATGAATCAAACTTACCCCTTGCAACAATGCATCGTCTTCTGATTTTCCAATTTCAACCAAAGCTCTGTCAAAATCGTCAAGAATTGGCAACATAGCTTGTAAAACTTCTTGATTGGCAGTTTTGAATAAATCCATTCTTTCTTTGGAAGTTCTTTTTTTATAATTTTCAAATTCTGCAAAAAGACGCAAAAACTTATCTTTTTCTTTGGATAATTCCAATTCTAATTTTTGTTCGGCAGTTAGTGAATCCTCCTCTTCAACTCCAGCATTATCAGAAACCGATGACGTTTCTTCTGAATTTAGATTCATTTCATTTTCAAGAATTTCTTTGTCCGTTTTTTCCGTACTCATGGTATTTTTATTTTTAAATAGATCTTTAAGATTCATGGTTTATTTTATTCCGATAACGGATTGCAAAAGTACTGCCAATTCTGAAAAAATGTCAAATTGTCACTTAATTTTATTAAGCAGAAAATAATCTGAATTAAAAACTTTAATATAATATTAAGATTATTGTATTAAAGTTCTAGCTACATTTGAATTATAAAAGGTTTACAATTGGCCGAAAGGCAAAAAATAGCATTAATTCATTGAAGAAAAAAAGTTCTAGCAAAAACTAGAACTTTTTTTTATTTTATTAAGTGAGATAAAGCAATTTCTGCGGTGGGATAATCGAATTTAAAACCCAAATTAACGACCTTTTTAGGAACCACATTTTTATTGTTAAACAACAAAATATGCATTTCTCCTAATACCATTTTCATAAAACTTCTTGGTAAATTAGGTAAGAATAAAGGTCGGTGAAGCCTTTTAGCTATAATGCTCGTTAACTCCTGATTTGAAACTGGAATTGGCGCAACCGCATTTACAACTCCTTCAACTTGATTTTGAATCACAAAACTGTACATGCGAGCAATGTCTTTAATGTGTATCCAAGATTGCAATTGTTTGCCTGAACCAAAACCGGTGCCTACAAACATTTTAATCGGTTTTATCATTTCCCGAAGTGCTCCTTTTTTATTTGAAAACACAATTCCGGTTCTCATTTTGGTCACTTTAATGTGCAGCGATTTAAATTGATCGGCGCTGGCTTCCCATTTCTGAACTAAATCACCCAAAAACGAATCGTCCGAAGCAATTGCCTCTTCATCATACAACGCCGAATCACTATCTGGATAAATTGCAGTTCCTGAAGCAGAGATGAAATGCTTCACTTGATTTGGAGTTTTACTCAAGAGTTGAAAAAGCAAATCAGCAGATTGAATTCTGCTGTCGTGTAGTTCATTTTTATAATAAGGTGTCCATTTTTCTGCAATGGACGCACCTGCTAAATGTACGATTACATCTACACCTTGAATGCAATTTTCGTCAATTTTGCCTGTTTTCGGATTCCAATTGAAGCCAAAATAATTTTGACGTCGATGACTTTTAAAAGGTGTAGTAGTCAAATAATGAACAATATGATTTTCTTGCAAAAGTTGATTGGTCAATTCCTGCCCAATTAAACCCGTAGCACCAGTAATTAATATTTTCATTAGATATCAAATTAGAGTTTTTAAAACTAAACAAAATATTTAACTAATTGTTAATTAATGAAATAAAAATTATTTTATTTTAATAATTTTTATGATTTTTTTATAAAATTATATTTTTAACAAAAAAATCCCCAACAAAAGTTGAGGATTCATATTGAAAATTATCAAAAATTTATTTTAATAAAATAGCTAAAATGATGTTAATCAATAATTTGACGCAGATAATAACAAGCTTTATCATAATTAACTGTTTATAAATTATTTTTTGGTTTGCGTTCTAATGATCTCTTTTCCATTCACTTGTACTGTTACTGTTTTAACAGAATCTCCATCAACCTCATTTACATCTTCAGTCAATAAAACAGCATCATCATGGTCGTTTTCATTTGCAGGACAATTGGTGCATTTTACTTTTGAGTCCATTACCTTGTAAATGTAATCGCTTGATGAAAAGTGTAAATTAAAATAATCATCATCCGATTCATCAAAATCCCGAACACTAGATTCGGTTTGGAATTGCATTCCTTTAGGAAGGTAAAGAAACAATTCTATTTTTTGATTTCTAAACTTAGATGCCACTTCACTCAACAAATAATTATCCAAGATTAATTTGTTGCCTTCAATTTTGTAACCATATTTTATTTGCTCAGCGCGCTTTCTTGCTTCTTCAGTTGATTTACCCAATGCTATTTTTTCTATTTGCAAATAAGGAACTGCTTCAGTCGTAGGTAAAATCTTAAAAGAAACATTGTTAGAATATATTACTTCTTTATCCGATTCATCCTGCGTTAATTTAAAATCTACCTTTTCATCCACTTCTTTTACATAAAAATCATTGTTTTTAAAACTAATTCGCAAAGTGTCGTTCGGTGCAATTGCAATCACCTCTTTTTTAACTGATTTTCCTTCTGATGAAATTTGAGAAAATTCTTTAACTCCCAAAGTGATTAATAATGAAATTGAAATACACCATACAGCGATCAACGTATATTTAGCTATATTTCCTATTGATTTATAGTTGGTTACAACCAATTTTAACCCCAATACAAGCAGGAAGAATGCCGGAATTCCGAAAGTGAACAAAAATAAAATCCCTTGTATCCATAAAGGTGTTTCTAATCCCAGCGGAGTTCGAATATGATTAATTAATGTGATTTGCGGAAGCGAACTTGAAAAAATGGCAACCCCAGAACCAATAATAATTCCAAACAATGCAATTGATGAAAAAATAATGATAATCACCCCAACCACTTTAGCGAAACCTTCAAAAACAGTCTGTAAAACATGTCCTAATTTACTTCCAAAGGATTCTGCATTGTGCTTCACTCGATTCCCTAACTCATCATAATCTACATTTTTTATTTTACCAGAAACTCTTTCAAATTCTTCTTTTACCTTTTTTTCAATCTCAGAAATATTCACCGGTTTACCAGTCATTTCAAGTTTTTCTGAAGTGGTTTTAGCCTTTGGCATCGCAATCCATAATACGATATACGCTACAACTCCGGTACCCAATCCAAAAAACAACAATAAAAAGAACAAACGCAACCAAGTAGAATCTATTCCAAAGTAATGACCCAACCCGGTACAAACCCCACCAATCATTCCTTTATCTTCATCTCGGTATAGTTTTTTTCTACCGGTATGAATATAATTGTATGAAGCAGAAGTATCTGAATCATCATCAATACGGTAATCTTCGGGCTGTCCCATAACCACAATCACTTCATCAACATCTGAACTATTGATAACATGTTTGTCGCTCTTTTGTCGATCTGTAAAAATTTCAGCTACACGCATTTCAATATCTTTCATAATTTCTTCTTCCCCAGAAGAATTCGAAAGGGAGCGCTTTACGGCTTCAAAATATTTTGACAACTTTTGGTATGCATCTTCATCAATGTGAAAAAACAAACCGCCTATATTAATATTTACTGTTTTATTCATGATTGTTATTTTTGATTGGTTATGATGGTTACTGCATCCGATAATTCGGTCCAGGTACCATTTAATTCATTTAAAAAGGTTTTCCCTAACTCTGTTAACTCATAATACTTTCTTGGTGGCCCCGAAGTGGATTCTTCCCAACGGTAATTTAGCAATCCATCATTTTTTAAACGGGTCAATAACGGATAAACCGTACCCTCCACTACGAGCAATTTGGCATTTTTTAGAGTATCCAGTATTTCTGAGGTGTAGGCTTCTTTTTCTTTTAACACCGATAAAATACAGAATTCCAAAACACCTTTCCGCATTTGAGCTTTTGTGTTTTCAATATTCATAATTTCTTTTTTTATATATTCTAATTCGCATCCTATAGTACTCGAAATCAATCCTACACTATTTAGACTATTAATTTCTTATGCAAAGATACAACCTTTAAAAAGTAGCATGCAATACAAAGTACTTAAATTTAACATATTATTAACAAATAGATGTAAATTATAATTACTTATATTTACAATAAAAAATGAACTGGAAGCTATTTAAATTGAACACCTTTATTTTCTTCAAACTACCTTCAGCCTTTTGGTGTGGTGTGCGTTTAAAAGAAATAACCTCCTCTACTTGCGTGGCCACTGTTAGGGAAAATTGGATCAATAAGAATCCTTTTCAATCCATTTATTTTGCTGTGCTAGCTATGGGTGCCGAATTAACCACAGGCGCTCTTGTACTCCAAGAAATTAGAAACAGTGGGCAAAATTGCTCCATGCTGGTACTCAATTCAAAAGCATCTTTTCATAAAAAAGCAAAAGGCACTATTCGATTCACTTGCGATACCAGCGGAAATTTGAAAGATGTCCTCCACAAAACAATAACCACAGGAGAAGGTCAAACAGTTTTGCTGAAATCTCATGGGGTTAATAAACAAGGTGATGTAGTATGTGAAATGGAATTTGAATGGAGCATCAAACTAAAAAATAAATAAACCAATTACATTCAGAAAAAATTATAAATTTGTGAAATAAACCAATATCCAACATGAAAAAAATTATCCTAATTATTATTTTAGCTCTTGCTACTTCATTTGCTTATTCTCAAAAGAAAGAAAAAATAAAAGGTTCTAAAATCGTTACTACCGAAATTAAAAAAATAGAGAGTTTCTCTACTCTTGAAGTTGATGACAATCTGGAAGTTTTCTTAGTTAAAGGAAATGAATTTGGACTTGAAATTGAAGCAGACGATAATTTACATGATGCAATTGAAGCTACCATTAGCGGATCGACGTTGCGATTATCTACCTTAAAAAATATTTCTGGTTATAAAAAATTAAGCATTCGGGTTACGTACACCAACGACTTTAAACAAGTAGTTTCTAGAAACGAATCGGTTGTTAGTGCTATTGCTAGCATCGAATTGGATGACATTACTTTCAAATGTTATGACTATTCGAAGTTGTTTTTAAATTCAAAAGCTAAAAATTTCACTTTAATCATGGACGATAAGTCGAAAGGGGAACTAAACAGCAAAGGTGAAAATGCAGTGATTAATTTGACTAAAAACGCCTCTCTAAAGTCTTTAATTTCGGCAACTAATCTAACCCTAGACTTGTATCAAAAAAGTGATGCGTTGGTGTCTGGAGATGCAGCACAGTTAAAAGTGCGATTGGACAATAATGCCTCTTTAGAAGCCAAAGAATTAACAGCCAAAAGTGCGGAGCTTACTTGTGAAGCCTATTCCACTGCGAGCTTGTTAGTACAAGGCACACTTTCTATTGATGCTTCTGGTAAATCGGAAATCAAGTTGTATGGAGATCAAAAAATTGATATGAAACGATTTGTAGATAACGCCGTACTCTACAAAAAGCCAACAAAATAAATTAAGAGACCGAGTTTTTACTCGGTTTTTTTTGTGCTTAATTCAAATAAAAAAAGTCCTTTCATAAAAATGAAAAGACTTTTGTCGGGGTGGCAGGATTATTACATGATCCTCTTGGGGCTCAATTGCAAATTAAAGCTGTGCTTTAATTTAAACAAATCCTCTCACTTTTTATGAAAGTAAACTTTAATAAAAAGTTCCACGCTTTATTTTGTCGGGGTGGCAGGATTCGAACCTGCGGCCTCCTGCTCCCAAAGCAGGCGCGATAACCGGGCTACGCTACACCCCGAAAGCGAGCGCAAATATAAAAACAATAAATCGGTTCTCAAAATGTTTTTTAGTATTAATTAAATTAATTTTAGCATCAATATTTCTAATCGCATTTTTGAGGATATATTTTAAGAAAAACTTACCTTTGCCTTTCTTAAACAATTAAGTCATGTCTGATACAATCGAAAAAACAAAATGCCTAATTATTGGCTCAGGACCAGCAGGATACACTGCTGCAATATATGCTTCAAGAGCAAACATGTATCCGGTTTTGTACCAAGGTACGCAACCTGGAGGACAATTAACCACTACCAATGAAGTAGAGAATTTTCCAGGAAATCCAGAAGGAATTACAGGACCACAAATGATGATGAACCTGCAAGAGCAAGCCGAACGCTTTGGAACCGACGTTAGAGATGGTTGGGTTACCAAAGTAGATTTTTCGGGGCCGGTACATAAAGTATGGATTAACGACGAAAAAGAAATTCATTGCGATACCATTATTATTTCTACTGGAGCTTCTGCTAAATATTTAGGTTTGGACTCCGAGCAACATTACCTAAAAATGGGTGGTGGTGTTTCTGCCTGTGCAGTATGCGATGGCTTTTTCTACCGCAACCAAGAGGTGGTAATTGTAGGTGCTGGAGACTCAGCTTGTGAAGAAGCACATTACCTATCTAAACTTTGTAAAAAAGTAACCATGTTAGTTAGAAGCGAGCAATTTAGAGCTTCTAAAATCATGGCAGAGCGTGTACGAAAAACCGAAAACATTGAAATTTTATTAAACACCGAAACCGACGAAGTATTGGGAGACGGACAAGTAGTAACTGCAGTTCGTGTGAAAAACAGAGTTTCTGGAGCAACCCATGAAATTCCTGCTACTGGATTTTTCGTAGCTATTGGACACAAACCAAACACCGACATCTTTAAAGACTTTTTAACACTAGACGAAACCGGTTATATTGTAAATGTTCCCGGTACTTCTAAAACGAATGTTCCTGGAGTATTTGTGGGTGGTGATGCTGCCGACCATGTGTACCGCCAAGCAATTACTGCTGCCGGAACGGGTTGTATGGCTGCCTTGGACGCCGAACGTTATTTAGCTAGTAAAGAATAAATACCAACTTACATAATAAAAAAGGAGCTGAAAATTCAGCTCCTTTTTATTTTAATTTAAATTAAACACAATTTTTCGCCATTGAGAGAAACGACTGTTGTGCGAGGTTTTTTTTTCTGTTTCTTTTAGATTGGTTCGATTTTTAAATATTATTTTGAAAATGTCAAACTAATTTCATTTGTTAATTAATTATCAAATCTAAATGTCCAGGAGAGGTTTCTGTTGAAAAGAGTTTTTGCATTTGATCTTTTCTGCATTGAAGAATTAATGTGTTTTCCGAATAAATTTCTATTTCTTTTATATTGTAAAAATCAGGTTTAGTATGCATTTTCCCATCAAGGTCGTATGATTCTGAAGACATAATCTCGACTTCGTAATCTTTAGGATTTTCTTTGTCAAATAAATAACCTTTTCCTAAATATTCTTTTCGTTTTTTTTCAACTGCTTCAACATCAATTTTTACTTTGACAATTATTTTGTTTTTTGAATTATTTACTATAGATGAAATATACATTTTTTCGCAAGAAATTAGAGAAAATAATGCAAATATTAGGATAGCATTTTTAATAATATTCATAGAATAATTTTTTTCGTTTTCTTTTGTGAAATCTCGCACAACGTTCCGCGGCTTAGCGCAGTTGCGGCAACTTTATAGCTAATTGAAAAAATATACAATTTTCAGTTTGCTTCCAGAAATTAGGCGGCGTATTTTTATCAAATATATACATTATTTTAATTATTCAGTATCATTTCATACTCCTACTTTCACAAAAGACCATTACTTTCTAGCCCCGATAGGAATGAAAACAAAAAATGTCCCGAGGGTTTCGGGACATTTTTTTGTTGTAAGGTATAGCGGGAAAGACGTTTACTGATAATGCGCAAACGATTCGCTTCTAATCATTCATAGAAATCAAAAATTCATCGTTGTTTCTCGTCTTTTTGATTTTGTCGTTAATGGTATCCATAGCTTCCACTGGGTTCATATCGGCTAGGAATTTTCTTAAAATCCACATGCGTTGCAGTGTTTTTTCGTCTAATAACAAGTCGTCTCTACGGGTACTTGAAGAAGTTAAGTCGATGGCAGGGAAGATTCTACGGTTGGCAATCTTACGATCCAATTGCAGCTCCATGTTTCCGGTTCCTTTAAATTCTTCAAAGATCACCTCGTCCATTTTAGATCCGGTTTCGGTTAATGCCGTTGCGATAATACTTAGCGAACCTCCGTTTTCTACATTACGAGCCGCTCCAAAGAAACGTTTTGGTTTTTGTAAGGCATTGGCATCTACTCCCCCACTCAACACCTTACCAGATGCCGGTTGCACGGTATTGTAGGCTCTGGCCAAACGGGTAATCGAATCCAACAGAATTACTACATCGTGACCACATTCTACCAAACGTTTTGATTTTTCTAAAACAATATTTGCAATTTTAACGTGCTCTTGAGGCTCTCTATCAAAGGTAGATGCAATTACCTCTCCACGCACGCTGCGTTGCATATCGGTTACCTCCTCTGGACGCTCGTCAATAAGCAATACAATTAAATATACTTCGGGATGATTGGCAGCAATAGCATTGGCAATATCCTTAAGCAACATGGTTTTACCGGTTTTAGGTTGCGCCACAATCATTCCACGTTGTCCTTTACCAATTGGTGAGAACAAATCGATTACGCGGGTAGAAACACTCGCTTGCTTATCGGCAATATTGAATTTTTCTTTTGGGAAAATCGGAGTTAAATGTTCAAACGAAACGCGATCACGAACTACTTGCGGATCGTGTCCGTTAATTTTTAAAACTTTTACCAAAGGAAAGAAGTTCTCTCCTTCTTTTGGGGGGCGCACTACTCCTTTTACGGTATCTCCGGTTTTTAATCCGAATAAACGAATTTGAGAAGTAGACAAATAAATATCATCAGGCGAAGCCAAATAGTTGTAATCGGAAGAACGTAAAAATCCGTATCCGTCGGGCATCATTTCAAGAACGCCTTCACTTTCTATAATTCCGTCAAACTCATAATCGGAATCTCTAAAATTTGGGCTTTTTTTAGCTTTAAAATTCGGATTTTGATTCGGGTTTTGGTTCGGATTCTGATTTGGATTTTTATGCTTTTGATTCGGATTGAAAGGCTTTGCAGGAGTTTCTGCTGTGGCATCTGTTTCTTCGGATGCTTTTTCTTCGGTAACTGCTTCGGTATTTTGTCCTTCGGTAGCAGGCGAATTTTGTTTTACAAATTTTGGATTCTTTTGGAAACGCTCGTTTTTTGTTGGGGCTTCTGCATCGGCTGTTGGTGCATTTGCTGGAGTTTCTGTGAATAAATCGGCAGAATTGGCTTCAGGATTAGCAGTACCTGCTGGCGAAATTCGAGCTCTTTTTACCTTTTCTTCTTTTACAGGAGCCGAGCTGCTTGCGTCTGCTTGTTTTGAAGTTGCTTCTTGATGTACAAGAATTTGCTCAATTAAAACTTCTTTTTTAACTCCGTTAAATTTTATGGTTTTTGCCAATTTGGCAATTTCTTGAAGTTCGGACAACTTCATTCCTTTTAATGCAGAACTATCAAACATAAATGTTTATTAAATATATTTTTTTGGGAAATAAGTGACAATACAATGATGTGCGGTAAATTTTTTTGATGTAAACATCCGTGTTTTTGAAGTACTTACGGATTTGTAGTGCAATAATACGAATAAATTTCTTTCGAGCAATAGTTTTTTAGAAAAAGAAAATATATTTTTGCTACACAATTTAGTAATTATGTTACAACGAATTCAAACCATTTATTTAGCGGTTGTATTTATTTTAGCTGGAGTGCTTCCTTTTGTTTTTCCATTATGGAAAACCAATGAAGGCAAGGATTTCTACTTTATGCAAGCCATGGGTTATCAAATACTTTTTGGTTTGAGTACTACCCTAGCCTTGATTAGCATCATTACCTTTAAAAAAAGACAACAACAATTTGTGTACAACAGATTGAATATGATATTAAATTTAATTTTATTAGGATTGTTTGTTTATCGTTCCCTAAATTTATCCGGAGGAACTCCTACAGTTTCAGAGAAGGGTATTGGGATGTTTCTACCTATCTTATCTATCGTTTTTTTAGTTTTGGCCAACAAAGCTATTCAGAAGGATGAAGATCTCGTAAAATCTGTGGACCGATTGAGATAAACCTATAAACTTAGTTTATTAGTGCGAAGAAAATCCCTTACGAAAGTTTGGGATTTTTTTGTTCATATTTACTTCTTCCCTATTTCGATGACTTCTAAATTTTGAATTTTATCGCCATCAATTTCAAATCGAAGCATGGTTCGTATTTGATGAAAACCAGAAACTCCAGCTGCGCCTGGATTCATGTGCAGTAAATTATGTGACTTATCAAATTGCACTTTTAATATATGTGAATGTCCGCAAATGAACAATTGAGGCGGATTATTGCGGAGTTCCTCACGAACGGCTTGGTTGTATTTTCCGGGATAACCGCCAATATGAGTTATCCATACCGCTACTCCTTCACACAAAAAACGATTGTTCAACGGAAATTCCATGCGAGCTTTATCGTCATCGATGTTTCCGTAAACCGCTCGTAATGGTTTACTATTTTTTATGGTATCGGTGACAACCAAACTCCCAATATCACCGGCATGCCATACTTCATCGGCCTGCTGCACATACTTCAATATCGTATCGTCTATATGACTGTGGGTATCGGAAAGTAAGAGGATTTTTTTCAAATTTAAGGTGCTAAGTTTTGAGATACTCCGACTCTGAGTTTTTTTTACTACTAAATTTAAGATTGTAAATATAGTAAATGAAATTATGATAAGTTTAAACATCCAATTTAAAAACCTTTGTACCTTTGCAACTTTGAACCGGATAACTCAAAATGAGATACTTAATAGAATTTGCATACAAAGGAACCAATTACCACGGCTGGCAATACCAGCCTAATGCAACTTCGGTACAAGAAACTTTAAACAAAGCCTTAGCAACGATTTTTAAAACCGAAATTGATTTGATTGGAGCCGGCAGAACCGACACCGGAGTTCATGCCAAACAAATGTTTGCTCATTTTGATTTGGATCATGAAATTGATGTTCCGCATGCCATTCATAAACTCAATTCGTTTTTACCTTCAGATATTGCAATTGCAGCCATACACAAAGTTGCCGATGACAATCATGCGCGTTTTGATGCTACCAAACGCACCTATGAATACCACATTCATACCACAAAAGATGCTTTCATAAATGAAGATTCTTGGTATTACCATAATTCTTTAAATATTGAATTGATGAACGCCGCTTGCATAATGCTTCTTAATCATACCGATTTTGAGTGTTTTTCAAAAGTACACACCGATGTAAATACTTTTAATTGCAAAATTTCGGAGGCCTATTGGCAGCAAAAAGGCACCAAAATACTATTTACTATTTCTGCCGATCGTTTTCTTCGAAATATGGTGCGCGCAATTGTGGGAACGATGGTGAATATAGGTTTAGAAAAAGTATCTTTGCAGGAATTTAATGAGATAATTGAAAGTAAAGACCGTAGCAAAGCCGGATTTTCGGTTCCAGCCCACGGATTGTACCTTACCAAAGTGGAATATCCTTATTTATAATGGATAAACAACCTAACTAAATGAAAGCAAAAGCATTCGACATAAAATTATTCAAACGCATTTTAAAATACACGAAGCCGTATCAATTTAGGTTTCGAGGTGTAATTATCTTTGCAATATTTCTTTCGTTATTTGCAGCGCTGCGTCCGTTATTTCTTCAAATAACCGTTGACACCTTTATTAAACCCGGAAATAAATCGGGTTTGTTGCTGTATGCTGTGATCATGGGAATTGCGTTATTACTTGAAGGATTATCACAATATTATTTTGTTTATTGGGCCAACTGGCTCGGACAAGATATTGTAAAAGATATTCGAACCAAACTATTTCAGCACTTACTAACCTTTAGAATGAAATATTTTGATACAGCACCTGTTGGGCAATTGGTTACAAGATCGGTATCAGATATTGAACAAATAGCACGTATCTTTAGTCAAGGGTTATTCATGATTATGAGTGATTTAATGAAGATGTTGGTGTGCCTAGTGGTTATGTTTTATATGAATTGGCACCTCACCGTTATTGTCATTTTAGCCATGCCTATTTTGGTTTACATAACTCGAATTTTCCAGAGAAAAATGCAAGCAGCATTTGAAGAAGTAAGAACACAAGTAGCTAATTTAAATACCTTCGTGCAAGAGCGCGTTACTGGAATGAAAATTGTTCAGTTGTTTAACAGAGAAAAAATAGAATACGAAAAGTTTAAAGAAATAAATCAGAAGCACAATGTGGCTTGGATTAAAACGATTCTATATAACTCCATTTTCTTTCCAATTGCCGATATTATTTCCTCTATAACATTGGGTGTTATTGTGCTTTATGGTGGATTTCAGATACTAAATGGAAATCCGTTTACAACCCTTGGACAAATGACCGCATATACGATGTTTATTGGGATGTTATTTAATCCGCTTCGCCAAATTGCAGATAAATTCAATGAAATGCAAATGGGAATGATTTCTGCAAATCGCGTTTTTGATATTTTGGATACCAATGAAGAAACCCAAGAAAACGGAACCGAAATCGCCAAACATTTCAAAGGAAATATTGTCTTTGATCAAGTTCGTTTTAGTTACATAAAAGACGAAGAAGTGCTAAAAGGCATTTCATTTGAAGTGAAAGAAGGGCAAACCATTGCAATTGTTGGAGCAACAGGTGCAGGAAAATCAACGATTATCAATTTGTTAAATCGCTTCTACGAAATTAATTCGGGAGAAATTTACATTGATTCTAAAAACATCAATTCTTTTACACTTGAGAGTTTGCGAAGTCAAATTGGGGTGGTTTTACAAGATGTATTTTTATTTGCCGATACCATATTTAACAACATTACTCTAAATAATCCGGCGATATCGAAAGACGATGTTATTGCTGCCGCAAAAAAAATTGGCGTTCACGAATTTATTATGAGTTTGCCGGAAGGCTATGATTATAATGTCAAAGAACGCGGGGTAATGCTTTCCTCTGGGCAACGCCAATTGATTGCTTTCCTTAGAGCTTATGTAAGCAATCCGAGTATCTTAATTCTAGATGAGGCAACTTCTTCTATTGATACTTATTCGGAAGAATTAATTCAAAAAGCTACTGAAACCATTACGCAAGGCCGAACTTCAATTGTTATTGCCCACCGATTGGCAACTATATTAAAAGCCGAAACCATAATCGTAATGGATAAAGGAGAAATTGTTGAGTCGGGTTCTCATAATCAATTGATTAACAAAGAAAATGGATTTTATAAAAAACTTTATGACTCCCAATTTTCTGCTTCGGTTTAGAACTTAATTATTTATTAACTTAAGTAGGTTGTAATAGCTTAAATAATTAACTTTTTTTTCTAAATTTGCATTCAAATTCAGATATTGAAATTACAAAATGACAGGAGCGAAAGCAACTGCATTTTATTCCATAAATAAATAAAAATTTTAACATGAAATACGATATTATTGTTTTAGGAAGTGGACCTGGAGGATATGTAACTGCTATCCGTGCTTCACAATTGGGTTTTAAAGTTGCCGTTATTGAAAAAGAAAACTTAGGTGGAATTTGCCTTAACTGGGGATGTATTCCAACCAAAGCGCTTTTAAAATCGGCTCAAGTTTTTGATTACCTAAAACATGCTTCTGATTATGGATTAACCATTAAAGAATTTGATAAAGACTTTTCTGAAGTTGTAAAACGTTCAAGAGATGTAGCTGATGGAATGAGCAAAGGAGTTCAATTCTTAATGAAGAAAAATAAAATCGATGTTATTGATGGTTTTGGTAAAATCAAAGCCGGTAAAAAAGTGGATGTAACTGCTGCAGACGGTAAAGTAACCGAATTCAGCGCAGATCATATTATCATTGCAACTGGTGCTCGTTCAAGAGAATTACCAAATCTTCCGCAGGATGGGGTAAAAGTAATTGGATACCGTCAAGCTATGACTTTACCTTCTCAACCAAAAAAATTAATTGTTGTTGGTTCGGGAGCAATCGGGATTGAGTTTGCACATTTTTACAATTCAATGGGGACTGAGGTTACTATCGTTGAATTTATGCCAAATATTGTTCCAGTTGAAGACGAGGATATCTCTAAACAAATGGAGCGTTCAATGAAAAAAGCAGGAATTAACATTATGACTAATTCTTCTGTTGAACGAATTGACACTTCAGGAAACGGAGTGAAAGCATTTGTGAAAACTGCCAAAGGCGAAGAAGTTTTAGAAGCAGATGTATTGTTATCAGCTGTTGGAATCAAAACCAACATTGAAAATATTGGTTTAGAAGAAGTTGGAATTGCAACCGACAAAGACAAAATATTAGTTAACGCATACAATCAAACTAATGTTCCTGGATATTATGCTATTGGAGATGTAACTCCGGGGCAAGCTTTAGCACACGTTGCTTCGGCTGAAGGTATCAACTGTGTTGAGAAAATTGCAGGAATGCATGTGGATCCAATTGATTACGGAAACATTCCAGGTTGTACCTATGCTACTCCAGAGATTGCTTCGGTTGGTTTAACCGAAAAACAAGCAAAAGAAAAAGGATACGAATTAAAAATTGGAAAATTCCCATTTTCTGCTTCAGGAAAAGCAAAGGCAGCAGGAGCTTCTGATGGTTTTGTTAAAGTAATTTTTGACGCTAAATACGGTGAATGGTTAGGTTGCCACATGATTGGTGCTGGTGTTACCGATATGATTGCTGAAGCAGTGGTTGCAAGAAAACTAGAAACTACAGGTCATGAAATCTTAAAAGCAATTCACCCACACCCAACAATGAGTGAGGCTGTAATGGAAGCTGTAGCCGATGCTTATGGTGAAGTGATTCACTTATAAAAAGTAGAAATACCAAATTAATAGAATCCGTTTTGTGAAAGCAAAGCGGATTTTTTTATTCAACAAAAGTTAAAACATTTTTAAAATAAATAATATTGTTCAACTTTTTGATAAAATAATTAAACAAAAAAATTAATTTTGTAAATCGTTAAATACTAGATTATGAAAAAGACAATTTTAAAATTTTTATTCTTTAGCATTAGTTGTTTATTATCTTGTCATGATACCTATTCTCAAGAAAACATAAAATTAATTGGCTTTACCTCCAATGGGCAAACTGTTGACAATTTGGTTAAATGGAATGTTGGGCAAACCGAATTCCTAGAAACTTTACCAGTTGATTATGTAGGAGTATTAATGGGGTCCTCGGTATACAATTCTAATTCAGGCGAATACTATTCAAGAGTTCTAGTGAATGAGAACGAAGAATATGTAAGCAAAATGTTGAAATACAATTCTCTAAATAATACTATTGAATTAAATCCTGTAACTAGCGTTTACAATGGCTCGGCAGAAGTAGACATGCAAAACGGATTAATCTACTCTTATGATGGTGATGTTGATAATAACATTTATTTAAATTGTTTCAATCCGTATACACAAACATCAACCAATTTAGGATACTACAATCAAAATGATATCGGAATCCTATTTCCTGATGGCAGTTGCTTTGATTCAGATAATCATATTTTTTACTTTATCACTCAAATAGAAGGTGAAAAAAAATTAATAAAATCTACCCTTAGCGAAAATGGTTTTACTTATACCGTAATTCCTTTATTGGGGCCTACTATTATTGGAAATATCGGTCTAGAATATAGTAACGAGCAAAATAAAATTCATTTATTATTTCCCGAATACAATTCGGATACCGGTACATCAACATTAAATGTAGGGGAATTAAATACAGAAACCGGAGTGATTTCGAATTTAATAAATATAGTCGAAGTGACTGGATTACAACTCTTTAATAGAACGTACGATCAAAACTCGGAGAATTTAGTATTTATAGCTATTGATTTGGAAAACCAACAACGCTTATACACCTACAATACAACTACTTACCAATTAACAAGCCAACCATTACCTCCTTTTATATTGTATGAAATTGAAGCAGATAATTTTGAGTTTGCCCAAGCCCGATTTGGTTCATTAGGAATTACCGCTACTAATTACGATCCTTATACAATTTATCCAAATCCAACAAAAGATGCCTTTGAAGTAAATTTTGATGGCATTGAAGCACAATTTGAACTTTTTGATTCTTTGGGCAGACTTGTCAAAAAAGGAAATATTCAAAATGGACAAAAGATTGATGTTGTAAATTTAAACAAAGGGATTTATTCTCTTAAATTTAATTCAATCGCGGGAAGTTCAATTAGTAAAGTAATTGTTCATTAATTATTGCTTCTATTTCTTTTAGAAAAATTCATTTTTTTTAGTTGGGATTAAAGAAATATTTCTAATTTTATCTAATTCAAGAATGTGCCATGACCGAGATAAATTTAGAAGAAGAAAACAAAGCATTAACAAGAGAATACAAGCAACTATTACGCATTAGTTATCAAACACTTACACCTGATGACAAAAAGTTAATACGCAAGGCTTTTAATGTTGCTGTAGACGCCCACAAAGACCAACGAAGAAAATCTGGGGAAGCCTATGTTTTTCATCCAATTGGAGTGGCTAAGATTGTTGCTTCCGAAATTGGTTTAGGTCCAACTGCTATTGCAGCTGCTTTGCTTCATGATGTAGTTGAAGACACTCCTATCACTCTTGAGGAAATTGAAAAGATGTTTAATCCAAAAATTGCCCAGTTAGTGGAAGGATTAACAAAAATTTCTCAGGTCAAAAAAGACATGAACATCTCCATGCAAGCGGAAAACTTCCGTAAAATGCTCTTAACGCTAAATGATGATGTTCGCGTAATCTTAATTAAAATAGCCGATCGTTTGCACAACATGCAAACTATGGATTCGATGCCCGAATACAAACAGGTAAAAATCGCATCGGAAACCTTATACATTTATGCTCCCCTTGCCCACCGATTGGGATTATACAACATCAAAACCCAATTGGAAGACTTGGGATTAAAATACACTGAACCTTCAATGTATAATGACATTGTGAGCAAAATAAAGGAAACCAAAGAAGAACAAGATGAGTACATTAAATTGGTTTCCAATGTGCTTAAAAAAACATTAAACGAAGAAGGGGTTGATTATATTATCAAAGGAAGACCGAAATCAATCTATTCAATTCGTAGAAAAATGCTTGCTCAAAATGTTACTTTTGACGAAGTCTACGACAAATTTGCTCTTCGAATCATCTATAAATCCAACCCTCACGACGAGAAATTTTTGGCTTGGAAAATATATTCAATTGTTACTGATCATTACAGACCAAGTCCGAGTAGGTTGCGCGATTGGATTTCCTCCCCAAAATCAACAGGATATGAAGCGCTTCACGTAACGGTAATGGGACCAAAAGGGAGATGGGTTGAGATTCAAATTCGAAGTGAACGAATGGATGAGATAGCTGAAAAAGGATATGCAGCGCATTACAAATACAAGCAAGGTGGCAACGAAGAAAACGGATTGGATATTTGGTTGAATTTACTAAAAGAAGCTTTAGAAAATTCAGAAACCAATGCGGTTGATTTTGTTGAAGATTTCAAAATGAACCTCTATGCCAAAGAGATATTTGTTTTTACACCGAAAGGAGAAATTAAATCTCTACCTAAAGGAGCAACTTCATTAGATTTTGCATTTAGTATCCACTCCGAAATCGGAATTAAAACCAGAGGTACAAGAGTTAACGGAAAATTAGTTCAACTTAACCACGAATTGAAAAGTGGAGATCAAATTGAGGTCATCACTTCACCTAATCAAAAACCTACCATAAACTGGCTCGAATATGTAACCACTTCAAGAGCGAAAAACAAAATTCGTAACGTTCTTAATGAGGACACCAAGAAAATTGCTGAAGAAGGAAAAGAATTACTTACACGCAAATTAAAACATTTAAAAATCACCTTAAATGAGTCGATTGTAAATGAATTAGTGAATTTTTTCAAATTAAAAACAAGCTTAGATTTATTTTATCGCGTGGGTATAGGCGCAATAGAAAACCAACAATTAAAAGATTACGCTTCCCAGAAAAGCAACACCTTAATTAACTTTTTCAAAAATAAAATTAAGCGTTCGCCAAATACCAATGTAGAGGAAATCTTCAAACCCGAATTAAGTAGCAACTATGATTTACTCGTATTTGGAAAAGAGCAGGACCGATTGGAATATAAACTTTCCAATTGTTGCAACCCAATACCTGGAGATGCAGTATTTGGATTTGTAACCATAAATGAAGGTATTAAAGTACATAAAAAAGATTGCCCAAATGCAATATCCATGCAATCCAACTATGCTTACCGCATCATGCAAGCCAAATGGATTGATTCTTCTCAACAAGAGTTTAAAGCGGTGTTAAAAATTACCGGAATGGATACCCTTGGCTTAACCAATGAGTTAACCAAAGTGATATCGAACCAAATGAACGTAAACATTCAAAGCATTTCACTTAGTGGTGAAGCGGGGATTTTTAATGGACAAGTTGCGGTAATTGTAAAAAACAATACCATCCTCAAAAAACTCATTGATAATATCAAAAAAATAGATGGAATTGAAAAAGTAACACGAGTTTATAAAAACTAAAATCGTTTATTAACAAGTAGTTTATAACTTTAAACTCTTAAATTTTAATTCTTCTAAACTAAAAATTATCTTTGCGCTACTATGACACAAATTGCCACTGACAATAGTAATAATCAGGAAATTGTAAAAAATGTTTTTACAACTTACCTTGAGTTGAAAGGCCATCGAAAAACGCCTGAACGCTATGCTATACTCCAAGAAATTTATGAAAATCGGGAGCATTTTGATATTGAAAATTTATATATCAAAATGAAAAATAAAAACTACCGTGTAAGTAGAGCTACCCTATACAATACTATCGAATTATTATTAGATTGTGGATTGGTTCGCAAACACCAATTTGGTCAAAATCAAGCACATTATGAAAAGTCGTATTTTGACAAACAACACGATCATATTATCATGACCGATACAGGCGAAGTAATTGAATTTTGTGATCCTAGAATACAAACAATCAAGCAAACCATCGAAGAGATTTTTGGTATTGAAATAACCAACCATTCACTTTATTTTTACGCTAATAAAAAACAATAAGCATTCAATTAATATTAAAATTAAACACACAACACAATGACAGTAGATTTACTACTCGGATTACAATGGGGAGATGAAGGAAAGGGAAAAATAGTTGACGTTCTTACCTCAAAATATGATATAATTGCACGTTTTCAAGGCGGACCTAACGCAGGACACACTTTGGAATTTGACGGAATTAAACACGTTTTAAGAACAATCCCTTCTGGAATTTTTCATGACAATAACATCAACGTTATTGGTAATGGAGTGGTAATTGATCCTGTAGTTTTTAAAAGTGAAATTGATGGCTTAGCTAAATTTAATTTAGATGTCAAATCAAAATTAATAATCTCTAGAAAAGCACATTTAATTCTTCCAACACACCGATTATTAGACGCTGCTTCTGAAGCTTCTAAAGGTAAAGCCAAAATTGGTTCTACTTTAAAAGGAATCGGTCCAACTTACATGGATAAAACAGGAAGAAACGGAATTCGTGTTGGAGATATTGAATTGGCAGATTTCAAAGAGCGTTACCGTTCACTAGCGGATAAGCATGAAGCAATGATTGCTTTTTACAATGTAGAACTTCAATACAACTTGGCAGAACTTGAAGCAGAATTTTTTGAAGCGATTGAAGATTTAAAAAAATTGACTTTTATTGATAGCGAAGAATATTTAGCACAAGCTCAAAAAGCTGGTAAATCAATTCTATGTGAAGGAGCTCAAGGTTCGTTGTTAGATGTTGATTTCGGAACTTATCCTTTTGTAACTTCATCAAATACTACTGCAGCAGGTGCGTGCACCGGATTAGGGATTGCTCCAAACAAAATCAAAGAAGTATTTGGAATTTTCAAAGCCTATACCACTCGTGTGGGAAGCGGCCCCTTCCCTACTGAAGATTTTGGTGAAGCGGGAGATATCATGGCCAAAGTTGGAAACGAATTTGGTTCGGTTACCGGAAGAAAAAGAAGATGTGGTTGGTTGGATCTTGTAGCCTTAAAATATGCGATTCAAGTGAATGGGGTAACTCAATTAATGATGATGAAAGGCGATGTCCTTTCTGGATTTGAAACTCTAAAAGTTTGCACCGCATACAACTATAAAGGACAAACAATCCATCATTTGCCTTATAATATTGAAGAAGAAAATGTAACTCCAATTTATACCGAGTTTAAAGGTTGGAAAGCCGATTTAACTGGAATGACAACTTTTGATGTACTCCCTAAAGAATTAAAAGAATACATCGAATTTATTGAAAAAGAAGTTGAAGTTCCTATTAAGATTGTTTCGGTAGGACCTGATAGAAAACAAACTATTGTAAGATAAAACAAAAAACTCCAAACTAAGTTTGGAGTTTTTTTATATCAATTTATTCTGTCAACACTCGATTCACTTGAACAAAGGTCCTTGCATAATACGGTTCATTTAATGAAGACACAATCACTCCAGAACCTGTAGAAGAATGTATGAATTTAATTTCTCCATCGGTCACTTCTGTAACCATACCTACATGACTTATTCGGCGGCCACCAAATGTAGCAAAGAAAATTAAATCTCCTTTTTGAGCTTGAACTCTATTTATTTTAACTCCATATCCCGCCATCTCATATGAGGATCTAGGTAGCGTCATGTCAATATTTTGAAAAGTAGAAAACATCAAACCAGAACAATCATAGCCGGCACTTGTAGAACCACCGCTTCGGTATCGTGTACCCAAATGTTCCGAAGCTTTTTTAATTAGAAACTCCGCTTTTTCACTATTACCAGCTGGAATATCTTTGATTTCTACATCATCTACTGGAATTGGTGCAATTTCGATAGGCTTTGTGTTATTGCTAACTACTCCCTTCTTAATGATTAATAAATAATCAACTGGAAGTCCGTTTTCAATACCTGGATTTAATTTTTCTAAATCAGAAACTGTAACTCCATAAGTTTTAGCAATACGATATAGGGTTTCTTTTGGTAAGACTTTATGAATTAAATCCCCGTTAGTTTCAGTTGCAACATTAACTTCAGTCTTGCTTGGCTCTGTTGTTGTAGCTAATTCTGTAGTATATTCTGGATTAGTAATTTTTAATTTTTGTCCTTTTTTTAAATTTTCAGTTTTTAATATTGGATTCAGTTCGCAAATGGCTTCCATTGTAATACCGTATTTTTTTGAAATACTGTACAACGTCTCTTTAACGAGAACCAAATGAGTTAAAAATTGTTCCTTGGCTTTATCCGTGTTTTTGGTTTTGTCTTCAATTGGTGTTTCCGAAATTATTTTGTTTTCCTTATTTTTTTCAGGAATCAATTTTTCTTTCTTTTCCTTTTTAGAAGGTTTTTCTTTTTCTTTATATTTCTTATTCGGAATTCGAAGTACTTGATCTAATTGAAGTAAGGCGCCTTTTGTCTTAGGATTTAGCTCATAAATATCTTTCTCGCTTACATCGTATTTAATAGCCAAACCCAAAATGGTTTCACCTTTAGCTATTTTATGCTTGATTACTTTTTGTGAAAAAGCATTGATAGAAAAGAAAAAAGTTAGAACAAGTATTAAATGGATTTTTTTCATAATTTGGTATTTACTCAGAGTGCGAATTGCACTTTTTAAGGGCATGCAATTTACAAAAAAATAGGCGTTAGAAAACCGCTTTAACTTTATTTTAAATTAAGTTGAAAATGACTTATTTTTGTTAAATAAAATTATTTTTCTGAATGAAGAAAAGGATTGCTGTCATATTCTTATTAATTAACTCCCTATCAATTTTTGGTCAAAGTACTATTGATGAATTGAGAGAATGCTCGCTTCAAAAATTTTATATAAATGATTTTAAAGGGGCAATTGAATGCCTAGATAAAATAATTCTAATAAATCAGAATGATTCAACAGCATACAACAATCGAGGTTTACTAAAAGAACAACTTAAAGATTATCATGGTGCTATTGCAGATTACAGCTCTCAAATAAAAATTGATCCCACTTTTGCTGACAGCTATTTTTTTAGAGCCATGGCAAATGATAAAATTAAGAATCTACAAAGTGCAATTTTAGATTACAATAAAACAGTATTGTACGAGCCAAAAAATTCGGATGCCTATTATTTTAGAGGAAAAGATAAATTCAAATTAAAACACAATGCAGAGGCACTAAAAGACTATAAAAAGGCATTAGAAAAAAGAAGTGATAATTATTCTGTTTATGCGGATATTGGGTTAATTAAGGCTCAGAACAAAAATTTCAAATTAGCACTCCACTATTGCAATCAAACATTAAAATATGACAAAAGGTGCGATAAGGCCTATTTTTACAAAGGATGGATTTTAGCCAATCAAAAGAACTATTATAAGGCAATTAAGGAATTTGAAAAAATATTAAATTACAATCCGAGTTTAGATCAGGAGGATTTATACTATGGGAATTTAAAACAGAATTTTAAAGCTTTCAAATCAGCTTTATTAAAATACAATAACGAACAAATTACATCCAAAACAGACAGTACTTTTTATAAAAAAGGATTATTGAATTTATATTTGAAAGACTATCATAATTCAATACTATTTTTTAACAAAGCACTAGAATTAAATCCAAAACTGGCAGTAGCTTATTTATATCGAGGTCAGGCCTATGGAAAAATAAATCGTTCTAAAAAAAGCATTTCAGATTATAAAACCTATATCGAAATAGATAAAAAATAAAGCTAATACCAACTATTTCTAACTTTATAATATAAACTTGGTCTAAAAGACATTACGTCTATAAAACAATAATTGTACCTACTAATTATGCAAAATAAAATCAACTTCATTCTTCTGCTTTTTCTTATTTCGTATTCGGGTATATCGCAAAAAGAATTAATGTTTGTTGAAGGGTTTGCTCAAGGAACAACCTACCATATAACCTATTTGGATACTAACGAGCGCTTTTTTAAAAAAGAAATCGATAGTATTTTACATGATTTTGATTTATCGGTTTCCACATACAATCCAAATTCAATTATTTCAAAAATAAATTCCAATCAAGAAAATGTTGAATTAGACAATTACTTCGTCACCTGTTTTAATAAAGCCAAAGAAATATATAAAACTACTAAAGGAGCTTTTGATCCAACAGTATATCCTTTAGTTAATGCTTGGGGATTTGGACCAGGTAAAAAGGAAAAAATAGATTCCAAGAAAATAGATAGTATCCTTCGATTTGTTGGGTTTGACTTAATAAAAATAAAATCAAATAGAATAATAAAAAAAGACCCTAGGGTTTGTTTGGATTTTAATGCTTTTGCACAAGGTTACTCAGTTGATGTGATAGCCGAATTTTTAAACTCAAAAGGAATTACTTCCTATATTGTAGAAATTGGCGGAGAAGTTTATGTAAAAGGAAAAATGTTGGATGGATCGAATTGGATTATTGCAATTGAAAAACCAATCGACAATAAAGCAGCAGAAAATCCAGCGCTTATTACAATTAATTTAGATGGATTCGCAATTGCAACTTCGGGAAATTATAGAAAATACAGCATTGAAAATGGTGTAAAATACGCCCATCATATTGATCCAAAAACCGGATATCCTGCAAAAAATAATTTATTAAGCGTTTCTGTAGTTTCAAAAAAATGTATCACTTCAGATGCAAATGCAACGGGAATCTTGGTTATGGGGCTAGAAAAAGCCAAGAAATTCCTAAAAAAACACACAGAATTAGATGCTTTACTAATCTATTCAGATGATACGGGTAACTATCAATATTATGAAACTCCCAACTTTAACTTATTTCGAAAAAAAGAATAAAAAAAGCATCCATGAAGGATGCTTTTTTTTATTCTAAAAGTATTGAAGTTTATTTTTCCAATACAACTTTGTAACTAGAAGATCCTTTATCGTCAGAAACATTAATGAAATAAACTCCATCCGTATAACTTGACAAATCAATTGATTTATTAGTATCAATAATCGAGTTTTCTATATTTTCTTCATAGATAATTGCACCTAATGTATTTACAACAGTGATGTTTTTCACTTGAGATTTGATATCCAAATTGAAAATTCCTTTTGAAGGATTAGGGTATACAACTACATCTGGTCCTTTTGTAAAAGAATCATTTGCAAGAGCTGGAGTCCAAGTTAAAGCGATACCTGTAAAGTTAGTATCCGCTGTTACATCTGTTGTATTTGTATAAAGAGTAGCTCCCTTTACAAATGGAAAATATCTTGTTGCAGTAGCCGTTCCGTGACCCCAAGTTTCTTGAACGCAAACTCTATAATTACCATCAGCAAGCAAAGTGGTTCCTGCAGCATTTGTACCATCCCAAGTAACTGTTCTAGCAGTAAATGTAGTTTGAGTTGCTCCCGTTGTAGCTCCTGTTGTACTTGATCCAGACTTTGTAACCCATGTTGGTAAATGATCATTAGTTCCTGTAGCCCAATAACGTAATTTTGTTCTTACATAAGTAGATGTCCCAACTGTAGTTCCTGCACCACAAGTCGCACAACTTTCAATCCATACAGCTAAAACATATCTCCCATCTGTAACATAATTACCTGTAGTATGTTTAGGTGTAGTAAAAACAAAAGACATAGTTCCAGCTGTTTGTGCATTTAAAGTAGCTGAACATATCAAAAGGGCTAATACTATAGATTTATAGATTTTTTTCATAGTCTTAATAAATATTATTGTTTATTTTCTAATTCTAATTTAACAGAGATCTTAGCGGTTTCTGCAAGAGTTTTCTTAGCCATGGCTGGTACTTCCAATTTGTAATCATTTAATTTAACTACAAAAGTTCCAGAAATTGAAGTTTTAGCACCTGCAGAAACTGACATTTTAGTTTTCACTTTATTGGCAACACCATGAATGGTTAATTCTCCTTCTACTTCATATGAACCTGATTTACCATCATACCCAACTACTTTACCTTTAAAACTAGTTTTAGGAAATTTATCACTTTCCATATAGTTTTCATTGTAATGCTCTTCCATTAATGGAGACTTGAATTTAAAAGATTTTACTAAGCCTTGAACTACAAGATCACCTGTTGCCTTATCAAAGATTGATGAAACCGTATTATTAACTGCTACAACTGGATCCATTGCACCTGGAACTGTAGCATCAAATTTTATTTCTCCTGAACGTGTCATCATTTTTTGAGAAAATCCAACCGCAGCAAAAGCTAAACAAATTAAGGTTAAACCTATTTTTTTCATATCGTTATGATTTTAATTTTCTGGATATCCGTTGTTTATCCAATTTTTAATTGTGTTGATACTACCATTTGATAATGGCGCATCACTTTTAGGCATTCTATCTGAAGTACAAGAACTAGATAATAAACTACACAACAAGCTAGAACTAGTAGTTCCGTTTTGTGCATCTACTACACTTTGATAGGTATCTAAATCTGGATAATTACCTTGACCATTTTGTGAATGACAATTTACACATTTTGCATCCATTATTGGCTTAATATTTTTTGTGTAAGTTGGATTGGTTACAATGCCTTCCAAATCTTGTTGTGTTCTTGAGTCGCATGAAATAAACAATGCAACACCTAACATCAATACTATAATTAATTTTATACTTTTCATATCTTATTTATATTAAAAAACTCTATACATGTTAAATCCGAAGAAAATTCCTTTTCCTTGAGTGATACCTGATGCAGTTGTATAATAAGCCACATCATTCATTGTTTGACTATTAGACAATACCAATTGGAACACGTGCCCACCAGTTTCAATATCCAACCCTAAAGTAATTGGATTATGATAAGTGTAATCATAAGCTTCTGGCAAGTTCAATCTAGCTGCATAATCTAAATTTAAACTTAATCTTTTAGACAATTTACATCTAGCTCCAGCACCTAATAAATAAGTGTTTTTTTGCTCAGTAAGCTCATCATATAAATTTTTGTGAACTAATATTGGATTTACCAATACCGATAGAGAATTATTTATTTTTTTTGATACAATCAATTGCGTTGTATAAGCTAATTTATCGCTAAATTTCAAATCTGGATATAAATCAGTTTTCAAATCACTTCTAATATCCATAGTATTATAACCTACAATAGTGAATGGGAATCCACCATCTTCTTGATTTGCTAATTTATATTTAGCTGCAAATTCAAAAGTTTTTTGATAGGTTTGTCTAGAAACCCCAAGAGAAAGCCAATTTGCAACTCCATAAATTCCAGCTAATTTAGTGTAAGCGGCATCCAAACCAAAAAAGTTGTTTGCTCCATTTGTTAAATCTCCAAAACGGTGCGATACCAAAAAGTAAAATTCACCTTTTGCAGGTAATTTCGTAGATTGCATGTTAGCTACTTGCAATCCTTTAAAGGCTGCAGAGGTAATCTCTTTCTGATCTGATTTGGTTGCATTTAATTCGTTCATCAAATCATCTTGTGCATTAGCTAAGCCAAAGCATAAAAGTAAGAAAACCGAAAAGGTAATTTTAAGTAATTTCATTTTAATTTATTTATTTATTGAACATTGATCCATATTTACACTTCCCATCAAGTCATCATATCCAACAACTCGACCTTTAATCAAAACTGATTGTCCTTCTTTTAGTGAAGCATCTGCAACAGTAAAACCACAAACTACTACTTCGTCCAAAATGACTTCTTTACCATTAACTGAAGAAATAGTTCCTGAGATTACAACTGGTTTTTCAAGATATTTTTTATTTGCTTCTGTTTCTTTAGCAGTAAACTCAGCAACAAAATCTTTTGATTTCAAAGTAAATGCAGGCTCTTCCGATTGCAAATCCCTCTTACCCATATTATTAACCAAATAGTCTTTAACAATTGGCATAGTAAAATATCCGCCAACAAGTAGAACCCCAATGATTATTAATATTATTTTTATTCTTTTACTCATTATCAATTTTTTAAAATAAATTTATTAGAATTGTTTAACTATAAAATTAGTCAAAAATGTAATCAACACCAATAAACTAATGCAAATATAAACTTTACCTCTTTTTAAAAGCTCAAACTTCCTTAATTTTTTCTTAAAATCACAACAAAAGCAATCCATTGTGTCTCAAAACTTGCACAGTTTTAGAATACCAAAACAATTCAAAATCATCAAAATTAGATTCGAAATCAGTTTTAATTTCATGAATTGTTTTTAAAGAATTATCTAATATCGAAACTTTTTCAAGCAATCCAAGTAACCACTTTCCTTTTTCTTCTTCTATTGAAATTTGAAAATTTGAAATTTTAGTTTGAAAATTTAATTCCATCATCTGCCAAGAGTTTCCTTTTTTAGATTTTGTGTAAACTTCAACTTCAGGAATACCTCCTAACCATATAATTTTAGAAGAGGGCTTTATAGAAAAATCCATTTGCTTATCCAGTATAGAACTTATGTAGTTGGGAGGAATTTTAGTATTTGGAATTTTAAAATCAAACCAATCCTGCAGCGGATAATCAAAACAGATGCCGTGCATGTAATTGAATAAAGATTTTTTTAATCCGAAACTGAATTGATCATGATCAATTCCGGTTTTATCTTTAAACTGTATGTCATTATTTGCAAAAGAAATCTCATTTTGTTCTGGAATTACCCCAAACTCATCAGGATTCAATCCTACCGGAGAATACGCGGTCATCGCAAACTGATGCCAAAATCCCGATTGAATAATCCCCAATTCAAAAAGTTGACGCACCATCTCCAAACTATCAACAGTTTCCTGAATAGTTTGCGTTGGATAGCCATACATTAAATAGGCGTGAACCATTATGCCACTTTCGGTGAAATTTCTTGTCACCTGCGCCACTTGTTCTACTGTAACCCCTTTTTTAATTAAATCTAATAATCGATCCGATGCAACTTCCAATCCACCTGAAACAGCAATGCAACCCGATTCTTTAAGCAAATAGGTTAAATCGGAAGTAAAACTTTTCTCAAAACGAATGTTGGTCCACCAAGAAACAACTAATTTCCTGCGAATGATTTCCAGGGCAACTTCACGCATTAATGCCGGTGGCGCCGCTTCATCCACAAAATGGAATCCGTTTTCACCCGTTTGAGCTATTAACTCCTCCATCCTATCTACAATAGTTTTGGCGGCAATAGGCTCGTATAATTTGATGTAATCTAAAGAAACATCACAAAAAGTACATTTACCCCAGTAACATCCGTGGGCCATGGTCAACTTGTTCCATCTGCCATCACTCCACAAACTATGCATTGGATTAATTACTTCAATTGCAGATATATATTTATCTAACAATAGTCCATCATAGTCTGGCGTACCCACTTGGGCTTGTTTATAATCGGAACAACTACTATTA
>NZ_JBJTND010000052.1:0-37030 GCF_046073885.1 Flavobacterium sp.
AACACTTCTTCTTCATCTGCTTTAGCCAAATCTAAAACCGTTGGAAAGGCGGAGGTAAAACGCAAAAAATAGGGTAATCCCTGAGCAACCCTCGTTTGTTGAAGCATGATTTCTGAAAGCCAAATCGTATAAGGATTCGTATCATTTCGCCAAGGCAAATCACGTTTGTTTTGTAAATACCAAAGCAGTAATGAGTTAGAAAAATCCATAAATAATTTTAGGTGAACAAAAGTAAATCTTTATGTGATTAAATTTTAATCAATTATACTTGAAATATTGTTTTTTTAATTCATATATTTGCACACTCAAAAAATTACACATAAATATTAAATACGAAAGAAAATGACGAAAGCAGATATCGTAGCTAAAATTTCAGAAAAATTAGGTCTTGAAAAAGGAGATGTTCAATCTACAGTTGAAGCATTGATGGAAGAAGTAAAAACTTCATTAGAGAATGGAGATAATGTTTACTTAAGAGGTTTTGGTAGCTTCATTATCAAAACAAGAGCTGAAAAAACAGGTAGAAACATTTCAAAAAATACTACAATTAAAATTCCTGCACACAATATTCCTGCATTTAAACCTGCAAAAGTATTCGTAGAAGGCGTTAAAACTAAAACTGAAGTTGCAGTTTAGTTTAAAAAACTTATTTATTAATCACAAAACATTGACCTATGCCAAGCGGTAAAAAAAGAAAGAGACATAAGGTAGCGACGCACAAACGTAAAAAAAGAGCGAGAGCTAACCGTCACAAAAAGAAAAAGTAGTTTAACACTACTTTTTTCTTTTTAAACGTTCATTGAAAATGAAGATTAGTGTGCAGTAACAGCAGGCAATTTGCCAACTGAAATAAAAACGAGCCACTAAAATTCACCGGGTAATACCTGAAATAATGTTTAATCCATCCCTATTTATTAATTTAGGAATTAGGATTAAGGATTTTTATTTCCTTAACCTAAATAATAAGTACGGATAAAAATTTACAACATGAATAAAGAATTAATCATCCGTAGTGGTGAAGATGCTGTAGATTTTGCCTTATTAAAAGATGGAAAACTTATTGAATTACACAAAGAAAAAGAAACAGGGGACAATTTCTTAGTTGGCGATATTTTTATTGCCAAAATTAGAAAACCAGTTCCTGGGCTAAATGCAGCTTTTGTAAATGTAGGCTATGAAAAAGATGCCTTTTTACATTACCACGATTTAGGCCCTGCTTTACATTCTTATTTGAAATTCATAAAACTTGTAAACACAGGTAAAATAAAAGATTTTTCACTAAAAAACTTTAAGTTTGAAAACGAGATTGATAAAGACGGCGCTATTGCAGATGTGCTCAGCGTTAATCAATCGGTATTAGTGCAAGTGGTTAAAGAACCTATATCTACCAAAGGACCAAGAATAAGCTCGGAGCTTTCTTTTGCAGGTAGATTTTTAGTTCTTGTCCCTTTTTCAGATCGTGTTTCTATATCTCAAAAAATAGAAGATCGTGCCGAAAAAGACCGATTAAAAAAATTGGTACAAGCTGTCAGACCAAAAGGATTTGGCGTTATTGTGCGAACAGTAGCAGAAGGCAAAACAACAACAGAATTAGAAAAAGATTTGCAGAATCTAATGAATAGATGGACTGCAATGTGTAAAAAATTACCAACCGCTCATCATCCGTCAAAGGTATTAGGAGAACTAAACAAAGCTTCCTCCATATTAAGAGACGTATTTAATGACACCTTTACAGGAATTCATATTGATGATGAAGAGTTGTATCAGGAAACCAAGGACTATTTAGCCGAAATAGCTCCCGAGAAACAAAAAATAGTGAAGTTCTATCAATCAAAAGATACCCCACTATTTGAAAAATATCATATAGAGCGTCAAATAAAAACCTCATTCGGTAGAACCGTTTCTATGAGTAAAGGAGCTTATTTGATCATAGAACACACCGAAGCATTACACGTTATAGACGTAAATAGTGGTAACCGTTCTAACAAAGCAACCAATCAGGAAGATACCGCACTAGAAGTGAACATGATTGCAGCTGCAGAAGTAGCACGACAATTACGACTTCGCGACATGGGCGGAATTATTGTAGTTGATTTTATCGACATGCAAAACCCTGATAACCGCCAGGTTCTTTACAATTTCTTGAAAGAAGAAATGAGTGATGATAAGGCAAAACATAAAATCTTACCTCCAAGTAAATTTGGTTTAGTTCAAATTACAAGACAGCGCGTAAGACCAGAAGTAAATATTGAAACAAGGGAAGAAAATCCAAATAATTTAAGCGGAGATGTAGATGCTCCAATTCAAATTATCGATAAAATTACTTTCTCTCTTGAAAAAATTATTAAAGACCATAACAAAGTGAAATTAAATGTTCACCCGTTTGTGGCAGCCTATTTAAAGAAAGGGTTTCCTTCTATTCGTTCAAAATGGTTTTTTGAACATAAAAAATGGGTTAAAATAATTCCTCGCGATGCGTATACGTATCTAGAATATCATTTTTTTGATAGCCAAGGAAAAGAAATTAAATAAAAAAAGCCCTGCAGCAATGCAGGGCTTTTTTGCGTTATTATCAATTTATTATTGTAGAATAATTTTCTTAATATCTACAATTTGTCCTTGTGCGTTTACTATTTGAACAAAATACAATCCATTTCCTCCCCAAGAACTCAATGCCATTGAAGTACTTGTTCCAGTTAAAGTAATAGGAGTAGAAGCCACTTGTTGTCCTAATGAGTTAATTATTTTAATAGTTCCACCAGTTAGATCAGTAATGTTATTAAAACTAATATTTATTTGAGTACTAGCTGGATTAGGATAAATGGTAATGTTGTTTGCATAAGCAACTGGATTGCTGAAAGACATTTGCCCCACATTAATTATCAAAGTATCCGTAACAGTAATATTAGTAATACATTGGTTTTGATTGTATAATTGAGTAATTTCTTGTTGAGTTAATTCACGATTCCAAATACCAATATCGTCAAGTTTTCCAGTATACTCAGGTGCACTTGAAGTTGCCCATGTCGGTTTCCCAAATCTTAATGCTTGAATTGAAGATCCAATAATTGATGATGTAAATCCTTGATTCATTAAAACACCATCTTTATAGGCTTTAGTAACTCCATTATCAAATGTAAAAACTAAATTATGCCAAACGCCATTGTTTAATTGACCTCCATCAATATTGCTGTAAGCTTGTGCGCTTGAAGTTCCATTTTTTACTAATAAATATGTTGATGTAAGTTCGTTAGCCACGTTAAATCCAACTTGACCATTTCCAAAACTATCTTGTTTAGATACTAATACATGTGATTCATTTGCAACTGGGGCAACAGTAGAATACATCCATAATGATATAGATATTTTATTTGTTAAAGAAAAATCTAAAGAACTATTAGAAGCAATATTTATGAAATTAATTCCTCCATTAAAATCATAAGCGCTATTGGTATTTCCAAATCTATCTTCTGTAAGGGTTGCTCCATTTACAGTTCCATTGAGACCATTACCACTATCATCGTTGGCGTTTCCACAAAATGGCCAATACCCTACTAAACCATTAGTTAAAGAACCACTTAACGAAGTACAAAAAGAAGAAGTTTGATTGTAAAAGCCATACTCGTTAAAAGTTACACCAAAACCTGGGCTACCAAATCCAGCATAAACGCTATTGTTAGCTACAAAACCAGATAAATAATTTTTAGCTCCTCCAATATAATTTGGTAAAGAAGACCAAGAATCAGTTGTTGGGTTGTACTCCCAAAATTCATTAGTTTTAATTGAGGAACTTTTTTCTCCTCCTAAAACGTATCCTTTATTATTAAATGCAAAACCAAAAGAAGCATATCTACCTGCAGCAGGAAGCGCTGTTTTTTGAGTCCAAACACTTGTAGAAGGGTTGTATTCCCACAAATCATTCAGCATCGTGTTACCTGCTGAAGTTGCATTAATCCCTGTACAAATGTAACCTTTACTATTCATAGAAAAACCTACTCCAGTAGTTCTTTTGGTGCCTGTAAAATCTGATAAAATAGTCCAAGAATCGGCTACTGAATCATAATAGAAAAATTTGTTGTTTTGATCTAAAAAATAGGCTTTAGTTCCAACAACAAAAAAAGAGGTAGACCAAAAACTAATCCCTGTTAAATTACAAGTAGCTTTTTGAGTCCATGTATTATTTTGAGAATTATAAGAATAAAGTTGTCCCCCTGCAGTTCCTAAACCATAATATCCAACTCCATTGATTGTAAAAGCAACTCCTTTTTGAGTCCCTGTCCCAGGATAATTGGCTTTTTGAGTCCAAGTGTTATTATTTGTATCGTACTCCCAGGTGTCTACTAAATTTCCACTTGAAGACGTTTCTCCTCCTATATAATATCCTTTAGAACCAATAGCAAAACAACCAACGGCAGTTCTATCTGTACTTGGTAAATTTGGTCTTGTAAGCCAAGACTGAGCTAAAATCATTTGAGTTGTCATAAGTAACCCAAAAACTAAAAGAAGTAATTTGTTTTTCATTTTTTATTTATTGATTGTTAATAAATTAGAATACAAAAGTAGGAAAAATATTACTCGATTCATTTTTTTAATTCAAAACTAAATCTAAAAGCAAATTTCTGTTTACTTTTGTTTTCGTGATTTAAAGATTAACAAAAAACAAATAATATGAGAGTTGCTGTTGTGGGTGCTACCGGTATGGTTGGCGAAGTAATGCTTCAAGTTTTAGCAGAAAGAAATTTTCCGGTTACCGAGTTAATTCCGGTGGCATCAGAGAAATCGGTGGGTAAAGAAATCGAATGGAAAGGATCCAAATACAAAGTTGTTGGACTTGAAACAGCAGTGGCTATGCGTCCGGATATTGCTTTGTTTTCTGCTGGTGGAGAAACTTCTTTGGCCTGGGCTCCAAAATTTGCGGAAGCAGGAACCACGGTTATCGACAACTCTTCAGCATGGAGAATGGATGTAACCAAAAAATTAATCGTTCCCGAAATCAACGCCTCTCAATTAACTAAAGACGATAAAATCATTGCAAATCCAAATTGCTCTACCATTCAAATGGTATTGGTTTTGGCTCCTTTGCATGCTAAATATAAAATCAAACGGGTTATTGTTTCAACCTACCAATCCATCACCGGAACGGGTGTAAAAGCAGTGCAGCAGCTAGAAAATGAATACGTAGGTGTACAAGGTGATATGGCATATAAATACCAAATTCACCGCAATGCCATTCCGCAGTGTGATAGCTTTGAGGCCAATGGTTACACCAAAGAAGAGATGAAATTGGTGAAAGAAACCAAGAAAATCTTAAGCGATAATTCGATTGCTGTTACGGCTACTGCAGTTCGTGTGCCAATTGTAGGCGGACACAGTGAAGCGGTAAACATTGAATTTGAAAACGACTATGAATTGAATGACATTCGTGCCATTTTACAACAAACCGATGGTGTAATTGTGCAAGATGATTTGGATGCTTTTTCATACCCAATGCCTTTATTTGCTCAAGGTAAAGATGACGTTTTTGTGGGAAGAATTCGTAGAGATGAAAGTCAAGCCAACTCTTTAAATATGTGGATTGTTGCCGATAATTTAAGAAAAGGTGCTGCTACCAACACCATTCAAATAGCGGAGTATTTAGTAGCACATCAATTGGTTTAAATTCAATTTAACCATGCAAAAAAAGAGTTCTCTTCTGAGTTTTGTATTCGGATTGATAGTATTAGTTGCGCTAGTACTTCAGTCCTCGCATACTTTTATCCACTTAGAAAAAGAGCTTTCGCAAAAGCAATGTCTGCATCATAGTACTAAAAATCAGAGTCAATTTACACACGGGCACCACAATTTAGACCGCTGTTTTGTGTGTGAATTTACCTTTAGTACTGCTGTAAAATCTGATTTTTTTGCTTTTGATATAAAAAAAATTACGGTTTCCAATGCCTATTCTTTTTTCTATTCTAAATCGATAACCCAATCCTTTCGAGGCAGTCTTTTTGCCCTACGAGCACCCCCAAGTTTTATTGTTTAATTCGTTACATTCGGAGTTTTCGGATCGTATTTGTTTCACAATAAAACTATAATCATGAAATTATTTTACAGCGTCCTATTTTTAGGACTATCTCTAGTTGCTGTAGCGCAAAATAAAATAAGCGGCACCGTAACCAATAAACAAAATCAAGGCATGGCAGGTGTAACCATTGCTTTGCCAGAAATTCATAAAGAAACCATTTCTGATGAAAAGGGGAATTACCTTTTCACTAATATTCCTTCCGGAAATTTTAATATTGTTTTTTCCTATGTTGGATATGCTACTCAATCTAAAGCTGTTGTGGTAAATCAAAAAATACTTCAATTGGATGTTATTTTAGAAGAAACAATGCATCAAATGGAGGATGTAATTTTTTCTACCCCTTTCAATAAATTGCAGTCACAAAACGTAATGAAAGTGGAGCACCAATCGGTGAAGGCATTGCAACAAAAAGGGACAGCCACACTTATAGAAGGTTTGGCAACGATTCCTGGTGTTTCTCAAGTTTCCACTGGAACTTCTATTGGGAAACCCGTAATTAGAGGTTTGAGCGGAAATCGAGTTCTGGTCTATTCGCAAGGCGTTCGATTGGAGAACCAACAATTTGGGGAAGAACATGGCTTGGGATTGAACGATGCTGGAATAGAAAGTGTAGAGGTTATTAAAGGCCCCGCCTCGTTATTGTATGGTTCGGATGCGATAGGTGGAGTTTTGTATTTTAATCCCGAAAAATTTGCAGCACCTAAAACAGTGACTGCTAATTTTAATCAAAAATTATTTTCCAATACCAATGGAAACAATTCTTCTATTGGAGTAAAAACCTCAGGAGAAAAATTGAAAATTTTAGCTCGCGGAAGTTATAATACCCATGCCGATTATAAAATTCCAACAGGGAACAGGGTTACCAACACCCGATTTAACGAAAGTGATTTCAAAACTGCTTTGGGCTATTCAAATGCCAAATTTACTTCTACTTTACGCTATAATTTTAACAAATTGGATATAGGTATACCTGAAAACGGGATTGCAGAGCAAACTACTACAAAGCTAACAGATTACCCAAAACAAGCAGTTTTAGCCAATATTATAAGTTTAAATAACACCATTTTCTTCAATAAATCTAAACTGGATGCCGATTTGGGTTATATCTCCAATGAAAGAAGCGAGTTTGAAAATAGTGAGATAGCGAATTTACATATGAAGTTAGCAACCTTCAATTATAATGTGAAATACTATTTGCCAAAAATTGGAAAAATAGAAACAATCGTTGGTACTCAAGGGATGCATCAAACCAACTCTAATTTCGGTCAAGAATATTTAATTCCGGATGCTACAACGGATGATATTGGGGTCTTCGGAACTACAAATTATGAATGGAATAAGACTGTGCTTCAGGCGGGGATTCGTTGGGACAACCGAACTATATCCACCACAGAACATGGCACTATTGGAACGGAAGGCTATTTTGAAAAGGTGGATAAAAAGTTTCAAAGCATAAATGCATCGCTAGGATTTAAGACTCAGCTCCATAAAGAACTAATTATTCGATTGAATTTGGCTTCGGGATTTAGGGCTCCAAATCTAGCCGAGTTAACTTCAAGCGGGGTGCATGAGGGAAGTAACCGTTATGAAATAGGGAATAGGGAATTGCAAAACGAGCAAAATTTCCAAACCGATTTAATCTTGGAATATAGAAATTCCCATTTTGAATTGTTCCTTAACGGATTTTACAATCACATCACCAATTATATTTTTATTGCTCCTAATGGCAATCAAATTAACGGAAATGATGTGTATGATTATTTGCAAGCAAATGCCAATTTATATGGAGGTGAGGCTGGGATTCACTTTCATCCACATCCTATAGATTGGTTGCACATTACCAGTAGTTTTGAAAGCGTAACTGGGAAAAAACAAAACGGGGAAAATTTGCCATTGATTCCGGCAATGAAATGGAATAGTTCGATTAAAACCGAATTTAAATCTACAAAATGGTTCAAAGAAGGATTTGCAGTTTTGAATGTGGAACACACCTTAAATCAAAAAAATACAGGGTTATTTGAAACGAATTCTACCGATTATACCTTGTTAAATTTAGGTTTTGGTGGTCAAATTAGTTTCGGGAAAACAGCTTTTGATGTAAATATAAATGCTAATAATCTATTAGACAAAAGTTACATTTCACATTTATCCCGATTAAAAAATGATGGAATTCCAAATATGGGAAGAACTATTGTATTAGGAATAAACTTTTCTATTTAATCTAATAGTTTATTTTTCCAATTTGACGCATGGTTTTTAAGATCTTTCCTTTTCTCTTTTGAATGTAAGCCGAAGAATTAGATGCTTTAAATTTTCTTGGATTTGGAAGAATAGCGGCAATTCCTGCTGCCTCCATTTTGGTTAAATTGTTGGCTTTGGTTTGATACCAATATTCGGATGCTGCCTCAACTCCATAAACGCCTTCACCCATTTCTATCGAGTTGAGGTACACTTCCATAATGCGTTCTTTACCCCATACAATTTCGATTAAAATTGTGAAATATGCTTCTAGCCCTTTTCTAATATAACTTCGCCCTTGCCATAAAAATACATTCTTTGCCGTTTGTTGCGAAATCGTGCTACCGCCTTTTAGTTTTCTACCTCGCTCATTGTTTTTAAATGCCTTTTGCATGGCTTTAAAATCAAATCCGTAATGGGTTAAAAAGGTGCCATCTTCACTGGCAATAACCGCCTTTTGCATGTTGATTGAAATTTCTTCAAGCGGAACCCAAGTATGGCTGCAAGTCATTTCTTTTCCTGCAAATTTTTGTTCTAAGGCACGGGTGACCATTAAAGGGGTAAACGGAACGGGAACCCATTTAAAGACGATGACTAAAAATAAGGAGATTCCAAAAAACCAAAGCATTGCCTTCCAAAGAAAGGTCTTTAGTTTTTGAAAAAAGGTGCGGTTGGAATTGTCTTTTTTTGCTGCCATTTATACTAATTCTGCTAGTTCTTTTCCTATTAAACTTCCAATTGCCACGCCCATTCCGCCCAATCGAACGCCACAATAAACATTGTTCGATAATTGAGTTACGATGGGGTTTTTGTGTGCTCCAATTCCCATAATGCCGCTCCATCGGTGAGCAATTTGAAACTCTTGGTTTGGTAAAATTACATTTTTTAATAAGTCCTCCAATTTATTCTGAATTTTTTCTGTTTGCGATAAATCGGTGGTGGTTTCTCCTTCAAAATCCAAGTTTCTGCCGCCGCCAAGAAGAATGCGGTCTTCAAAATTTCTAAAATAATAAAATCCTTTATCCAAATGGAAGGTTCCTTTAATATCTAAATTAGGAATTGGTTCGGTGATTACAACTTGCGCTCGAGCCGGTTTCACTTCATTATTGGTAAGTTGCGAGGCAAACCCATTGGTTGCAAATAATAATTTATTGGTTTGAAATGTAAAACTGTTAACCACGAGTTCAACTGAATCATTTTGGTCAGTAAACGAAGAAACTTCTGCTTGATTCAGTATTAAAATATCGTTGGAAACAGCTTCTTTTAACAAAGCTTGCATCATGTTTCCAGTATCTATTTGTCCTTCAAACGGATTGAAAATGGAGTATTCTTTTATGTTTGAAAAAGCAAAGCGATCAACTTCCTTCGAAAATACATCGGCCTTGAAAAGTGGTTTTAATATTTCATTTAAGAAGGGCATTTTTTGCAAACATTCGCTGTAAGTAGCTTCGTCATCCTCCAAAAATAATTCATAACCTCCGTATGGTTTAAAATCAATGGTGGCATCACCAAGTCTTTTACGCAGTAATTGCAATCCGTTCCATCTTTTTTGCACCAGCTGAATTACTTCTTCTTCGGAGTGGGTTTTTAGGTCGTCTATAAGCTCAGACAAACTTCCAAAACAGGCGAAACCTGCATTTTTGGTACTGGCTCCTTGAGGTAAAATTCCTCTTTCTAAGATTACGATTTTGCTTTTCGGAAAACGCTCTCGCAGTTCTAAAGCACAATGCAATCCTACAATTCCGCTACCCACAATAGTGAAATCAACGTTTGTAAACCAATTTTTTATTTCCCAAAAACTTAATTGCATAAGGCTATTTTCTGCTAATTTAGAAAAAAACTAATCACACTCCAATTTAAAATTATTTCCTACTTTTAACCTCGTATTAAAACTAACAATCCCAATGAAAAAATTATTTTTTATTATTTTAAGCACTATGAGTATAGCAGCATCGGCGCAACAAGTTTTATCTCCAGAACTTCTTTGGAAGTTAGGAAGAATAACTCCTTTTGGAATTTCTAAAGATGGAAAAATGGTGGTTTATAAAGTGTCCATTCCAAATATGGAAGCCAATAAATCGGACTCTAAATTTTATACTATTCCTGTAATTGGTGGTACACCAACAGAAGTGAAAGACACAGCTAACTTGCTTGCAGATAAAAACATTTCGCCTAATGGAAATTTCGTGCTTTCTTCACAAGAAGTAAAAACCGAAAAAGTTTTAGGGAAAGATTATTATCCGACTCTTGAGAAATCGGATGTTCAAATTTATAATGGCTTGGATTACCGCCATTGGGACACTTGGAATAACGGTACACACAATCATGTTTTTTATGCTGAAAACAAGAAAGACGCTACCCCAATAGATATTATGAAAGGTGAAAATTATGATGCACCACAAAAACCTTTTGGTGGAGACGAAGATTATATTTGGTCGCCAGATAGCAAAAGTATCATTTACGTTTGTAAGAAAAAAGAAGGAACTGCGTATGCTATTTCGACCAATACTAATTTGTATGAATACAATTTAGAAACTAAAAGCACCAGAAATTTAACCGAGAACAATTTGGGTTACGATACCAATCCTGCATTTTCACCAACTGGAAATTTAACTTGGTTGCAAATGAAACGCGATGGGTATGAAGCAGACAAAAATGATATTATTGTTCGTGTGAATGATAAATTCTACCAAAATCTTACTGCTTCTTATGATGGAACTGTAGAAAGTTTCAAATGGAGTAAAGACGGAAAGAAAGTGTATTTTATTTCACCAGTTGACGGAACACAACAATTATTTGAAGTGAATTTTCCTGGGATGACTAAAATGGCTATCACGGTAAAGCAAATTACTTCGGGGGATTTTGATGTGCACGACATTGTAGATATCACTGGGGATACTGCTATATTAAGCAGAACAGACATGAACCATGCCCTTGAAATTTATTCTTATAATTTGAAGAAAAATACTTGGACGCAGTTAACTAAGGTAAATTCGGAAACCTATGCTTCGCTTTCGTTACCAAAATACGAGAGAAGATATGTAACTACAACTGATGGTAAAAAAATGTTGGTTTGGGTAATTTTACCTCCAAATTTTGATGCAACAAAAAAATATCCAGCGCTATTATATTGCCAAGGTGGCCCACAAAGTCCGTTAACACAGTTTTATTCGTTCCGTTGGAATTTTTCTTTAATGGCTTCGCAAGGGTATATTGTAGTGGCACCAAACCGTCGCGGAATGTATGGTCATGGACAAGAATGGAACGAACAAATCTCTAAAGATTGGGGTGGTCAAGTAATGGATGATTACTTATCCGCAATAGATGATGTAGCCAAAGAAAGTTATGTAGACAAAAGTCGTTTGGGTTGTGTAGGCGCTAGTTATGGTGGATATTCGGTGTTTTATTTAGCCGGAATTCACAACAATCGTTTCAAAACATTTATTGCTCACGACGGGGTTTTTAATACGCAAAGTATGTTTGGAACTACCGAAGAGGTTTTCTTTAACAACTGGGATTTTGGTGGGGCGTATTGGGAAAAAGACAATGCAATTGCCCAAAAAACATACACAAAATTCAACCCAATTAATTTTGTAGATAAATGGAATACACCCATTTTAATCTACCAAGGCGGAACCGATTTTCGTGTGCCTATAGGACAAGCTCAAGAAGCCTTTCAAGCGGCTCAATTACGTGGAATAAAAAGTAAATTCGTTTACTTCCCTGAGGAAAACCATTGGGTATTAAAACCACAAAATGCTATGGTTTGGCAAAATGAGTTTTACAAATGGTTGAAAGAAACTTTATAGTATATAAAAAAAAACCTCCCAAATTAGGGAGGTTTTTTTATTGTTTTGAGAACAGTTGAACAAGGCTATCCACATCAATACCACAAATATTTTGAAGCTCTTCTATAGTTCCGTGTTCGATAAAAGCATCAGGAATTCCAAGTGACTGAATTTTTTTGGAATAGTTATTTAGGGAAGCAAATTCAATTACAGCACTTCCAAATCCCCCTTTTATTGAACCGTCTTCTAGGGTAATTATACTTTCAAAAGAACCAAAAATTTCATGTAAAAGGTTTTCGTCTAAAGGTTTTACAAAACCAAAGTCATAATGTGCGATCTCATTTGTCTGTGCCATTTTTTGTAGCGCCAAACTCACATTATTTCCAATAAATCCAGTAGATAAAACAGCAGTTTTAGAACCGTTTTTAAGTAAGTGTCCTTTACCTATTTCAATTTTTTCAAAAGGTTTTTTCAAAACTTGAAACTCTGAATTTGGATATTTACCGCGGCCTCTAGGATAACGAATGGCAATTGGATGATCCAATCCTAACGAAGCGGTGTAAAGAATATTTCTTAAATCGATTTCATCTTTGGGAGCATAAATAATTAAATTCGGAATGCAGCGCAAATAAGCCAAATCATAAACGCCATGGTGCGTTGCACCATCTTCTCCAACCAATCCCGCTCGGTCCAAACAAAAAATTACGGGTAAATTTTGCAGTGCCACATCGTGAATTACTTGGTCGTAAGCACGCTGTAAAAACGTAGAATAAATATTGCAAAAAACGACCATTCCTTGTGTGGCCATTCCTGCTGAAAGTGTCACCGCATGTTGCTCGGCAATTCCCACATCAAATGCTCTTTCAGGAAAGGTATCCATCATGTATTTTAAGGAACTTCCGCTTGGCATGGCAGGTGTGATTCCAATTATTTTTTCATTGGCTGCAGCCAATTCAACTAAGGTCCAACCAAAAACATCTTGAAATCTTAAGGGTAAATTTTCTTCCGATTTGGGATGGATTTCCCCCGTTGTTTTATCAAATTTTCCAGGAGCGTGGTATTTTACTTGGTCTTCTTCAGCTTGTTGTAATCCCTTGCCTTTGGTAGTTATGATATGAAGAAACTTAGGACCTTTTACTTTTTTTAGTCGCTCTAACTCCGAAATTAGTTTAGGTAAATCATGTCCGTCAATTGGACCCGAATAATCAAAATTCAATGACTTAATCATGTTGTTTTGCTTCGGATTTTTCCCTTCTTTAACCGAAGTCAAATACTGTTTTAAGGCACCCACACTCGGATCAATTCCAATAGCATTATCATTCAAAATCACCAATAAATTGGCATCGGTAACTCCGGCATGATTTAATCCCTCAAATGCCATTCCGCTAGCTATAGAGGCATCTCCAATTACAGCTATATGGTGTTTGTTTTCGCCATTTAGTTGGGAGGCAATTGCCATTCCCAAAGCCGCCGAAATAGAAGTAGAGGAGTGACCCACGCCAAAAGTATCAAACTTACTTTCGCTCCGTTTTGGAAATCCAGAAACGCCGCCAAGTTGTCTGTTGGTGTGAAATATATCTTTTCGTTCGGTTAGAATTTTATGCCCATAGGCTTGGTGACCTACATCCCAAACCAATAAATCTTCAGGGGTGTTGAAGACATAATGTAAGGCAATTGTTAGTTCTACGACGCCCAAACTTGCGCCCAAATGTCCCTCTTTTACAGAAACAACATCAATAATAAAATCACGCAATTCTTTTGCCAATTGAGGCAATTGCGAAGGCTCCAATTTTCTTAAATCGGTTGGATTATTAATGTATTGAAGTAAATTATCTGACATGTAGCAAATGTACAAATTGAATTCTTATTTTTGTGGAATGGAAAACATTTTCACCGACGAATATTTCATGAAAAGAGCTTTGAATGAAGCTGAAATTGCTTTTGAAAAAGGGGAAATACCGGTGGGGGCGGTAATTGTAGTTGCAAATAAAATCATTGCCCGAAGTCATAATTTAACCGAATTATTAAACGATGTTACTGCACATGCCGAAATTCAATCTATTACGGCTGCCGCCAATTATTTGGGTGGGAAATATTTAAAAGAGTGTACTTTATATGTGACTTTAGAGCCCTGCCAAATGTGCGCTGGCGCATTGTATTGGAGTCAGATTTCTAAAATAGTCTTTGGTGCTCGCGATGAACAACGCGGATTTATTACAATGGGAACCACCTTGCATCCTAAAACAATTGTAAATCATGGGGTATTGGCAAATGAATGTGCCGACTTGATGAAGCGCTTTTTTGCAAAAAAAAGAAACTAAAATTATATCTTTTTTCGCATTCTTGCCACTGGAATATCCAATTGTTCACGGTATTTGGCAATGGTTCTTCTAGCAATTGGATATCCTTTTTCTTTTAAAATATCCGCCAATTGATCGTCGGGAAGTGGCTTGTGCTTGTCTTCCTCCTCAATAACATTTTGAAGAATTTTCTTTATTTCTAAAGTTGAAACATCTTCTCCTTGATCATTTTTCATAGCTTCAGAGAAAAATTCTTTAATCAGTTTTGTACCATAAGGGGTATCCACGTATTTACTATTTGCCACCCTAGAAACGGTAGAAATATCCAATCCAACCATATCTGCAATGTCTTTAAGAATCATTGGTTTTAAACTAGTTTCTTCACCGTCTAAAAAGTATTCTTGTTGAAAATGCATGATGGCATTCATGGTCACAAATAGCGTTTCTTGACGTTGTTTGATGGCATCAATAAACCATTTGGCCGAATCTAATTTTTGTTTGATGAACTGCACCGCTTCCTTTTGAGAATTCGATTTGTCTCGAGATTCTTTATAGGTTTGCATCATTTCTTGGTAGTCTTTAGATACATGCAACGAAGGGGCATTTCTTCCGTTAAGCGAAAGTTCTAGCTCGCCATCGTTAATACGAATTGCAAAATCGGGAACAATATTTTCAGTTACTTTATTATTTCCTGTAAATGAGCCACCCGGTTTTGGATTTAGCTTTTCAATTTCGTGGATGGTCTTCTTTAATTGCTCTTGCGAGATGCCGTATTTTTGAAGCAATTTATCATAGTGTTTTTTTGTAAAAGCTTCAAATTGGTTTTCAATAATATCCATTGCTAAGGCAATGTCTTGATTGGGAGTTTTATGTTTGAGTTGTAACAATAAGCATTCCTGTAAATTGCGTGCTCCCACACCTGAAGGCTCCAATTCATGAATGACATGTAGCATTCGCTCTACATTTGCTTCATCGGTATAAATACCTTGAGTAAATGCCATATCATCTACAATATCTTGAACCGATCTACGAATGTATCCCATATCATCAATACTGCCCACTAAAAATTCGGCAATATCACGATCTATATCGTCTAAGATAAATGTATTTAATTGGTTAATTAAATCTTGGTGGAAGCTGACAGGCGAAGCAAACGGATTTTCTCTTTCCTCTTCCTCGCTGTAATTGTTGGTTTGTAATTTATAGTCGGGGGTATCGTCGTTACTTAAGTATTCGTCAATATTGATGTCGTCTGTTTCAATGCTTTCGCCACCTTCATAATCATCATAATCCTCATTGTTATCAAACTCATCCTTTTCGTACAAGTCGTCTTCCTCTTTCCCAGATTCTAAAGCAGGATTTTCATTCATCTCTTCAAGCAAGCGCTGCTCAAATGCCAAAGTAGGCAACTGAATTAACTTCATCAACTGGATTTGTTGTGGAGATAATTTTTGAGATAATTTAAATTGTAAATTTTGCTTTAGCATTTTTATTGTTTAAAAGTTTAAAGTTTGAAGTTTCAAATTACCGAACTGACAACTACTTGAAACTTTAAACAAATTTAAAACTCTGCATTCATAGGTGTTCTTGGAAACGGAATTACATCTCTAATGTTGGTCATTCCAGTAACGAATAATACTAAGCGCTCAAATCCTAATCCGAAACCAGAGTGCACTGCCGAACCAAATCTTCGAGTGTCTAAATACCACCAAAGTTCTTCTTCTTCAATTCCCAATACTTTCATTTTTTCGATTAACACATCGTAACGCTCTTCTCTTTGCGAACCACCCACAATTTCTCCAATTCCAGGGAAAAGAATATCCATAGCGCGAACGGTTTTTCCGTCTTCGTTTAATCGCATGTAAAATGCTTTAATATTTGCAGGGTAATCGAATAAGATTACTGGACATTTAAAGTGTTTTTCAACTAAATAACGCTCGTGCTCACTTTGTAAATCGGCACCCCATTCATTGATAATGTAATTGAATTTCTTCTTTTTATTTGGCGTACATTCTCTTAAAATATCAATTGCTTCAGTATAAGAAACGCGTTTGAAATTGTTATCTAATACAAAATTTAATTTTTCAAGTAAAGACATTTCACTGCGCTCTGCTTGAGGTTTTGATTTTTCTTCGTCTAATAAACGACCTTCCAAAAACTTCAAATCATCTGGACATTTCTCCATAGTGTATTTGATTACATATTGGATAAAATCTTCAGCCAAATCCATATTGTCGTTTAAGTCATTGAAAGCAACCTCCGGTTCAATCATCCAAAATTCTGCCAAGTGACGCGAAGTATTTGAATTTTCAGCTCTAAAAGTTGGGCCAAAAGTGTATACTTGACCAAGTGCCATAGCATAGGTTTCCGCCTCCAATTGTCCAGATACCGTTAAGTTGGTTTCTTTACCAAAGAAATCTTCTTTATGGTTAACTTTTCCGTCTTCGGTTCTTGGAGTTCCGTCAAATGGTAAAGCGGTTACTTTAAACATTTCTCCTGCACCTTCAGCATCCGATCCGGTGATGATTGGCGTATTTACATAAACAAATCCTTTTTCTTGAAAATAATTATGCACTGCAAAGGCCAATACCGAACGCACTCTCATAATGGCACCAAACATATTGGTACGCACACGCAAGTGTGCATTTTCGCGAAGAAAATCTAAACTTGGTTTGTTTTTTGGCTGAATAGGGAATTTCTCTGCATCACAATCTCCTAAGATTTCTAATTTAGAAACCTGAATTTCATATTTCTGACCAGCACCTTTACTTTCTACTAACTCTCCGGTTACAGATATAGCAGCACCAGTTGTGATTCTTTTTAAAGTCTCCTCGGATGTGTTTTCAAAATCAACTACACATTGAATGTTGTGTAGGGTCGATCCATCATTTAAAGCAATAAATTGATTGTTTCTAAAAGCTCTAACCCAACCTTTGGCATTTACTTCGTTTAGCGTTTTACTGCTATTTAATAAGTCTTTAACTTTTGTGCTTTTCATTTTAAATTTTTTAGAAAATACGATTCGTATTACAAATATAAATTAATTTTATTTTTCTTCAATTTCCTCTTCTTCCTCTTCATCGTCGTGTGATCTTAGAATATTAATCACCGGTTCTTCAATGATATCTTGCTTTCCGCTCCATTTTTCTGTGGTTAAAACCAATGCAGGTAAAACCAATAAATTGGCAAACATGGCAAAAGTAAGCGTCACAGAAATTAATCCTCCAAGCGCTATGGTTCCGCTAAAACTAGAAAGCGTGAATATAGCAAATCCAAAGATTAATACCATTGAAGTGTAAAAGGTACTAACCCCCGTTTCATGTAGAGCACTAATAACCGATTTTTTGATTTTCCCTTTGTTATGAATGAGATCGTGGCGGTATTTTGCCATAAATTGAATGGCATTGTCTACCGAAATTCCGAAGGCAATACTAAATACTAAAATTGTAGAGGGTTTTAACGGAATTCCGAAATACCCCATTAACCCTGATGTAATACAAAGGGGTAAAATATTGGTTACAACCGAAGCAAAAATCATTTTCCAAGAACGGAACATGTAGGCCATTAATCCCGCAATAAGTAGAATTGCAAAAATCAATGATTCGATTAAATTTTCAACTAAGTACGTAGTTCCTTTTTGAAAAACTAAGGCTTTTCCAGTAAGGGTAACAGTATATTTTTTTGAAGGGAAAATTTGATCAATTTTAGCATGCAAACGCTTTTCAACTTTTGCCATTTCTTCGGTTCCAATATCTTTCATGAACGTAGTGATTCGGGCATATTGTCCGGTAGAATCAACATAACTTTTCATTAAATTTTCTTTGGAATTCTTTGTGGCATTTTTGGCATAACTCAAAATAAAAGCTTGCTCTTGAGAGGTAGGCAATTCATAATATTCTGGATTTCCATTGTAATAGGCTTGCTTAGAATATTTAACCAAATTCACAATTGAAACAGGTTTGGATAACTCCGGAATGCTATCGATGGTTTTTTGTAATTCTTCCATTTTTCGCATCATAGAAGCTTTCATGACTCCTTTTTTGCGACCGGTATTAATCATTATTTCCAAAGGTTGAACTCCGTTGAATTCTTTTTCAAAAAATAAGATGTCTTTAAAGAATGAGGCGCTTTTAGGCATTTCACCAATTAAGCTACCTGAAACTTTCATTTGAGAAATTCCAATAACACTAAAAACAAGAAGTAATGCATAAATGATATACACTTTATTTCTTTTGTATCGAACAATTTGTTCTACCCAATTTAGTAAGGATGAAAGATAATTTCGGGTTAAATGATCAAGATGTTTTTCTTTTGGCATAGCCATAAAGCTATACACAATAGGCACTACCACAAGAGTAAGCAAATAAACGGTAATAACATTTATTGAAGTAACCAAGCCAAATTCATAAAGCAAATCGTTTCCGGTAATCATAAACGTAGCAAATCCTATTGCCGTAGTCATGTTGGTCATTAAGGTAGATACCCCAATTTTAGAAATCACACGTTGTAATGCTTTTGCTTGATTACCATGATTTTTTATTTCTTGCTGGTATTTATTGATTAAGAAAATGCAATTCGTGATTCCGATTACGATGATTAATGGCGGAATAATTGCAGTTAAAATGGTGATTTTGTAGTGGAATAAACCTAGTGTTCCAAAAGACCACATTACCCCAAAAATAAGAATACAAATAGAGATAAATGTTGCTCTAAAGGAACGGAAAAACAGGAAGAAGATAAGCGAAGTAATGAACAAAGCGGCACCAATAAATAGCCCAATTTCACCCTTCATATTCTCTGTATTTATTGTTCGAATGTAGGGCATACCCGAAACCTTCAAATCGATATTGGTTTCTTTTTCAAATTGTTCAACAGCTGGAACTAATTCTTTTAGGATGAATTTTTTTCGAATTGGAGAATTCACCACTTTTTTATTCATGTACAAAGCCGCTCGAATACTCCCCGATTTTTTATTGAATAAAAGTCCTTCGTAAAAAGGCAATTCATTGAATAATTGATTTTTAATTCCTTTTAAATAAGCGCTATTTTTTACTTGAGTAGGATCAATTAAAGGAACCAATTGAAACTTTTGGTTGACTGTGTCTTTTTCAAGTTTTTTTAGATTACTAATAGAAACGACCAATTCAATTTCTTTATGCGCTTTCAATTGCTGCATCATTCGATTCCATGCCGCAAATGCTTTTGGAGTAAAAAAAGCATCGTCTTTAACGCCAATTACAATAAGGTTTCCTTCTTCACCAAAGGTATTTAAAAACTGCGTGTAATCTTTGTTTGCCGGGTGGTCTTTAGGTAATAAGTTGGCTTCGTTGTAGGTCATTCCTACATTTTTCCATTGAAAAGCAAGGAAGAGGGTGATTAAAAATACCATTACTAAAATAGTTACTCTATTTCGGAGTACAATTCCAGCAATATATTCCCAAAAACCAGCTTTTATTTTCTTTTTCATTGGTAAAATTAAACGGCAACAAAGGTAATTAAAACGCACGAATTGCAAAGAGCTAAAAGCAAAACTTTTCCCAAATTTTAGGGAATTTTAATCTTATTATCTTTTCATTAATACAAATAAAAATTAGTATTTTTTTTATTTAGTTTTTCTCATATTTGTATCATTCCAACGCTTAAGGAATTTTTCATATGAAAAATATAAAAAACGCATTGTTTTACGTTAGTATAACCGGAGGGTTTACTGCGTTAATGTTTTGGATTGTTTCTAAAGGGAAAGCCTTAGAAATAGGAAGAAATGTGGTTGAAAAATCGTCAAATGACACCTTGTTCATGCAATTTTTTAAATCACTTGTTCATAATTTAGAGCATCCTTTAGCTATCTTATTACTTCAAATAATAACCATTATCATAGTTGCCCGTTTTTTTGGATGGATTTTCAGAAAAATTGGTCAGCCATCAGTTATTGGAGAAATTATTGCTGGAATTTTCTTAGGGCCATCCTTAGTAGGCATGTATTTTCCGGAATATTCTGCGATGCTTTTCCCTGCGGATTCTCTTGGGAACCTACAATTTTTAAGTCAGATTGGACTTATTCTTTTCATGTTTGTTGTAGGAATGGAATTGGATTTAAAAGTTTTAAAAAACAGAGCCAATGAGGCCATTGTAATTAGTCATGCCAGTATTGTAATTCCGTTTACATTGGGAATTGGTTTGGCTTATTTTATCTACTATCGTTTTGCTCCAGCAGGTGTCCCTTTCTTGTCTTTTGCATTGTTTATGGGTATTGCCATGAGTATAACGGCATTTCCTGTATTAGCTCGAATTGTTCAGGAACGCGGTATTCATAAAACCAAATTAGGTGCTATCGTTATAACATGTGCTGCCGCCGATGATATTACGGCTTGGTGTATTCTTGCGGCCGTAATTGCCATTGTAAAAGCAGGAACTTTTGCCAGTTCTATGTATATTATTTCATTGGCAATACTTTATGTTTTGCTGATGCTTTTTGTTGTAAAACCCTTCTTGAAAAAGATTGGGGATTTATATGCCACAAGAGAAAATTTAAGTAAACCAGTTGTTGCCATTTTTATTGTAACGCTTATTATTTCTTCCTACATCACCGAAATTATTGGTATTCATGCCTTGTTTGGCGCTTTCATGACGGGAGCAATCATGCCGGATATTACTAAAATTAGAAAAATAATAATCGAGAAGGTGGAAGATGTTTCCCTAATATTATTATTGCCTTTATTTTTTGTTTTTACGGGATTACGAACAGAAATTGGCTTAATAAATGGCACTTATTTATGGCAGATTACCGGATTAATTATTCTAGTTGCCGTTGTAGGAAAGTTTTTTGGAAGTGCTTTGGCAGCAAAATTTGTAGGACAAAATTGGAGGGATAGTTTAACCATTGGTGCCTTAATGAACACACGTGGGTTAATGGAATTGATTGTGTTAAATATTGGTTTGGATTTAAAAGTTTTAACTCCAGAGGTCTTTACCATGATGGTAATTATGGCACTAGTTACCACATTTATGACAGGTCCAGTTATTGACTTGATTGATTTTATTTTTAATAAAAAAGTAGAAGTACTTCCAATTACAGTTGGGGAGACCAATAAATTTAAAATTCTAATTTCTTTTGGAACCAATGAAAAAGGAAGGTCTTTACTTAGACTTGCTAATAGTTTTGTAAAAAAACAAAAAGAAAACACCAATGTAACCGTATTGCATTTGTCACTAAGTGATGAGGTACATTCCTATAATTTAAAAGATTACGAGAAGGAAACTTTTGAACCCATCCTTAATGAAGCAACATTGTTAAAACAAGAGGTAACGCCAATTTTTAAATCTACTTCAGATATAGAAGGCGATATTGCAGATATTGCTACTCGCGGAGAATTTGACTTGATTTTAGTTGGTTTAGGGAAATCAATTTTTGAAGGTTCGCTTTTAGGAAAAGTGCTGGGTTTCACAACCCGAATAATCAATCCAGAACGGTTACTTGATAAATTTACAGGTAAAGAAGGGTTATTTGAAAACTCTCCTTTTGATGATAAAACCAGGTTGTTGATTTCTAAAAGTAAAATGCCAATTGGAATTTTAGTTGATAAAGATTTGACCGAAATCAATGAAATCTTTGTTCCAATTTTCGGAATTGAAGATGCCTTTTTGATTGAATATGCTCAAAAATTGATTTATAACAACGAAGCAAAAGCGACAGTATTGGAAATAAACGATCAGGTGAAAAACAATTTTATCATTGAAAATGCCATTGCGGCTTTAGATAAATCGTATCCAAATTCTATTTCAATCATATCCGAATCAGAGATGAAAGCAGGCTTTTTAGCAAAACAAGATTTGATGGTAATTTCACTTGATAGTTGGAAAAAATTAGTTGATGCCCAAAGCGTTTGGTTGAGTACAGTTCCGTCGGTGTTGATTATTAAGCCCTAATTAAAATCCTAAATCCAACACATAGGAAATCTTCAAGGAAAGGTTGTCTTCTAATTTTGGAAGCCCATTTGGACCATATCTAAAGAAAAATGTAAGTCCGAAGCCCTTATAAATTGAGTTGGCTTCAATTCCACTTTCTAGAAACCCTTTTTCTAAAGTTTTATATTCAATCCCAATATGCTGTTGTGGTTGGTCCATAGTTCCTATTGCCATTCGGGTTACCAAAGAAATGAGTGGCTTAATTTTATAGCCTAATTTCACTTTATTGAACGTATGTTTCACCTGAAAGGTTGCATATTTGCTAGAGAAAAACTCATTAAAATACATCGTTTCAAAGCTATTTTTTCCTGCAAAAGTGACTCTTTTTAGCATGGAATCTTTATTCAAGTTATTCGGAGCAATACTATAAAGATGGGTTATGGGCACATCTCCAAGAGCCAATCCGCCTTGAACTGTAAAGGATGTTTTTTGACCAGATAAAAACGGAATTTCATGTACAAATCGCAAATCGATTTTGGTAAAATCAAAATCACTACCCAAAAAATTAGAAAATGACTTGGTTATTTGAAAGGCAATTTTTGGAGACTTTTTATCTATTTCTAGTCTTCCGGTTGCCGTTTGCATGTACTCACTAAAAGGATTCCACTGAATAGCAAATTGTAATGCGGTTGTATTGAAATTATAATATTCGTTGTCTTTAGCCAAGAATTTGTAATCAAATAATGGTGTAATTTCATTTTTTGCCAAAGCAAAATAAGTATCCGTTTTAGCAAAGAATTTACTTTCTACAAAAGCCGAAATAGATTTATAGTTATAAAAAGTTGAAATATTTATGGGCCTCGAATCGTATATTTTAAAACGCTTGTTTTCGGTAGCAAATTCAATTTGCCCAATTTCTTTCAAATCATTGGTATAGGAAGCACTTACCCATGAATTTGTTTCCTTGCTTAACAGATACGAAGGGGTGATGTTGTACTTGAATTGTGCGTCTTTAAACCCATAGGCCACATAACCACTGAACTTATATTTATCCGAAAGCTTTGAATTTGTTACTCCTCCAATTCCCAATCTAAATCCTTCGTAATTATTATATTTTAGTAGTGATTTAAAATCTACATCAATTAAGTTAACCGGATAATATCCATTAATTAGTTTTCTTCCAAGAACAATTTTATGCTCTATATTTTCAGCTTGCGACAAACTATCTAAACTCACGTAAGTTTGAATTTTTCGAACATCTACGCTGTCTTTTTGAAAAGTGTACCAATAATTATTTGGTTTAGACATGCTGTTTTCGGGCACATCAATTTTAATTGCCGGTTTTTTTATCGGAGTTTCACTTTTGTATTTAATTTCAAATGGGGTAGATTCTAATTTTAAATAACATTGATCGGAGGCATTTTTACTCAATCCATCCAAACCAGTATTGAATTTTATGGTGCTCCCAAGGATGGTTACATCTTCAACATTATTCCCTTTTACAACGGTAATGCTTCTTTTTTCTGGAAACCAAATGGATTTTTCTTTCACATAATTAAAGGTGTAAGTAGCATTTATATTTGCCATTCCATAAATTCTAAAAAAGGCTTTGCAAAGAGCATCCGATTCGGCATCAATGTAGAGCAATCCGCGTAATCTATTTGAATCTAATTTTCTCGGTTGAAAATAAATTTGATATACCGTTCTATTTTGAATTGTTAGGGTATCAATAATTTTGAAAACATATAATTTTCTACCATAATTTGAAATCGGATTGTGAACAGAAACGCCAAGAATGTCTAATTTGTTTTCGTATAAAGAATACGAAATCAAGTTCAAGCCCAAATATTCATAAAGCGGTTTTTTAAACCCAGCCATTCTTGAAGCCAAAATGGTTTCTTTGGTTTTATTTTTTTGGAATTGGATGCGGTTTACTTTTTCGGTTTCGTACAAATGTTGTTTTTCCGAATAGCGCTTAAATTTATAATTTGAAGAATCAATTTTAATTCGGGGTTTCCCAAAAAAACTCTTTTTGATTATGGTGTCAATTTTTTCTGAAATCGAATCGGGTGTGGCAGAAACTATGAGGTTTTCATAATTTTTATATTCAAAATTTTTAAGTACTTTCTCGGGTTGATTTTTTGATTTATTCTCCACTACTTTTTTCAAAATAGCATTGACTTGAGCCTCCGAATAGATTTCTTTTTCTTTTAAAGTAGTATTGGAAACCAATTTGATAGACAAATATTTGGCGCCCACAGTTTGATAATAAGTTTTATCATAATACCCTTTGTAAGAAACCAAAATTGGCTTGGAATCTTCCTGAATTACAAGGCTAAATTTGCCTTCCCAATCGGAATTTATGGTTTTATTATTGTAGGTGATTTTAGCAAATGCTATCGGTATTGAGGTGTCGTAATCTAGTATTTGACCCTGCATCGTTTTTTGAGAATAAACGAAGAAGCAGCAAAAAAAGGATAGCAAAATCCAATATTTTTTCATCCAGTAGATTGGGTATTAATTATTCGGTAAAGGTAGCAATAAAAAAATCCGAACGCGAAATGGGTCCGGATTTATATGTAGTTTTAATGTAAAATTAAACTTTCATGATTTCAGCTTCTTTAACAGCCAAATGTTCTTCGATTTTCTTGATAAAAGCATCTGTTAATTTTTGAACATCGTCTTCCGCTTTTTTACATAAATCTTCTGAAGTTCCGTCTTTTTCTAATTTTTTAATGTCGTTGTTGGCATCTTTTCTGTGGTTACGAACTCCAATTTTTGCATCTTCTGCTTCTTGTTTAGCTTGTTTTACTAAATCTCTACGGCGATCCTCTGTTAATGGTGGTACGGTAATGATTACGATATCTCCGTTATTCATTGGATTAAAACCTAAGTTAGCAATCATGATTGCTTTTTCGATAGGTTGCAACATGCTTTTTTCGTAAGGTTGAATCGTGATGGTTCTTGCATCCGGCACATTCACATTAGCAACTTGCGAAAGGGGTGTTTGTGATCCGTAATAATCCACAAAAACACTTCCTAACATTTGTGGAGATGCTTTTCCTGCTCTAATATTTAAAAATGATTTTTCTAAGTGGTCTACAGAACCCGTCATGGCTTCTTTTGCACTATCAATTATAAATTCAATTTCTTCCATTTTGTATTTAGATTTTCAACTAATAATCTATTATATATTTACTTCGGTACCTATGTTTTCGCCTTCACAAATTTTTAAAAGATTTCCTTTTTTATTCATGTCAAAAACTACAATTGGTAATTTATTTTCTTGGCTTAAAGTAAATGCCGTAGTGTCCATTACATTCAGCCCTTTTTTGATTACATCGTCAAACGAAATATAATCAAATTTCTCTGCAGACTTATCCTTTTCAGGATCGGCAGTATAAATTCCGTCAACTCGTGTTCCTTTTAAGATAACATCGGCGTGAACTTCAACACCTCTTAATACTGCAGCAGTATCTGTGGTGAAATATGGATTTCCTGTTCCAGCTCCAAAAATTACAATACGGCCTTTTTCTAAATGGCGCACGGCTCTTCTTTTAATGTAGGGTTCTGCAATGGCTTCAATTTTTAAAGCAGTTTGCAAACGGGTTAACATACCTTTGTCTTCAAGAGCGCCTTGCAATGCCATACCGTTAATTACAGTAGCAAGCATTCCCATGTAATCTCCCTGAACACGATCCATTCCGTTGCTAGCACCAGAAACCCCTCTAAAAATATTTCCTCCTCCAATTACAATAGCAATTTCAATTCCTTTGTCGTGAAGTTGTTTAATTTCCTCTGCATATTCTGAAAGAATTTTAGGATCAATTCCATACTGTCTTTCACCCATTAATGCTTCACCACTTAATTTTAGAAGAATTCTTTTGTATTTCATTATTGAAAGGTCTTGATTGATTTATCTGAATGCAAATATAAACATTTACTTTTTTTATTTTGATGCTAAATTAAAGTTATGTAACATTTCTTACAGTTTATATTTTATCTGAATTGTATATTTGTACCATAAAATTATAAAGCATGAATTCAGTTATTTCTACAAGCATTTCCAATAGTTTCTCCTATGATGAGTACAGAACTCTTGTTGCAACCTATGCCCAAGAAGGTAAAACAACCGGATTGACAACAACTCCAGAATACATTAATTACACTAAATTAAACGAGTCGCGCATGCAACGTTTAGATAAAACTATTGAGGTGACCCCGGAAGCAAAATTAGTTTTGGAAAATTTATCCAAAGAATATATTTGGTTGGTACTTGCTGAAAGTTGGTGTGGTGATGCTGCTCAAGTGGTCCCTGTAATTCACAAAATGGCTGAGGTAACTTCAAAAATTGACTTGCGAATTGTGCTTCGAGATGAAAATGAAGAATTGATGAATTTGTTTTTAACCAATGGCACTAAGTCGATTCCGAAATTAATTATTATTGAAAAAGAAACCGGAGTTGTTGATGGTGATTTTGGTCCGAGACCTGTTCCAGCTAAGCAATTAATTGTTGATTATAAAGCAGCTCATGGGGTAGTAGATGAAACGGCCAAAATTGAATTACAAAAATGGTATTTAGCCGATAAAGGGGTTGCAATTCAAAACGAAATTACGACTCTGTTGACAGCAACTGCTTCTCAAATTCTTCAGGATTAATTCCGTTTACAACAGCATAATCTCCAATTTTTGTTCTTCGTAATTCGGATAAATAGGCTCCCGAATTTAATGCTTTACCAAAATCAAAGGCTAGTGAACGAATGTAAGTCCCTTTGCTGCATTGCACCCGAAACGAAATTTCTGGCAAGTTTATTTTGGTTATTTCAAATTCGTAGATCGTAGTTTTTCTTGCTTCAATTTCTACTTCTTCACCAGCGCGAGCGTGCTCGTACAATCGTTTTCCCTCTTTTTTTATTGCCGAAAAAACGGGAGGTTTTTGATTGATTTCTCCCAAAAATTGTTTGGTTGTTTCAATAATCAATGTTTCGTTGATGTGTTCAGTAGGGAAAGTAGCATCAATTTGGGTTTCTAAATCATACGATGGGGTAGTGGCACCAACAGTTATAGTCCCGGTATATTCTTTGGCTTGCGCCTGAATTTCTGTAATTTTTTTGGTAAATTTTCCGGTGCAAATGATGAGCAATCCAGTAGCTAATGGGTCTAATGTGCCGGCATGACCAATTTTAAATTTCTTCGGAAGATCGTATTTTCGTTTTAATATGTATTTCAATTTATTAACCGCTTGAAACGAACTCCAAGTGAGCGGTTTGTCAATTAAAAGTACTTGACCTTCTAAATAATCTTCTGCCGACATTAAATAACGTCTAGTTTATGAATAAAAAAATGAATCAGTAGCAAGGCAAGTCCAACGGCAATTCGGTAATAACCAAATATTTTAAATCCGTTTTTGCTTAAGAAACCAATGAAGCTTTTTATTGCAATTAATGCTACGATAAACCCAACTACATTTCCAATTATTAGTAAATTAATTTGATCGTGGGTTAACACGAATCCGTCTTTATAATAATCGTAACATTTTTTTACTGTAGCACCAAGCATGGTAGGCACCGCCAAAAAGAAGGAAAATTCGGCTGCGGTAGTTCTCGATAATTTTTGTGTCATTCCACCTACAATACTAGCGCCACTTCTAGATACACCAGGAACCATGGCTAAGCATTGAAATAAGCCAATTTTTATTGCGGTTACATAACTTATTTCTTGGCTTGAAACCACTTCGGTTTCTTTTGAAAACCAATCATCCACTTTTAATAAAATAATACCTCCAACTAGCAAAGAGACTGCTACAGTAACTGGATTTTCTAATAGGGCATCAATTTTTTTACTGAATAACAATCCGAAAACGACCGCAGGGATGAAGGCTACCAATAATTTGAAATAAAAATCAAAGCTTTGAAAAAAGCGCTTAAAGTACAATACCACCACAGATAATATGGTGCCGAGTTGAATTACAATGGTAAAAAGTTTTGTAAATTCTTCTTGGCTAATACCAAAAAAAGAACTCGCAATAATCATATGTCCTGTAGAAGAAACTGGTAAAAACTCAGTAATTCCTTCTATAATTGCAAGTACAATTGCTTGAAAATAATCCATTTATTTTGCTTTTTTAAAGATAGAATAAATAGTAATTCCAAATCCAATTAACACCATAGTTGGCGCTAATCGAATTCTTCGGAAACTAAATACATCTTCATTAAAGACTTTTGGGTCATCACTTCCACCACCCGACATAAGGATAAATCCCAAAGCGATTACAGCAATTCCAATAAGTAATATTTTGTAATTTACTTTGTCAAAAAGAAAATCGGGTTTTTGTTCGTTGTTTTTCATATTAATTAATATAAATCATCGGTTCTTAAATTAAGGAAGCGTTGTGTTGCAAAATAGGTTCCAGCTAATGTAATTACTACACCCAAAACGAGTACTCCAAACAATACTAAAATAGTAAGTAATTGGTCTCTAAAAATATCCAATGCTGGGTAATTGGTTGAAATATATACGAGCACACCAATTAGCGCTAATATTGCCAATCCAGATCCTATTGCTCCTAGAATCACACTTCTTGTTAAAAATGGTTTTCTAATGAATGCCTTGGTAGCACCCACCATTTGCATGGTTTTAATGATAAATCGATTGGCGTAAATAGATAATCGAAGTGAACTATTGATTAACAAAATTGAAATCACTGTAAATATACCGCTGATGATTAATACCCAAAGGCTAATTTTTTTTACGTTGTCATTTACCAAGGTAATCAATTGTTTATCATAAACTACATCGGCAACCATTGGGTTTCTTCTAATTTCACTTTCCAAGCTTGAAAATCCTGCAGTGGTAACATAATCTGCTTTCAAGTGAATGTCATAGGAATTGTTTAGCGGGTTGGCGCCCAAAAACTCAGTAAAATTTTCTCCTAATGTTTTTTCATGCTCTTTGGCAGCTTGTTCTTTGGAAACGAAAACAAAATCTTTGGCATATTTTCCGGTTTTCATTTCGGTTTCAAAAGCTTTAAAGATGGTATCTGTTGCTTCTGTTTTAAAGAAGACAGTCATTACAATATCTTCCTTAAAATTATCTGATAATCTTTTAGAATTAATGATAAAAAGCCCTAATAATCCTAGTAAAAACAACACTAGAAATACACTTAAAACTACTGAAAAATAAGATGAAATTAATCTGCGTTTTTGAAATTTATCAAATGAAGATGCCATAGATATTAATATTTAAGTTGTAAAAATAATAAACAATTTCTTTATTCATAGTTTATAACGATTAAAGTTTTGACTTTAGTACAATAAATGTAAATTTGTTGCTTAAATTTTGGGTCAAACCAAGCAACTGTAAACGCTTAGAATGAAATATTTTCACGAACAAATAGAAGCCAAGTGGCGCAAGTATTGGGCAGAAAAACAAACTTTTGCTGCATCCAATAATTCAGATAAACCGAAATACTATGTATTGGATATGTTTCCTTATCCTTCAGGAGCAGGGCTGCATGTTGGGCATCCGCTAGGTTATATTGCTTCTGATATTGTGGCGCGTTATAAACGCCATCAAGGGTTTAATGTGTTGCATCCACAAGGGTATGACTCTTTTGGATTGCCTGCAGAGCAATATGCAATTCAAACGGGGCAACACCCTGATACAACTACAAAAGAAAATATTTCTCGCTACCGCGAACAATTAGATAAAATCGGTTTTTCATTTGATTGGAATCGGGAAGTGCGTACTTCTAATGCCGATTATTACAAACATACCCAATGGATTTTCATTCAATTATTTGAATCTTGGTATAACAAAAATTCCAATAAAGCAGAGGCTATTTCTACCCTGATTTCTATTTTTGAAAAAGAAGGAAATGCTACTGTAAATGCCGTTTGTGATGATGCCGTTGCCTCTTTTTCGGCTGCCGAATGGAATGCATTTTCATCGGAAGAAAAACAAAGAATTTTACTGCAATACCGCCTAACTTACTTGGCAGAAACAGAGGTAAACTGGTGCCCCGGATTGGGAACTGTTTTAGCCAATGATGAAATAATAAATGGAGTTTCTGAACGAGGTGGACATCCGGTTATTCGTAAAAAAATGACGCAATGGTCGATGCGAATTTCAGCTTATGCAGAGCGTTTATTGCAAGGATTGAACGATATCGATTGGAGTGAATCGATAAAAGAATCGCAAAGAAATTGGATTGGGAAAAGCGTAGGGGCTATGGTTCAATTTAAATTGGAAAATTCAGATTCGTATATTGAAGTTTTTACTACCCGTCCTGATACTATTTTTGGAGTTACTTTCATGACTTTGGCTCCAGAACACGAATTGGTTTCTAAAATCACTTCTCCAACTCAAAAAGCTGCTGTTGAAGCTTATGTTGAAGCAACCGCAAAACGATCAGAAAGAGAAAGAATGGCTGATGTAAAAACCATTTCAGGAGTATTTACAGGCGCTTATGCCGAACATCCTTTTACAAAAGAACCAATTCCGGTTTGGATTGGAGATTATGTGTTGGCTGGCTACGGAACCGGAGCGGTAATGGCCGTACCTTGTGGCGATGAGCGAGATTATGCCTTTGCCAATTTCTTTAAAGGTCAAAACGGAATGCCAGAAATAAAAAACATATTCAATAAAGATATTTCGGAAGCGGCTTATGGCGAGAAAGGTGGATTTGAATTGGTGAATTCGGATTTCCTTAACGGATTAGGATACAAAGAAGGAACCAAAAAAAGCATTGAAGCTTTAGAGAAAATTAATCAAGGTAAAGGGAAAACCAATTATCGTTTGCGCGATGCTGTTTTTTCACGTCAAAGATATTGGGGAGAGCCTTTTCCGGCGTATTATGTAAACGGCTTACCGCAAATGATTGATCAAAAGTACTTGCCAATCGTATTGCCAGAAGTTGAAAAATACTTACCAACAGAAGACGGTCAGCCGCCTTTAGGAAATGCAGCTACTTGGGCTTGGGACAGTGTTCAATGTTCGGTAGTTAGCAATGAGTTGATTGATAATGTAACTGTTTTTCCATTAGAATTGAACACCATGCCAGGATGGGCAGGGTCTTCTTGGTATTGGATGCGTTATATGGATGCACAAAATGAAACCGAATTTGCTTCGGCGGAAGCCTTAAAATATTGGCAAAATGTAGATTTATATATTGGTGGAAGCGAACACGCAACCGGACACTTATTGTATTCTCGTTTTTGGAATAAATTTCTAAAAGATAGAGGATATGCCCCAACTGAGGAGCCATTTAAAAAATTAATCAATCAGGGGATGATTTTAGGAATGAGTGCTTTTGTATACAGAAGCGAAGATTCTAAAAAGTTATATTCGAAAGGATTGACAGCCGGAATTAATGTACAACCAATACATGTAGATTTATCGGTAATAAATGACATTACCAACGAATTGGATATTGAAGCCTTCAAAAAACATCCACTTTATTCTGACTATAAAAACGCTGAATTCGTATTAGAAAACGGAAAATATATTGTAGGTCGTGAAGTAGAAAAGATGTCTAAATCCAAATACAATGTGGTTAACCCAGATGATATTTGTAATGATTATGGTGCGGATACCTTGCGTTTGTATGAAATGTTTTTAGGACCGTTAGAGCAAGCAAAACCATGGAATACAGCAGGAATTACAGGTGTTTCGGGATTCTTAAAAAAACTATGGCGCTTGTATTTTGACGATAATGGATTGTTAGTTACCGATGGAGAGCCAACAGCAGAAATGTACAAATCCTTACATAAAACCATCAAAAAGGTAACAGAAGATATTGAGAATTTCTCTTTCAATACTTCGGTTTCTCAGTTTATGATTTGTGTAAACGAATTGGCAACTTTAAAATGCAATCACAGAAAAATTTTAGAACCTTTGGCGGTAATTATCTCTCCGTATGCGCCACATATTGCAGAAGAATTATGGAGTCAGTTGGGTCATGAAGGATCTATTTCTACAGTTGCTTTTCCGGTATTTGAAGAAAAATATTTGGTAGAATCAGAGAAAGAATACCCAGTTTCCTTTAACGGAAAAATGCGATTCACCATCAAATTACCTTTGGATTTAACCGTTCCGCAAATACAAGAAATTGTAATGGCAGATCAAAGAACGCTAAAACAATTAGACGGAAGAACGCCGAATAAAGTAATTATTGTTCCTGGGAAAGTGATCAACTTGGTTGGGTAGTCTTGACTATTTGGCGAAAGTCGATAAAATCACTGCAATAGATAACCAAACTACGCCATGAATTAATAAGCATTTGGCATAACTTTGATTGCCATACAATTGCTTTACTAAATGCACCATAAAATAAATAATACTTATCGGAATAAATAAGTAGAGCAGTAGCACACCGCCATTTGGAGTATTCCCGTGGGTAGGAAAGAGCTCATAGGCTATACCTGCAATTAATATATAGATGGTATAAAAAGCGATAAGAATATTTTCTTTAGATAGTTTAGGCATCTTCATGATTAGTTTGAATGTACTTATTGAGTTTTCAAAAATAGCAATAATGCGTTACAAATTAAAGGTTTGAAAACATAAAAAAAGCACCAGGATGACTGGTGCTTTTTGTTTTGATAAAAAAGAAATTATTTTTTCTTTTTTGCTCCTTTTTCTGCTTTGGCAGCTTCTTGAGCAGCTTTCATCGCAGCACGTGAAATCTTCACTTGACAAACCACAGTGTTGTCTGGGTGCATCAATTTGAAATTGTTTGTAGCGATTTTAGTTACATACAATTTGTTACCCATTTGTAACTCAGAAATGTTAGCCTCAACAAAATCAGGAAGATTTTTTGGTAAAGCTTTCACTTTTAATCTTCTTTGGTTAAGGTTTAACACCCCTCCTAAAAGTACACCTGGAGATGTTCCTGTAACTTTAACTGGCACTTCCATAACGATTTCTTTATCGTCTGTTAATTGGAAGAAGTCAATGTGAAGGATAGCATCGCTAATTGGGTGAAATTGGATGTCTTGCAAAATAGCATTGTAAGTTTTTCCAGCCAAATCAATCGCAACAGTGTGCGCGTTTGGAGTGTAAACCAAGCTTTTGAAAGCTTTTGATTCTGCTGTAAAATGCACTGGTTGACTTCCTCCGTAAATTACGCAAGGAACCATTCCAGCATCACGTACGGCTTTAGTTGCCTTTTTGCCTACGCTTTCTCTTTCTGATCCTTTAATCGAAATTGATTTCATTGTAAAAATATATAGTTAATAAATAAAAAATTCATTTTTAAGCTTTCAGCTATTGGCTTTTAGCTTTTTGGGGCGTTCCCTTCGGGCGGTCTTTCGGCTGCACGCGGTGCTTGCCTCTATCCCTAACGCATTCTGTTAATTACATTAAAAATTTTCCACTGATGGAATTGTTGTGTTGCACCATGTGCATTACTTCTGCAAAAAGAGGTGCACAACTCACTACTCTTATTTTTTTTGATTCTTTCTTTAACGGAATAGAATCGGTAACAATTAATTCTAATAATTTAGAATTTTCTATTTTCTCATAAGCCTCTCCCGATAGAATTGCGTGAGTACAAATTGCTCTTACGCTTAGCGCTCCTTTTTCTATCATTAAGTCGGCTGCTTTGGCTAATGTACCTCCGGTGTCAATCATGTCATCTACCAAAATTACATTTCTGCCTTTCACTTCACCTATAAGTTCCATTGTATCAATTACATTGGCTACTTTTCTTTGTTTGTAACAAATTACCACATCCGATTCTAAAAATTTAGAATACGCATAGGCTCTTTTTGAACCTCCCATATCTGGAGATGCAATAGTTAAATTCTCAAGACCTAAACTTTTTACATAAGGCAAGAATATGGTTGAAGCGAATAGGTGGTCTACTGGTTTTTCAAAAAACCCTTGAATTTGATCTGCATGTAAATCCATGGTCATAATTCGTGTAGCCCCTGCTGTTTCTAATAGTTTTGCTACTAGTTTTGCTCCAATTGGCACCCTTGGCTTGTCTTTTCGGTCTTGTCTAGCCCATCCAAAATAAGGTATTACAGGAGTAATGTGTCTTGCTGAAGCTCTTTTAGCAGCATCAATCATTAACAATAGTTCCATTAAATTGTCTGCACTAGGAAAAGTAGAGCACACAATAAAAACGCGTAAACCTCTTATAGATTCTTCAAAGGAAGGTTGAAATTCCCCGTCACTATAATGTGAGAACGTAACTTTACCTAACGGAATTCCATAGTTTTTAGCTATTTGTTCCGCTAAATGGACACTTTGGGAACAAGCAAATATTTTTGCTTCTGGTTCTTGATGTGACATTAGTTTGTTGTTTTTATCCCTCGGTGTTTATAAAAATTTAGCAATTCGCTAGATAAATATAAATGCCTCGGGTGTAGTTAGTTAGTTGTGATTCGTTTTTACCGAGCTGCAAATTTAGAAATAAAAACCGATTAGGGAAGGATATTTTTAACTATTTTTTTAAAAAAGTGCAGAATTATTATTTACATTTGCACCGTGTTAAAGAAAAAACATCTTCACGATGTTTCTTTATTGCGTTAATATAACTGTTGTTATTTGTCTGCTAAGCCCGGATGGCGGAATTGGTAGACGCGCTGGTCTCAAACACCTGTGGGAAACCGTGCCGGTTCGACTCCGGCTCCGGGTACATAAACGGAAAGGCTGTCATTTTTGACAGCTTTTCCTTTTTTAGCACCTTCCAAACCCTTGCTATTTCTGGTTAAAACGTTGATTACTTCATTCATATTTGTGGTTCGACAACACTCATTACCTAAAATTAGCTTATCCGTAAACAGTGAACCAATAAGCATTTTTTTTCCTTCATTATCTGTTTCATTGAACAGTATATCAAGGTTTTCAACTAAAGTTAAACCAGTTTCCAGATAATCGTTAACATTTTCGTTATTAAGCTCCAAAGCTTCGATTTCAAGCTCCAATCTTCTTAGTTCAGAACTATATCGGTCAACGATACTTGTGTATCGGTCTGCTGGTAATTGATTTGTAAGCCTCATGTCATCTGCATTTTCCAATTGTTCAAGGATTTGCTTTCTTCTTTCTTTCTTTTTACTTAGTTCAACTGATTTATGGCTGTTAGACTCCTTAATAACGTCACTCATTACGTCAATAAATGCATCTTTAATATTTGCGTTGATTTGGATGGAAGTTAGTAAATCAGCAATTCTTGTTTCTACTTTTTCCTTGCGAACCCTAGTTTGGCATTTACCTCTACAATGGTAGTATCCATATCTTTCATTTCTGCCTCTTGAGTAGCTACCTGTGATGGTGTCACCACAGATTTCACAGGTTAGAAATTGTCTAAGTGGGAAGTCATATACCTTTTGATTTGACTTTAATCCTTTCCATCGTTTATTTTTGAAAACCTCTTGCACTTTCAAAAAAGTATCCAAGTCAATCAATGGCTCATGAACAGCATCAACCACAAATGCAGATTCTTTTTTGAACTCTGGAACTTCTATTTTACCAGCATAAACTATATTTTTCAACATGAGGCTGAAAGAACTTTTCTCTAATGTCATCCCTTCTTTTTTCAATCTTTTTCGCACAACTTCTGCTGGTTCAATACCCAAAGCAACTGATTGAAAAGCTCTAGTTACGAAGTGAGCGTTCTCATTTGGAATTAGCTTACTTCTTTTACCTTTTGCAACTCCTCGCTGTGTTCTTGAACCATCTCTGTAGCTGTCATAGCCATAAGGTGCTCTCGAAGCATAGTATCCTTCACATTTGGCTTGATAAGTTCCATTGATAGTCCTACTCGAAATTTTGTCCCGTTCTACCTCACCAGCAGTCAAATATATCGAGAGCACCATTTTATTATCACAATTTGACATGTCAAGGTACTGCTCGGATGCATTTAATTCTATACCAAGTGTTTCAAATTCACGAATTTCTTTCAATGCTTGTTCAATGTTGCGAGAAAATCTATCCCATCGTGCGTATAATATTTTATCAATGGATTTTCTATTTGCTTTTGCAAATGATTTTAATTGTTTCCACTCTGGTCTGTTGAAGTTTTTGGCAGAATGGTCATCTCTGTATGTTTTTACAATATTATATCCCATGCCCGCACAGAATCTTTTTAATGATTCTTCTTAGTAATTTAGGCTAAATCCTTCTGATTGTTCATCCGTACTTACTCTACAGTAAAGTATTACATTTAAGTTGTTGTTTGTATTATTGTTCATTTGAATTGTTTTTATTGTTTGTTATTTGTTTCATCGAGATTACCTCCATACCAATATTGCAGTAATCAATCATAATCTCCATCGTTTCTTCAAAATTTCTTGAGATTCTGTCAAAGCTTTCACACAGTACTGCTGATACAGTTTCAACGTTATTTTTTGCATAATCCATCATGTTTTGCAATTGTTGCTTATTCTTATTTGTTTGAGTATTGTAGTCTGTAAAGACTTTTACAACATTATAACCGTATAAATTACAGAACCTTAAAAGGCGATTCATTTGTTCGTCTTTGTCAATAAATAAGTCACTTGGATTATTGTAGCTCACTCTGCAATAGAGTATTACATTTTCATTTTTGTTTTCGTTTTTCATTTCGTTAAATTTTTTTAGTTTTTGTAATGTTTTCTTGGCAAATAGATGCCAAATTGTATAGTACATTTCGAATTATTTCAATTTCTCTATCGTTGAAATGCACACCTTTTCTGTTTAGTTTTTTTTTACATTCTGTAATTGATAACATTTTACATTCTGTCGCC
>NZ_JBJTND010000053.1:0-7396 GCF_046073885.1 Flavobacterium sp.
AAACTACGAAAGTAGGATAAAGTGAATCGAAAGTTGTAAACGATTTGCGGTTTCAGTAATGGAGCTCGAGTAGACAAACAAGACATCATCTATTCTTAGTTCCGAGGGTAACACTGTAGGGAATGGATAGATGACCTGGCAATCCGAGTTGTTAGGTTGAGGTGGGAACACCAATAAGAGTAACTTGTGGAACCTTACAAGAAATAGGACCTCCAATCCTATTATTGTGTTGTTCAATACAATGGGTACCTTAAAATCGAAAGGTATGGTGATGTACAAGTGGTGTTGTTATCATCCTCAATAAAACCCTACCAAGAGTTTTATTTTGAAGGTGTCCAAAAGTGTGGAGGTTGGGAGACTTCAGAGAGTAGTTTAGTATTTTGCTGTTCAAAAGATAGCGAAGCTGGCAGGCGGGCCACTACTTTCAAGATTCGGAAACAATAACTTTGTTAATTCTGGTTTAACAACTACAAAAAATAAAGGAAAAGTGCTCGTCAGTTGTTGGAAACAGGTGACTACATAGTCGTGAGTTGTTCACGGCCATTGAAGACCCCAAGTCCGATATGATTTTTGAGAAAAGTTCTGTATAGTGCGGCGGTATTGTACAGAGAAGAGTACCGAGAGAGTATCCAACAACTTAAGGATTGGTTAATCTAATTGACCGTCACTGATTGGTACAGTTCAAAAGACTGTGGATAAGAGAAGAACCGATAATGTCTCTAAAGTCAATCACAAAATGGTGTAATCTCAGCCCTTTTTAATCAAGCATTTATTGTTTTCTCGGTTTCAAAAAACCAAGTGGTGGAATCTGACCGTAACCGGTCGACCCTCAAAAAAAGTCAGGAGCAATTCTGACTTTTTTTATGCTCTATTTATTGATATGTTTGAAATAAAAAAAATTGAAAGTTTAAATTTAAAATTTATTAATTCTCTTGAAAATTTTTTAGATAAATCAATTATTGAAAATGATTTATATCATTTTTCTAATTGTGATAAATTATATAATCGAGAAGATTATGTGGATGATTCACATCCAACAATTCCTTTAAATAAATGTGAATTATCAAAATTTGAAAATTCACAAATTTTGTTGGATATGGAAAATATTATTGAGTTTTTGAAATTACAATATGATGCCAAAATAATTTGGATGAATGTATTTTACCCGCACAGTACATTACCATTCCATATGGATTTTACCAAAAACAGACACATTTTGAGTTTAAATAGTGATGAAAGATTTTTTAATTATGAGTGTTTTGAAACAAAGTCTCAAAATAATCATAGTACAATATTAGAATTAAACGACAAATTAAAAATTGATAATTTAGACAATTTCAATAAAGAATTTTTGTTGAGACAAAATACTAGAATAATTAATTTAGAAAGTAAATCAGTTTATTCTTTTGGGGATACTATCCATACGTTTGTAAATGGGTCCGATAAAATTAGAGCCGCGTTTGTTTTTGAATTTTAATTTTTTAATCTGATAAATTTTTCTTATATTTGAAATATGAGAATAGTATGTATTTCAGATACCCATAGTCTACAAGACTCAATGAGTCACCCCATTCCAAAAGGTGATGTGTTAATACATTCTGGTGACATATCAAATAAAGGTGAAGAATATGATGTGACCAATTTTATACATTGGTTCCAAAATATAGAGGGGTTTGATTCTAAAATATTCATAGCCGGTAACCACGATTTTTGTTTTGAGAGAATTAATGAACCTCACCATAAAGGTGATTATGATTGGTTAAAAAATTTAATGTATGAAGAAAATTTACCCCAATCTAATGTTACATATTTGGAAGATAATTTTATCACAATCGAAAGTCCTGAATTTTCGAGACCTATCAAAATATATGGAAGTCCTTGGCAACCCAATTTTTATGATTGGGCGTTTAATCTACCAAGAATGGGTGATGAAATAAAAAGTAAGTGGGGTATGATTCCCGATGATACTGACATTTTAATTACTCACGGCCCACCTCACGAAATAAGAGATTTTGTATCAAATTGGAGAATGGGGGGGATGAATGTTGGATGTGAACTTTTGAGATATGAGATTGATAGTAGAATTAAACCAAGTTTACACGTGTTTGGTCACATTCACGGTGCATACGGTGCTGCAGTTATCAAAGATACTTTATATGTCAACGCATCAATCTGCACTGAAGGTTATGTACCATCAAATAAACCAATAATAGTTGACTTAATAGAAGTTGACGGTAAAATAATTGCAAATTATGTCGAAGATTAATCCATTGAGTGTTGTCATATCAACAAGAGAAATAAATCAAGATTATATCAAACACGTGAGTAAGATGTTTTCACATCCCAAAACCGAAGTTATTGTGTATCAAAATAATGAAGAATTTTCACTACCTCAATTATATAATAAAGGTTTATTGGAATCCAAAAATGAGATTGTTGTTTTTATGCACGATGACTTAATCATTGAGACTCCTAATTTAACCCCCAAAATCTTACGTCTGTTCGAAGATAATTCAGAATACGGTATAATAGGTGTTGCGGGAACAAATAACCTTATAAACGGAATGTGGTGGCAGGATAGAGAATCGATGCAAGGACAAGTGAGCCACGAACATCAAGGTAAAAGACACACCAACAAATATTCAAATACATTCGGTGAAAATTTGAAAGAAGTTGTTGTTATCGATGGGCTGTTTATGTGTGTCCATAAAGGGAGAATAAAACATAATTTCAATGAAGAATTTCAAGGATTCCATTTTTATGATTTACCAATTTGTTTGGAAAATTATTTAGATGGTGTGAAAATTGGTGTGACTACCAAAATTAAATTAGTCCATAAATCGATTGGTGTTGTTAACAAAAAGTGGGAAAAAAATAAGTTGTTATTCGAGGCACTTTATGAGAAGAAATTACCAATCAGGATTTAACCCTAATAATCAAATATTTATATTAAAAAAAAATTATGAAACATTTATTATCAATTATCAATTTAATCAAAAGTTTATTCGGTGCAGGTAGTGTGGCGGAAAAGGCGGTACAAGTTGCCCAATTAGAAAATGAAGTTAAAGAAGGAATTGCTGAATTAACTGAGAAACCAAAAAAACCAAGAAAAAAGAGAAAACCTAAAGCTAAAAAAGTTGAAGGGGAATAATTTTTTCGTATATTTGTAAAAACATTTACAAATGGGGATGACCGGCACTTGACTGGCGTTTGTATTGTAAGTGGGCACGTAGTCAGACTTCATCTATGACTTAAATTAATGGTGGAAATTTTTAGACGGCAACGTTTACAAGAATATGGAAATTGCAGGTTTACTTGCAACTTCTAACGTAGCAGTAGCCTAAGGCAAACCTACATCGGGTCGACTGACATATAACCTAGGAACAGAAGTCTTCAAAGTGTGATACCACTTAGAGTGTCAAAGGTCTCGTTCAGAGGGCTACCTTAAAGTGAACTCGACACAGTTATTGGTAACAATGTCAAAATAGGAACCATTTATTTGTCTATTGAGAATTAATAGAATAAACGTGTAGTCCATTTATTATGTGGCGAACAGGACCAGGGTTCGAATCCCTGCATCTCCACCAATTAAAAAACCCACTTTAAATCAAAGTGGGTTTTTTGTCTTCTATCAAATCCATCAATTGTTGAGCCAATTGAATGTGTCCAATTTTACCTGTATGTCTATCAGGTACTGCACCATTTGTTTCATCAACAATCAAGCTATATTCTTGTCTTGGAATCATTCTATCAAAACATTGTTTCTTATAGTTGAAAGATCCGTAATGTTTTATGTTGAAATTCTTATGAACAAACTCTTGTCTTTCCGATGTGGTATATTCTATATTGACAACAATCAATTTTTTACCCTGTTCAGCCAAATTTTTCATTTCATTTAAATCCACATCATTTTTTAAATCAACTAAATAATCGCAATTACTTCTAATCAAATTTTTTGTATTCTCATCGGTGTCTCTCCAATTAGGTAAAAATAATGTATGTTTCGCCTCTATACTTTCTTGGGACCATATGTTATTTGAAACAACAACTTCAGGACTCACCCAAGTCCAATGATAAACTTTATTCTTTGGTAATAAAGATTTAATTACATCCATAAATTGGTTGATTTCGGACCACCATACAGAATGTGTATCTCTGTTTATTGCGATTTGTTGAGTACTTGACAAATCAACATCATCATTTTGTTTGGGGTGTGGGGTATTTGGTAAAATATCAACGAATGAATTAACATTATTTGCCAATTTAAATCTATTAATTGCCGTCCAACCAAAAACAACAATATCATTTGGTTTTATTGATTTATAGTTATTCATAAATTGCTCGAATATTGTATAATTTGAGCATCCACCTATTCCATAATTAAATAATTCGATATCATATGTTCTTGAGATTATTTCACTATATGTTTTTGGGACTTCCCCTATATAATCAAAATAGGTTTTAGCCCATACCGTACCCGCCTGTTGATGGGATTTGAAGGTTTTGGTGTGTGAATCTCCGAATGCGAATAGTCTTGGTTTGAGTCTATTTTCGAGCATTTTTATTACTCTTTCAGAAAATAACTTATTACCAAAATATCCTGGATGTTTGTCATCAGTTATACCGGGTACCTCATCTTTGATTGTGTGGTTATTGAAACCGCAAAATTGATTGACGGAATTATAAGTCTCAAATTTTAAATCCCTTTTTTTGTCTAAAGATTCATAATAAAAACCATAAGGTGGTTTTATACTATCGTCATCAAACCAATAAAAAAATTCAATGTTATGTTTTTCTAAAAAACTGAACAAACCAACCATCAAACCTTTATGTTTTTCAACATAGGCGATTGGGTTATGATACTTTTGTAGATAGTCCTTTGTCTCTTCGGTGATTTTCCCATCAAAAAATGTATAAGGATACTTTATCCCGTCTTTTGTGGTTGTACTATGAATTTGAATACTACTTAACCCTCCCAAATTTCTTTCATCATCATACCTAACGTTTGTAATTGCATAATCACCAATCACTTCATAATATTGGTCGACTCTATGAACAGGGCTGGTAATTTCGAATAAGAATAGTGTTTTTTGTGCTTTCTTAATTCCTATTTTTTCAATGTACTCATAAGTTCTTCTTATTAGTCTCGGAGCACCCGCACCCGATACCGCATCGTGAACTAATTCACATTCAAAATAATCTGATATGTATTTTGGATATGTTACCTGTTTTTCATCATCCCATTCTATATCATATAATCTCTTATATTCTTTTTTAACATTTGGTTGGTCTAATCCACCACCAGCAGTTAGTGAAGAACCGTTTACATAAATTGTATCGAAGTTATAATATTTCATAAATCTAATATAGATAAATAATATCTCAAAGTGAATGGGTATAAACGAACAAAGAGGTCTTTAGGACCCCTCTGTCGAGATTAAGAACACCTCCTTTTCGTTTTATAAGTATTATCGTTCAACGGCGACCAAACCAATTGAACTCTCTTATAAATATCGAAATTATTTAAATAATTCCTTTAATAGAATATTTTTTACTGTTTCTTTTATGATTTTTGATTCTTGAATACTTCCGTAATTTGGTAATAATTTATCAAAAATTTCTTTTGTAATTATTGTATTTTTGTTATCCAATAAACCAAGATTTATCAATTTATTCAAAAGTTCTTGACCATATTTTTGACCAAGTTCATCCCCAAAAAATTTTTGATTTAAAGCTCCAATTTTTTTGTTCATACATCCATAAGACCAATTGTATGTATTTTCATCGCAAGGTTTTGATTTAAATCCTGACATATCTGTTGAGGGAATATGTTTTTCTGGTTTATAATATTCGGGTTCAGGCACTTTAAATTTAGCTTCATATGAATTGTATTTACCTAAGCCTAAACTACCTTTATACTGTTTCCAAAATTTTAATCTACCCTCAGGTGTTGACATACCTTGTGAGAACTTTTGAAATGGGAATGAAGAAGTATCTAACTCAAATTTTTGAGTTATTAAATTATATATCCTTTTTAATTCTTCCTCATTCATATTATTGTTCAAAAGGGTTTACAAATTTGGGTTTAGCTTGTTGTCGTTGTGGTCTATTTGACGTCGTATCAACTTGTTGTGTTTGGTCTATTGGTGTGTTTAATAAACTTGTTGTATCGGGAGGTAAAAACCCTTGTTGTTGTGCCAAACTATCAACTTTACTTCTTATTTCTTCTTTATTCTCTTGGTATTTTTTATCAGCCTCACCCCTTAACTTATTCAGTGCGACTTTGAATGAATCCATTAATTTTCCCAATTTAGTCATCAATTCAGTTTTCTTGATTGTTTGACCCTTACCGCCGCCTTTGAAAATGTAATCTAATATTGGTCCTAATTGTTCTTGAACTAATCTCCAAGGTACAACATAAGTTAGACCCCCAAAAGTCCAAGCTCTTTGTATTCTTGGGAATATTGATGATGCAAAATCCTCATATTTAATTTGGTCATCATTCCAATCCAAAACTAAATCGTAAATAAATTCTACTAATGTCAATCTCCAAGTCCACCACCAAACTCTACCTGCAAATTGTCCACCTATATTGACAATTGTATATAAAATTTTATCTTTAACACCTATACGTGTCAAATTTCTTATTACCTCATTGGCATCTCCCACACCTGAACCTAACCATCCACCTAATCTTATCCAATCTTCTTTTTTGAACCTTCCTCCACCAACACCAAATAAAGATTTAAATGGATGTCTTACTAATTTATATAAAGTACCAATACCGGTTTTTGTTTTGAATCCTCTCACAAACTCATTACCGATAGTTTTAGTTCTTCTACTTAAATTATCCAATAATCCGGGTTTAGGTAAAGGTTTTGGTTTTGCAAAGAAATCTTTTATGAGTGTACCATTTTTTAATCTCAAATTTGCATATCTACCAACAATTTCATCATATTTCGATGGGTCAATATTAATTTTCATCATATCTTCTTTTAACCATCTTAAAGGTACATTTCGTTGACCAGATTGTGTAATAAATGCCTTCTCACCATTTTTTATTGTTAATAATGTGGCATCGTCCACTGATTTTCCCAACAATTTTACAACATCGTCACCCATATTCGCTTCCGCAGCTCTAACAACATCATCACCAAAAAGATTTATAAATTTTGAACCGTACTTAGCAATAAGAGATTCCAAACTAATTGCACCACCCGGAGGGACACCAGCTTCGTTAATTTTATTCTCAACTAACGTTTTTAATTTTGATTTTATTTTTGACTCTAATTCGTTCATCTTTAATTTATTTTCTTCCTTTGAAATTATTATCTAATATACTATCCTCATATCTTACAAGGTCATTGTAATTGTCATATAAATAACTATTAGCACC
>NZ_JBJTND010000054.1:0-15467 GCF_046073885.1 Flavobacterium sp.
CGCATACGATCCATTTCTACAATTTCGTCGCCACCATTAACAGAAACAGGCTGAGCTACTTGAGCAACCGGTTTTGGACTTGGAGCGCTTGGTGCAGGAGTTGCATTTCCTGATTTTCTGCTTTCAACATATTTTAAAATATCTTCTTTTGTAACACGTCCTTCTTTCCCAGAACCCGAAATTCCTTCTAGTTCCGCTATTGAAACACCTTCTTCTTTGGCGATATTTTTCACCAATGGTGAAAAGAATTTATCAGAATTTGAAAAATCAACTTCTTTTGCAGCTTCAATTGGTTTGGATACTTCTTTGATTATTTCTGCTGTAACTTCTGGTTCTGCTACAGGAGTTGCAGCAGCAGCAGCAGCTGCAACAGGAGATGAAACAGTTGCGCTTCCGCCTTCAGTTTCAATGATTGCAATTGTTTGACCAACTTTTACAACATCATTTACTTGAAATAATATTTCAACTAAAGTTCCAGATACTTCACTAGGCACTTCGCTATCAACTTTATCAGTAGCGATTTCTAAAACCGCTTCATCAGCAGCAATAGTTTCTCCTACATTTTTTAACCAGTTGGTAATGGTTGCTTCTGCAACACTCTCTCCCATTTTGGGTAATTTCAATTCGAACTTTGCCATATCTTTAAACTAAAGTTGTATATCGTTAATTGGTTTGCAAAATTAATGATTATTTTCAGGTATAATCAAGAATTATATAATTTTTACCTAATATTTTTTATTCTAAATTAAGTACTTCTCCTCGATCATTACTGTTATTACTTCCAATAATAAATCGAGCATTAGAAGAAATTAATTTAAATGTATGATTTTTTCTTTTATTATTTACCATAAACGCTATAGCTTTTTTACAAGAAACGCTAGATAAATCAATAACAAATTCAGTTTTAACACTCTCATCTACAACATCATTAAATTTTGTGCCAATTTTTTTTTCAAGCTGATGAAGCAACTCTTCCTTGTTTTCTCTATCAGAAATCAAACAATAAGCATCTGGTTTTATTTTTTCAAATTTTGCACCCTGAAACCTCTTAACTATTGAAAATAAAACAATTCCGATATTCATAAAAATGGAAAAGAAAAAAGACACCTTAAAGTGTTTTCTATAAAAGAAATTCATAGCTTCTTGAAAACGTTTCATGTAGGTTCCATCCCTAACGGTGCTTTCTCCTTTAAAATGAATCACCGTGGTATCATGAAAATAATAATTGTATTTTCCTTTCAATAATGCCTGATAACTCAAATCGATATCATCGGAATACATGAAGCAATTTTCATCAAAACCACCTATTTCAGTATATAAATCCTTACGCATCACCATAAAAGCGCCTACAAGTATTTCAACTTTTCCGGATTGATTTTCAGACAAATGCTGGGCATAATACTTTCCAAATAAATTGGATATTTTATACAATCCAAAAATCTTAGTAAATGAAACCCAAGGCGTTGGAATTCCGCGTTTGCTTTCTGGTAAAAAGTTTCCGGCACCATCGACTAATTTACATCCAATAATTCCGGTATTTGAATTCCAATTTGAAGGATTTAAAATCTTAGAAAATGTATCTTCAGCAACAATTGTATCCGGATTTAAGATACAAATGTATTCACCTTTTGCTTGTTCAACTCCTATATTATTTCCTTTTGGAAAACCTAAATTTTCAGAATTACTAATTAATTTAATACCCGGAAATTGTTGCTTCATCATGGTACAACTTTCATCTGAAGAATTATTATCAATGACAATAATTTCACCATCAATCCCCTCAAGTGCTGTTTGAACACTTAACACGCACTGCTCTAAAAAATAGCGCACATTATAATTAAGGATGATTACAGATAGTTGCATAAAAAAAGTAGAATTGATACTAATTTAAGAATTACAATTTGTAAATGTAACTTTCACTTGGAGCCAAAGTTATATGAATTGTTCCCAAGCCGTTCGCCACTTGTAATTGGTTGGAACTACCATACAATTGATCGGTAACAGTGTAAACTCCATCATTTAGGCGCCATTTTGCAATAACATCGGCTTGGATTTTAAGGTCAATTGTGGCTTCTTTTTCTTTTGAAAAATTAACAACAATTACAAGCTTTTCATTGGCAGACCAACGAACAAATGCATATTTACTTTCATCAAAATCGTTAGTTTCTTTTCTATTTATTGTTTGAATTTCTTCAAATTGCCCCATTAAAGCCTCACTTTTAAGCGTGAAATTCAATAATCGTTTATAAAAATCCCTAATGCTTAATTCTTTTTCTGATAATTGACCTCCGTCAAATTTACCTTCGTTCATCCATCTTTGGTGATTAGGCACCCCAACATAATCAAAAATAGAAGTTCTAGAATGAGTACCAAAACCGCCATTTTCATTCCCTGGCTCTCCTACTTCTTGTCCAAAATAAACCATAGTTGGAGCAGATCCAATAGTTGCAGAAACTACCATTAGCGGTTTTCCATTTTCTCCACTACCTGCAAATTCGGGGCTAGCCAATCGTTGCTCGTCATGATTGTCTAAGAAATGAAGCATGTGACTTTCAATATCGGCCATACTCTTTTGGATATCCGTAAGCCCATCAGCGCTTGATCTTCCTTGAATAATTTCTTTTAATTTATCATAAGTTGCCACTTTATCATATAGATAATCCATTTTACCTAGATAAATATAATTTCTATATTCATTCGGATTATAAACCTCTGCCATCAAAAAGGCGTCTGGATTTTTCATTTTGATAGCCGAATTCATGTAACTCCAAAACTCATAAGGCACCATTTCAGCCATGTCATAACGAAAACCATCAACTCCTTTTGAAGTCCAGTATAATGCAATATCTCTGAATTTTTTCCAAGAACTTGGCACCTCTTTGTTCTTCCAAAATTCAAAATGTTCTTTATATGATTTCTTGTCAAAGCCTTTTGGTAATTCAGGAAAATCTTTTGAACCATCAGGACGAATTCCATAATTGACTTTTACCGTTTCATACCAATCATTAATATCGGGTTTAGCCAAACGTGATCCGTTACCTGTCCATTTTGCTGGATTTTCATCAAATTTTCCGTCTATTAATGGATTAGATTCGCCGCCCAATGGTTTATAGCTATCCGAAGTAGGCACCTCAAATGGTTGCCCTGGTATGTAATAAAAATTATTGTTTTTATCGTATTCTACATTAGTATTATCATCGGCTCCAAAGTCGCGAACCCCCTTCGGATTATTTAATCCAACATATTTTCTTGCAATATGATTGGGAACAATATCAATAATTACTTTCAAACCATTTTTATGCGTTCGGGCAATAAGCGCTTCAAATTCTTCCAATCTTTTAGAAGGATCTACAGCCAAATCCGGGTTTACATTATAGTAATCTTTCACTGCATAAGGCGAGCCGGCACGGCCTTTTACAACTTCGGGATCGTCATTAGAAATTCCGTATTTAGTATAATCATTTACTAAAGCATGATGCGGCACTCCGGTATACCAAATATGAGTTACACCAAGATTTTTTATTTCCGATAAGGCCTTATCCGTAAAATCATTAAATTTTCCAACGCCATTTTCATCAATGGTTCCCCATGGTTTATTGGTTGTATTTTTATTTCCGAATAACCTCGTAAAAACTTGATAAACTACCTGCTTTTTTTTAGCGGCAATAACTTTAGCTTGGGGTTTAGAGTTTGTTTTCTTTATTTGAGAATTAGCGCTTAGCGAAAAGCAAACCAATGTGAGTACCAGAAATTTTTTCATTTTATTTATATTGGAGGTCATAAGTCACAAAGATAAAAATTTGAAGTGCTTTTTAATCTATTAATAAAAAAATCTTAATAAACATTTGAGTTGACTCTATTTTCCTAAATTTGCGATCTAATTATACTGCAATAAAAATCTCAATGAATTCTGATTTTATTAAATACCAAGCTCAAACCTCTCCTTACCCTTTAGGTATGGAAGTTTCGCATGCAATAGGATCATATGTTTTTGACACCAATAACAAAAAGTATTTAGATTTTGTAGCAGGTGTATCCGCTTGTTCATTGGGACACCAAAATCCGCGAGTAAATCAAGCTATCAAAGACCAACTCGATAAATATTCCCATGTAATGGTATATGGCGAGTATTCTCAGAGCCCAGCGGTGCAGTATTGCAAATTATTAGTTGAAAATTTACCTGCTTCTTTAAACAAAGTCTATTTGGTAAACTCAGGGACCGAAGCTTGTGAGGGAGCGCTTAAATTAGTGCGTCGTGTAACAGGTAGAAGTCAATTAATATCTTGTCACAATGCCTACCATGGCAATACGATGGGATCAATGAGTGTCATGGGATTTGAAGAGCGCAAACAAATTTTTAGACCCCTAGTTCCCGATGTTGATTTTATTACTTTCAACAATGAAGAAGATATCCAAAAAATTACAACCAAAACAGCCGGAATCATTTTAGAAAGTATTCAAGGTGGTGCTGGATTTATCCAACCTGAAAATGATTTTTTAGCAAAAGTCAAAAAAAGATGTGAAGAAGTTGGAGCACTTTTAATTGTTGACGAAATTCAACCTGGATTTGGAAGAACAGGAAAATTATTTGGTTTCGAAAATTATAATGTAATTCCAGATGTAGTGATAATTGGAAAGGGAATGGCCGGCGGAATGCCTGTGGGCGGTTTCATTGCAAATGAAAAACACATGGATTTATTGAGCCACGATCCTAAACTAGGACACATTACCACCTTTGGAGGTCACCCTGTTATTGCAGCTGCTTGCTTGGCAACACTTCAAGAAATAATCGAAAAAGACTACGCCAGACAATCGCTAGAAAAAGAAAAATTATTCCGAAAACTACTCATACATCCTTTGATTACAGAGGTTAGAGGAAAAGGATTAATGCTTGCAGCGATGACGGCCAAGACTGAAATAACCGACCGAGTAATATTACGATGCCAAGAAAAAGGACTTATTTTATTTTGGTTATTATTTGAAGGAAAAGCAATCCGAATCACTCCTCCACTTACCATTTCTGAAGAAGAAATAAAAGAAGGCTGCAAAATATTACTTGAAGCTTTAGATGAAGTTTTAAATAGTTAAAGATTAAAATTTAAGGTTAATAAACTTCAATCTCCCATCTTCTGACTTCTGTCTTCCAACTTCCAGCTTCATCATTTTCTGTTAATTAATTTGTTCAAAACAAAATTAGAAATGCAACTATTTCTGATCCTAGTTGGATACCTTTATAATAGTTTATTTCAATTCAATTGTTATGCATTTAGATCACGAAGAAGAAAACTACAACTTGTCCTTGTCAAAGTTTGAATCCATGTTGAAAACCAACAAGGTACTGTTTTTTGATTCGGAAGAATTTGAAGAAATAATCCTACATTATTTGGATATGGGTAAAACCAATTTGGCTAAAAAAGCATTAAAAATTGGTTTGGAACAACATCCAAAATCTACTGGCTTAAAATTAGTTCAGGTGGAAATGCTCATTTTTGAAGACAAATTAGAATTGGCAGAGAAACTACTGAACGACCTTTACTTTTTAGAGCCTACCAACGAAGAAATTTACATTCAGAAAGCAAATATCTACTCGAAAAGAGACGATCATGAAAAGGCGGTAGAATTGCTGTCGGAAGCTTTACAATATACCGAAGATTATAGCGACATCTATAATTTAATTGGTATGGAATACCTGTTCATGGACAATTTAGAAATGGCGAAAGTTAATTTCATAAAATGTTTAGAAGAAGATATTGAAGACCAATCTGCTATTTATAATGTGGTTTATTGTTTTGAATTTTTAGATCAAAATCAAGCCGCAATTGAGTATTTAAAAAAATACATAAATAAAAATCCGTATTCAGAAATTGCATGGCACCAAAAAGGCCGTTTGTATTATGGAATAAAGGATTACGAAAATGCGGTTCGTTCATTTGAATATGCAACGTACATTGACGATAATTTTGTTGGTGCTTTTATGGAGAAAGGAAAATCTCTAGAGCGTTTAAAACGCCACGAAGATGCCATTGAAAGCTATGCAAAAACAATAGAATTAGACGATCCTACCTCGTATGCATTATTACGAATTGGAAAATGTTACGAAAAATTAGGCAAAAACAAAGAAGCCCTAGCTTTTTTCAATAAAACCGTTCATGAAGATCCTTTGTTAGATAAAGGATGGATTGCAATCACCGATTTTTATGTGCGTCAAAAAAAATATGAAAAAGCATTAGAGCATGTAAATAAAGCCCTTTCTATAGACGATCAAAATCAAGCTTATTGGAAGCGATTTGCAACAATAAACAAAGCTTTAAATTTATTTGAGGATGCAGAATATGGATATCGAAAAGCAGTTGAACTTGGCGATTACCAGCTAGATACTTGGTTGTTTTGGGTAGATGTATTGGTAAATTTAAATGAAACAGACAGTGCTATAGTTACACTTTTACAAGCATCTGAATATTTCCCTGAAGAATACGAAGTAGAATACCGCTTAGCAGGTTTATACTATACACAAAACGAAGCAGAAAAAGGCTCTTTTCATTTAAATAATGGATTACGATTGAATTTCAACAACCATACTTTGTTGAATGAATTATTTCCTGCGATATGGAATTTGGAAAAAATTCAATCCTTAATTAATAAGTACCAACACTAATGAAAAATAGCATTTTAATACTTGCTTTATTAGCAGTCACTTGCTCTTTTGGTCAAGCCAAAAAATCAAAATCCGAACCAAAAAAAGCTCCTGAAGCTATTGAGGTAAAAGATCGTGACGAAATAATCTCCATTGAATCTGCTCCAATAATAAACGAATATGACGATAATAAAATTTACAATACTGCTGGAATTGAGGTGCAACCAGAATTTCCAGGAGGTCATGATAAATTAGCATCCTACATCTCAAATAATTTTGTCTATTCGGATGAAATGAAAGAAGCGGAATTAAAAGGAAAGGTATTTGTTTCTTTTGTAGTAGAACGAGACGGTTCCTTAACAGACATCAAAATAATTAGAGGATTAGGATATGGAACCGAAGAAGCTGTACTTAGAATACTAAAAAGAATGCCGCGTTGGATGCCTGGCGAGCAAAATGGTAAAAAAGTGAGATGCGCTTTTTCATTTCCAATAACAATTTATGCTACCAAATAATAAAAAATTCGGCTTGATAGGGAAAAATATTTCCTATTCTTTTTCAAAAAAATACTTCACAGAAAAATTCACACAGGATTTATATGAAGATTGTGTTTATGAAAACTTTGATCTGCAAAGTATCGACGAATTTCCAAGCATTCTAAAAAACAACCCCAACTTAAAAGGCCTTAATGTAACTATACCCTACAAAGAAGCCATAATTCCATATCTAGACACTATATCTGATAAAGCCTTTAAAATTGGTGCAGTAAATGTGATTCGGTTTACCAAAAAAGGAAATTTAAAAGGCTATAATTCTGATTGGTATGGATTTAAAAAATCTTTAGAACCGCTATTACAACCGCATCATAATAAAGCACTTATATTAGGAACAGGTGGTGCAGCAAAAGCTGTTGCTTTTGCACTCGAGCAACTCGGAATAAACTATTCTTTTGTTTCAAGAGAAGCCAACCAAAACACCATCGACTATTCGTTAATTAATGCTACTACTTTTGATAATCATCAAATCATTATCAATTGCACACCTGTTGGCACAAGTCCGAATACCTCAGAGTTCCCTCCTATTCCTTACAACTTTTTTTCTCCAAAGCACATTGCATTTGATTTGGTATACAACCCTGAAGAAACCCAATTTCTAAAGAAAGCTAAAAAGCAGGGAGCAATAACCAAAAACGGTAAAGAAATGCTCGTTTTTCAGGCTGAAAAAGCTTGGAAAATTTGGAACAAATAAAAATTGATTTTCTCTTTTCTTAAAATTCAAATACAGAAGAACCTCTAACTGTTTGTAATTAAGGGATACTTTAGTATCTTTAGCCCTCCAAAAAAGGAAAATTGTATAACCTTACACATTTAAAATAATGTCAGAAGAATTGAATGATAACCTACCAGTTAACGAAAACGCGGTAGATGGAATTGAAAATTTAGAATCACAAGAAACCATTTCAATTGAAAGTCAAGAAGTTGAAAGCGTTACTTTAACCGAAGAAGCTACTGAAGAAATTGCAGAAGTGGCTGAACCAGCTGCAGCGATTTCAACTGAAAAAGTTATTGAAGATAAAGCTGAAGCTACTCCAATTGAGGCAGCTACAGACGAAAGTGAAGTTGCTATGAATGCAATTGCAGATGCCAATGCAGAAGAAAGTGAAGACGAAACTTTGATTGGTCGTCACGAGATTCCGTTGCAAGATTATGAAGCAATGCCAATGGAAAAATTGGTTGAAGAACTAGAAGTTCTTGTTGCTGCAGAAAAGGTAATGTCGGTTAGAGAACACGTTGAAGAAATAAAAAGAGCATTTTTATCGAAATACCATCATTTTATTGAGGTGAAAAAAGATGAATTTCATGCTGAAAATCCAGAAACTACAGAAGATTTCCATTATAATTTTCCTTTAAAGGCAAAATTTGATTCCTTATACAATCAATACAGAGATAAGAAAAACGCCCATTTTAAATCGTTGCAAAATAATTTGCAGTCCAATTTAGAAAACCGAATGCAATTGGTTGAAGAATTGAAAAATCTGGTAAACAATTCAGGTGGAAATATTTCAAATTCTCTAAAACAATTGAATGACATTAGAGAAAGATGGAAAAATGCGGGACCAATTCCAAAAGACAAATACAATCACGTTTGGAATAATTTCCATTTTCATATTGAAAATTTTTACGATTTCCTTCATTTGGATCGTGAAGCTAGAGACATTGAGTTCAAAAACAATTTAGAGCAAAAACAAAAAATAATAGCTCGTGTAGCCGAATTGGTAAACGAAGCAGACATCAATAAATCATTCCGTGAATTACAAGATTTACACCGTATTTGGAAAGAAGATATTGGCCCTGTTTCAAGAGAGCACAGAGAAGAGATTTGGAAACAGTTTAGCGACTTAACCAAACAAATGCATGACAAAAGAGAGGCCTACTATGAAAGTTTCAAAGCGAAAGAAACTGACAATTTAGAAAAGAAAAAAGGTCTTATTGCACAATTAGAAGTGCTAGCTCAAGAAAAAGTTGATACCCACCAAGCTTGGTTAAACCAAATTACTAAAGTGGAGGCGCTAAGAAATGAGTTTTTTGCTACGGGTAAAGTTCCTTCGGAAGTAAACGAAGCTACATGGACTGCTTTTAAAACTGCGGTTAGAAACTTCAACTTACTTAAAAATTCATTTTATAAAGAAATCAAAAAAGATCAAAATGATAATTTAAGCAAAAAACAAGCATTAGTAAATAAAGCAAACGAACTAAAAGTAAGTGAAGATTTTGCAGCAACGACTCCGGTGATGAAACAAATTCAGGAGGAATGGAAATTAGTTGGACATGTTCCAAGAAAATTTTCAGATGCATTATGGAAAGAATTCAAAACTGCTTGCAACCATTATTTTGAACGATTAAAAGAAAGCAAATCGGAAGAAAATGCTGAAGAAGTTGCAGCTTTTGAAAAGAAAAAAGAATACCTAGAAGGTCTTCGTACCTTTGAATTAATTGGAGATCACAAAACCGATCTTGATGCAATTAAAGCACATATTGAGGCATGGAAATCAATAGGAAAAGTTCCTTTTAACCGCAGACATATTGAAGGCAAATTCAATAAAATATTGGATGCTTTATTCGAAAAATTAAGCTCAAGCAAAAAAGAAAGCGACCTATTGCGTTTTGCTAACAAACTTGGAAATCTTGAAGATAGCAGAAAAATTGACAATGAAAGAGTTTTTATTATGCGCAAAATTGATGAAGTTCAAAATGAAATTTTCCAATTAGAAAATAACATTCAGTTTTTTCAAAATGCGAAGAATGCGAAGAAAGAAAATTCTATTGTAACCGAAGTTCGAAAAAATATCGAAAGACATAAAGAAGAACTTCAAACTTGGAAAGAAAAACTTGTTCAAATTAAGAACCTAAATAATTAATAAAACGCCCGCTTTAAGTGGGCGTTTTTTTTGATTATGACAAATATCATTTTAAGTGATATTTTAACGAATTAATTTTGACATAAATATCCAAATTATGTCGGTTTCTTTAATTCAAAAATACAACGTTCCGGGACCAAGGTATACGAGTTACCCAACGGTTCCGTATTGGGAAGAGGACTTATTTTCTGGAGAATTATGGAAAACTACTTTTATAAAATCGTTTGAAGAAAGCAATCAAACGGAAGGCATCAGTTTATACATCCACCTCCCTTTTTGCGAAAGCCTGTGTACATTTTGCGGATGCAATAAAAGAATCACTAAACGACACGATGTTGAAAATCCGTACATCACTGCAGTACTCAAAGAATGGAAATTGTATTGCGAGCTATTACCAAGCCAACCAATTATTAAAGAAATTCATTTAGGTGGTGGAACGCCAACTTTTTTTTCTCCCGAAAATCTAGAGACTTTAATCAAAGGCATCTTCGAAAGAGCCATCAAAGCTCCGGAGCACGAATTTAGTTTTGAAGGACATCCCAATAACACCACACGAACGCATTTGCAAACCTTATATAACTTAGGTTTTAGAAGGGTTAGTTATGGTGTTCAAGATTATTCAGACAAAGTACAACAAGCCATTCATAGAGTACAGTCCTTTCATAATGTGGCGAAGGCAACCTTTTGGGCTAAAGAAATAGGATACACTTCTATTGGCCATGACTTAATATTTGGCTTACCTTTTCAAACATTAGAAGAAGTAATTGACACTATTGACAAAACCAATTCGTTACAACCCGATCGATTGGCATTTTACAGTTATGCCCATGTGCCTTGGATTAAAGGCAACGGACAACGCGGTTTTAAAGATGAGGATGTACCAAAAGATGAGGCCAAGAGACAGTTGTATGAAGAAGGGAAAAAGCGCTTGGCTGCAAATAAGTACCATGAAATTGGAATGGATCATTTTGCTCTTGCAACCGATAGTATGTACCAATCGTTTCAAGATAAAAAACTGCATCGGAATTTTATGGGGTATACATCTTCCAAAACAAAATTGATGATTGGACTAGGAGTTTCCTCAATTAGCGACAGTTGGTATAGCTTTGCTCAAAACGAAAAAACAATTGAAGATTATTACCACCGAATTGATAGAAACGAATTGCCTGTAGTACGCGGACATATACTTACCGAGGAAGATTTAAAAATAAGAAAACACATCCTTAATTTGATGTGCCAGTTTACTACCTCATGGGATACTAAAGAAAGTTTTTTTGTAGGAATACCCGAAATTCTTAGTCAATTACATGAAATGGAAACCGATGGTCTTATTTCAATTGAAAATAATACGCTTACCGTAACTGAAAAAGGAAAACCTTTTGTAAGAAATATTTGCATGGCCTTCGATTTAAGAATGAAACGCAAAGCACCACAAACGCAGTTATTCTCCATGACAGTATAAAAAAAATCCCCAACTGAAAAGTTGGGGATTTTTACTATTTGTATATTAAACTAAAACCCATTCGCCACTTGCAAGCATGCTTTCGGCTTTTTTGTATTTCATGGTTTCTGTTTTTCCACTCATAACATGTTTAATTGTTACGTTGTCATTTCTGTTGATTTTTGGCTGATCTCGAACAATGGTTTCAGTAACTTGTCGTTGTTGCATTTGTCCTGCTTCTCGATTGCGTTCTGCCAATTCATCTGAATTCAATACCTCATCTTTAGTTTCGGTATATTTTTCTTTTCTTTTTACTTCTTTAGCTTCTTGAATGGTATTGTTTTGCTGAGGCAAATCTCCTTTAAACAAGAACGAAATTACTTCTTTATTCACACCATCCAACATATTTCTAAACAAATTAAAAGCTTCCAATTTGTATATCAACAACGGATCTTTTTGCTCGTGAACTGCAAGTTGAACCGAAGTTTTCAATTCGTCCATTTTGCGTAAGTGTTTTTTCCAAGCCTCATCAACAATTGCCAATGTGATGTTTTTCTCATAATCAGCAACTAATTGAGCTCCCTGTGATTCGTAGGCTTTCTTTAAATCGGTAACCACATTTAAGGATTTGATTCCATCAGTAAACGGAACTACAATGCGCTCGTATTGATTATTCGGATTTTTATATACATCGGTAATAATAGGAAGTGCTTCTCTAGCAGTACGTTCTGTTTTTTCGGTATAAAATTCCATTACGACTTTGTATAATTTTCCGGTCAATTCCATCTCCGACATTTTCTCAAACTCACTTGAAGTAAATGGAGAGGTAATCGCAAAATAACGAATCAATTCAAACTCGAAATTTTTAAAATCATTTACCGCTTTGTTATCACCTACAATAACTTCACACGTGTCATACATCATGTTGGCGATATCCAGTTTTAAACGCTCACCATGCAAAGCATGACGACGGCGTTTGTAAACTACTTCTCTTTGGGCATTCATTACGTCATCATATTCCAATAAACGCTTACGAGTACCAAAGTTATTTTCTTCTACTTTTTTCTGTGCTCGCTCAATAGATTTGGTCATCATTGAATGTTGAATCACTTCCCCTTCCTTCAATCCCATTCTATCCATTACTTTGGCTACTCTTTCTGAACCAAAAAGACGCATCAAGTTATCTTCTAAAGACACGTAAAATTGAGAACTTCCTGGATCTCCTTGACGACCTGCACGACCACGTAACTGACGGTCTACACGACGAGAATCGTGACGCTCGGTACCAATAATTGCTAAACCTCCAGCTGCTTTCACTTCGGGAGTTAACTTAATATCGGTTCCACGACCTGCCATATTGGTTGCAATTGTTACTACTCCTGGTTTTCCAGCTTCGGCAACAATATCCGCTTCTTTTTTATGCATTTTAGCATTCAATACATTGTGATTGATGCCACGCATTTTCAACATTCTGCTTAATAATTCTGATATCTCAACCGAAGTTGTTCCAATTAAAACCGGTCTACCTGAAGCAGATAGTTGGGTAACATCTTCAATAACTGCATTGAATTTTTCACGAACCGAACGGTAAATTAAGTCTTCTTTATCGTGACGTGAAATCCCTCTATTTGTTGGAATTTCAACAACATCTAATTTATAAATTTCCCAAAGCTCACCCGCCTCTGTTACCGCTGTTCCTGTCATACCTGCCAATTTGCTGTACATACGGAAATAGTTTTGTAGAGTAATTGTTGCAAAAGTTTGTGTAGCTGCTTCAATAGTTACTTGCTCTTTAGCCTCAATCGCTTGGTGTAATCCATCTGAGTAACGACGGCCATCCATAATACGACCTGTTTGCTCATCAACAATCATAATTTTGTTATCTACAATTACGTATTCTACATCTTTTTCAAAAAGGGTGTAGGCTTTTAATAATTGTGTAAGGGTATGGATGCGCTCCGATTTAATTCCAAAATCTTGAAACAATCTTTCTTTTGCCTCTAGTTCGGCATCTTTATCTAAATTTTGTTTTTCGATGTTGGCAATCTCGGTTCCAATATCTGGTAGGACGAAGAACGTTTCATCAGTATCTTTAGACAAGAATTGAATTCCGTTATCGGTTAATTCTACTTGATTGTTTTTCTCTTCAATTACAAAATACAAAGCTTCATCTACAAGCGGCATCTTTCTATTGTTGTCGCTCATGTATTCGTTCTCGGTTTTTTGCAATATTTGCTTAATACCTTCTTCACTTAAAAATTTAATAAGTGCTTTATTTTTTGGCAATGAACGGTAAGCTCTCAATAATTGAAACCCTCCATCTTTGGTATTTCCTTCTTTGATTAATTTTCTAGCTTCCGCTAAAAATCCATTGGCCAACTGACGTTGTAAATTGTATAGATTTTCAACTTTTGGTTTTAATTCGTTAAACTCATGACGGTCACCATCGGGAACCGGACCCGAAATAATTAACGGAGTTCTCGCATCATCAATCAACACCGAATCTACTTCATCGACAATGGCATAATTGTGTTTTCTTTGCACTAAATCTTCTGGCGAATGCGCCATATTATCTCTTAGGTAATCAAAACCAAATTCATTATTGGTTCCATAAGTAATATCGGCTTCGTATGCTTTTCTTCTTTCGGCAGTATTTGGAGAATGGTTATCTATACAATCTACCATTAATCCGTGGAATTCAAATAAAGGGGCTTTCCATGTACTATCACGTTTAGCTAAGTAATCATTCACAGTAACTAGATGCACTCCGTTTCCGGTTAAGGCATTTAAATACAATGGTAAAGTAGCTACCAAGGTTTTCCCCTCTCCTGTTTGCATCTCTGCAATTTTACCCTCGTGTAAAACAATTCCGCCTATTAATTGAACATCGTAGTGAATCATGTCCCAAGTAATTTCCTTACCGGCAGCATTCCATTGGTTGGCCCAATTGGCTTGGTCTCCAACTAAAGTAATATACGGTTTAGTAGCAGATAATTCTCTGTCTCTTTCAGTTGCGGTTACAGTAATTGTAGAATTTTCTTTGAACCTTCTTGCAGTTTCTTTGACAACAGCAAAAGCTTCAGGAAGAATTTCCATCAATACTTTTTCAGAGATTTCGTAAGCTTCTTTTTCTAAAGCATCAATAGCGTTGTAAATATCTTCTCTTAAGTCAATATCGGAAGTATTCTCAGCTTCAAGTTTTTTAGCTTCAATTTCGGCATCTTGTTTGGCACGAGCTTGCTTTATCTTCTCTTTAAACTCGGCCGTTTTAGCACGCAATTCATCGTGAGACAAAGCCATAAGTGCCGGCTCTAATGCTTTAACTTTGGCAATATAAGGTTGTGTAGCTTTTACATCTTTTTCAGATTTATCCCCTACAAATACTTTAAGAATACTATTTATGAAACTCATAATTGGTTATTTATATTTTGGTTTTCCTTTTTAATTCTTTTCAAAAAAAGGAAAGTTGTTATGAACAAAAAAAAAGCCCCAAAGGAGACTTTTTTTCTGTGGTATTAATTATTTTTTTTAATATTCATCCTCATTCCAAAGATAATCTTCGTCTGTAGGATAATCTGGCCAAATTTCTTCCATTGATTCATATATCTCACCTTCATCTTCAATTGATTGTAGGTTTTCTACTACTTCCAGGGGGGCACCTGCTCTAATAGCGTAGTCAATAAGCTCATCTTTGGTTGCTGGCCACGGCGCATCACTTAAATAAGATGCTAATTCTAATGTCCAATACATCTTTTGTCGATTTAGTTTAGTGCAAAAATAAATTTTTTACTGAAAAAGGCAAGTAAAAAATGATTTATTTTTATTAAAAGTTAAGAACGTTTTTTTGTCTGTTTTATAATTTCATTTTTACCGAAAAAAAGGAAATGAAAATAAGGGCTTACTTTCGTGGAATCCATTGTATTTCCTCGGCGTTTAAATCTTTAGACAACTTTCGTGCCAATACAAAAAGATAG
>NZ_JBJTND010000055.1:0-4155 GCF_046073885.1 Flavobacterium sp.
CGGCATGCTGCTCGGACCGCACATGCTGGGCCTGGCGGACAACAACGATGCCACCCAGCTGCTGGCGGAGATCGGCATCGTGTTCCTGGTGTTCACGCTCGGCCTGGAATTAATTTCTTTTTCGTCAACGGGTTGCATTCTAGGCATTCTGAATCCGACAACTTCTGTATTGGATAGTTCTTCTAATTTTTTCTTTGAATTAATTAAATCAACCACGTCAAAAGAACTATGATAATAGGTATGAGAAGCTAATTCATGCCCTTCATCAATAATTCTTTTTAAAAGTTCGGGAATATGAATAGCAAAAGTAGCAGTCGAAAAGAAGGTAGCTTTAATTTGGTGTTTTTTCAAAATATCCAAAATAGTCTCCGTACCAACAGCCGAAACTCGAATTTGATCTTCAAACGAAATTTCCCTGTTGTACTCGAATGGCATATCAAATTCTTCTATATCGAAGCTTAATAAAATCATTGATAATTGGTGTTTTTTATTAAATAATTGGGTCTGCCTTTGGATTGCATAAAAAGTTTACCAATATAAATTCCGATGATTCCTAAAATAATTAAGTTCAAACAGCCAAAAAAGACAATCGCTGTAATTACTGATGCCCAACCTGAAATTGGGTGACCAAAATAAAGACTATATCCGACGTAAATTGAAAAGAAAATAATCGAAAATATAGACAATCCTAATCCTAAAAACACAGCAAAATAAAGTGGTCTAGTACTAAATGAAGTGATGCCTTGTATAGCAAATCGAATCATTTTTGAAAGTGTGTATTTGCTTTTTCCAGAATACCTGTCTTGCGGCATATAATCCACTGCATATTGACTAAATCCTACCCAATTGATGATTCCTCTTATAAACAATTCGTTCTCAGTAAAATCAGAAAAAACCTCAGCAACTCTTTTATCAATTAAGCGAAAATCAGCTGTACCAGGTTCAAACTTAATCTCTGAAAGTTTGTTCATCAAACTATAAAACCATTTAGACGTTTTATTCTTGAAGTAAGAAAGGGATTCGGTCTCAGCTCTTACCGTATAGACAACATCATACCCTTCTTCCCATTTAGCAATAAGCTCTGGTAGCAATGCAGGAGGATGTTGTAAATCTCCATCCATTGAAATAACCGCATCTGAATTTAATTTAGCATAATCAATTCCAGCTTTTAAAGCATTCTGATGTCCGAAATTTCTAGACAGTTCTATATAAAACAAATTCTGTTGTTCTCGGGCTAGGCTTTTCAACTTTCGAATGGTGCCATCTCTACTCCCATCATCAACAAATAGTATCTTAAAATTATAGTCCAAAGAAGCAATTACCTCATTAAGAGACTCTAGCAATTTCTCAATGTTAGACTCTTCATTATAGGAAGGGATGACTATTGTAATGTTTTTCTTCATTAAACTTCTATTTTGTTCTGATTCGAATTAAAAAATAGCATTTCATAAATAATTCTACCCCAAATTAACACACAAGGTAGCGCTTTTAAAGCATACGGTCTAATATACGTTTCTCTTAAGAATCTTGGAACAATATCTGACGGAGAAAAACTAGTTAGAATCATGGCAAAGATAAATAAAAACCACGTTGTTTTAGATATTGGACTTTCTTGTAAAACAAACCAAATAGCTACTCCAACAAAAGCAATAATATAGGTTGGACTTTCGGAACCAGAACTAAAAATGACTGTAAAAATTAAGACCGAAGCCAGTAATAACAATCGGAAATTTTCATTTGAATATAATTTTAAACGAAGGTACGGTAATCCAAAAAGAGCTAACCCAGGTATCAAAAACAGTAGATTAGAAAGCTCTGGCGCGCGGAATATTCGTCTAAACATTCCCATCACAGAAATGTCCTGCATCGAATCCAAACCAGCGTTTTCATTGTTTTTTTCGACCAACCTAAAAGCCCATTCTTTGTAACTATTCAAAATAAATTCTGGAGACGAAATAAGCATTGGCAAGCCTAAAAACACCAAAGACCACACTAATAATGAAAGAATGAATTTCGGTTTGTTTTTTGAAAAGAAAAAGAAGGCCAAACCAACTACCCCATATAACTTGATGAACGCTCCTAAAGCAATACAAAAAGCTGCCCAAACATCTTTTTCTTCAGTAATATACACAAAGCTTAATATAATTATAGCCGTCATTATAGGATTGAACTGAAATCCTAAAATAGCGGTTAGAAATTCATGAAAACAAATCCAGAGAATCCAATTTATTTTTTGACTCTCTACTGGAATTTTAGTAATGGCATAAATTAATACCGCTGCATTAAATAAAGCCCAAAGTGGCATCCCAATAGCATCTGGTAAAACTGCAAATGGAGCTATGAAAATACTAAAAATAGGTCCGTAATGATTGTGATCGAAATAGTTCTCAGGATAAAGACCGTACAATGATTTTTTTTCAAGCGTATGAAAAAAAACGTACTTAAAAATAAGGTAATTATTATATTTTCCTATAACAAACTGTTTAACAGCTGCTACCAAAGCGACTAACAACCACAAGCCTATAATTATTTTTCTATTTTTAAGAAAACTAAAATTCATAAATCGCTACTTTTATTTTGCTCAAAAAATAGTTAGATAGTATTTAAAATTCTGCGTACCTAACAATTATCTAAAAAAAATTAATCCCGACAAAAATAACTAAATGATTATAAGTCTTATAATAAATAAATTTTATTTTAAAAAAAACAGTTTTAATGACTTACTTTTGCTGGAATTTATTACAGTTATTTACTTTAAGCAACACTTGATTGTTTATGAACATACTTAATGTTACATCAATAACCGAATTGAGAGGAGGAGATGCTCAAATGTACTCTGTATACAACCTCTTAAAAGAAAAGACAGATTTAAAACAGTTTATTTTATGTCCCGATGATGCTGTTCTTGCCTCTATTTGTAAAAAAGATAAAGCTGCTTATTACACGTATAAAAAAAACAAACTAAAACTAATTAATCTCATTGTAGCCATTATAAAGATTTGCAAAAAAGAGTCGATTTCTGTAATTCATATCCACGACTCCTCTGCACTTAATGCAGGACTTATTGCAATGCGATTTTTACCAAATAATACTTCTTTAATTTTAAGCAGAAAGAGAAACAATAAAATAAAAGATAAATTTCTAAACCGATACAAATATTCACATCCTGATATCAAAAAAATAATCAGTGTTTCTAAAGCTGTCGAAGCTATTTTTGACACTATAATCAAAGATAAAGAACGATTGATCACTATTTATGATGCGATTGATGTAAAAAAAATCGGCAGTAATGAAAATAAAAACAGCCTTCATCAAGAATTTAACTTTAGTACGGATACCAAAATAGTTGGTACTATTGCAGGACTTACTCCGCAAAAAGATTTATTTACTTTTATTGATACTGCAAAAAAGATACGCATTAAAAATAACACTTCTGCTCCAATTAAATTTGTAATCATCGGAGAAGGCTCCTTGCACAACGAACTTGTTTTGTATGCAAAAGAACAGGATTTAGAAGACACCCTTTTCTTTACTGGTTTTAGAAATGATGCCACTAATGTACTTCCTGAATTTGATGTGTTTTTAATTACATCAATAACAGAAGGACTTCCTTTAAGTGTGTATGAAGCATTTGCTTGTAAAGTTCCTGTTGTAGCTACCAAAGCAGGTGGAATTCCCGAAGTAGTTGTCAATGGAGAGACCGGTTTTTTAGCTAATTTTAAAGACTCCGAAACGCTTGCTAATCGAGTTTTAGAAATACTAAACGATACTAATTTAAGTGGAAAAATAAAAAAGAATGCATTTGAATTGGTCACTAACAATCACGATTTGAAAGTGATGCAAACCAATTACTATAACTTTTATCAAAATTTAAAAAGCAACGTTTAATGAACAATTATGACTATTTAATAGTAGGTGCAGGATTATTTGGAGCCGTATTTGCACACGAGGCAACCAAAGCTGGTAAAAAATGCTTGGTTCTCGATAAAAGAAATCATACTGGTGGCAATGTATACTGTGAAAACATTGAAGGAATCAATGTTCATAAATATGGCGCACATATTTTTCATACTAATGATAAAGGAATATGGGATTATGTGAATCAATTTGTGTCGTTTAATAGATTTACATATCAACCTGTAGCAATCTATGAAG
>NZ_JBJTND010000056.1:0-32547 GCF_046073885.1 Flavobacterium sp.
CTTCCATACTAAGGCCAAACATTCTATCAACCATAAAAACGGTAAGCATACCTCTCATGCCATAAAAACAAAACCGCTCCCACATTTCGCTAAAAAATAAATACCAAAGCTGTTTTGGATATTTACCTTTAAAATTTTGAATTTCTTCTAAAGTTAAATTTTCAGACATACAATTTTTATTAAAAAAAACAAACCTACAAGATTTCTTGTAGGTTTGAAAGTATAAAATATTTTTATTTTATAATTAATTTACTCCATGCATCATTACTTTTAATTTTTTACTTAGCAGGAATAAAATTACTGCCGCAATGCCTGAAAGTCCTACAAATAACATAAAATAAGTATATAAATCTTTAATAACTATACCCAAAAATGTAGGAGCTTTTGGATTAGTATCCCATTTTTCAAGAGTTATCTTATTATTTTTAGCAAACATTTCATTTCTTAAAAGATAATTAATTGATTTATCTTCACTCAATCCAAAAATAAATTTTGGTTCTTTATCTCCCCATTTTGAAATCTTTAATAATTTCTCTGTACTATATTTTTGAGGTATTATCCTGTTACTTTTTATACTATCATAAGCTAATGATTTATCAACTTGAATGATATTAATTGAAATTAACGAATCAGGTTCTTTAGACTTATCATTTTTCTTAATTAAGTTCAATTCCCATTTTGCATTTTCAATGACCTTTCTGTTGTTTTTTATTGAATTCCAATCTACAGTTTTGCCATTTATTAACACTTTACTTGCATCAAACTCAGCAGCTACTGTTTGTTGTTCAGGATATAATGAACTCATAGTTCCTGCTAACTTATTACCAGTTGCTATAGCTAAAAACCAAACCCCCATCATTAGAGAAGTAAATCTTAAAGGAGTTAATTTATTAACCATTGACAATCCTATTGGACTTAAGCATAATTCTCCGATTGTATGTAAAAAGTAAAGACCGGACAAAAAGAAAATACTAGCTCCTGCAGGAGGAATATTTTTTGCTCCAAATGCAATATATAAAAATCCAAGCGCTAAAAAAGCAAGTCCTAATGATTGTTTGTATGGTGCAGCTGGATTTTTCCCTTTCTTGCTTAATTTTAACCAAATAACACTTAATATAGGCGCTAACAAAACTATAAATCCTGCATTAAAACTTTGAAAATAACTTGCAGGCATTACCCATCCAAAAATATTACGATTTGTTTGTTCATCAGCAAAAAATGTTAAAGAGGCACCAGCTTGTTCGAAACACATCCAGAAGAAAACAACAAATATCATTACAAGAATAATAACCCAAAGTTTATCTTTTTCAACTTTTGTTAATGATTTATCTGTAATTATAACAAATGGAGCTACTAAAGTCATTCCGTAAATTAAGGACCCCCAAAAATCAATTTTTAAAATAAAAAACAATATTGACATGGTAATAATAATCCCTCCAATTAATATTCCTATTTGCTGCTTACTAAAACCACCATCTTTAGATTCAACAGTGCTATCATCATTTAATTTATTTGGACCTACGCCTAACTGTGAACCATCTGGTCCTTTAACATATTTGTCTTTTGTAAAATAAAAAATAACTAATGCGATTAGCATTCCTACACCAGCGGCAAAAAAGCCCCATTTGAAATCAATATTTTCCCCTAGCCAACCACATACCAAAGGGGCAAAAAAAGCACCTGCATTAATTCCCATATAAAATATTGAATATGCACCGTCTTTTCTATGGTCGTTTTCAGGATATAATTGACCAACCATAGTTGATATATTTGGTTTAAAAAAGCCATTTCCAAAAATTAGAAATCCTAAACCAGCCCACAAGAATAATATAGAAGTACTTGTTCCTTGTTGAGTTGATGCACAAATAAAAAGAAGAAATTGACCTAAAGACATCAATAAACCTCCTACAAAAATAGATTTTCTATTACCCCAAAATCTATCAGCAACGTAACCACCTATTAAGGGTGTTAAATATACTAATCCTGTATAGGTTCCGTAAATATTTGAAGCAACACCTTTATTGAAAAATAAATATTTCGTCATAAAAAGAACAAAAATTGCTCTCATTCCATAATAACTGAATCGCTCCCAAAATTCTGTAGCAAATAAGACATAAAGTCCCTTTGGATGTCCTGTTTTTACTTGTTCACTCATAATAATTGTTTTAGTTTTTATTTAGTTAGTTTATAGTTTCTCTTTTATAAAATTTGTCATTTTGTTAAATAACTGAATTCGGGTTTTTCCTCCGTAAATTCCGTGGTTTTTATCTGGATATACAGCCCAATCAAATTGTTTATTTGCTTGAACTAGTGCTTCTACAAATTGCATTGAATTTTGAAAATGTACATTGTCATCGGCAGTTCCATGAATTAATAAGAAATTACCTTTTAGTTTATCGGCAAAATTTATTGGTGAATTGGTGTCATAACCACTCGCATTTTCTTGTGGTGTTTGCATGTAACGCTCGGTGTATATGCTGTCATAAAAACGCCAGTTAGTAACTGGAGCTACCGCAATTGCCATTTTAAAAACATCAGCACCTTTCAAAATACAATTACTTGCCATGAATCCACCAAAAGACCATCCGAATATTCCAATTCTTGATTTATCTACATATGGATAGTTACCCAAAACTTTGGCAGCATCAATTTGATCTTCTACTTCGTATTTACCCATTTCTTTTTGAGTGACTTTTTTGAAAGCAGCTCCTTTAAATCCGGTTCCTCTACCGTCTACACAAACGGTAATGTACCCTTGTTGTGACAACATCATAAACCACATATCATTGGTGTCCAACCAATCGTTTGCTACTTGTTGTGAACCCGGACCCGAATATTGATACATGAAAACTGGATACTTTTTGCTAGCATCAAAATCTTTAGGTTTGATCATCCAGGCATTTAATTTATGTCCTTTTTCGGTAGTTAATTCGAAAAAATCTTTACTTGGAAGATTGTATTTTTTTAGTTTATCCAACAACGAACTATTGTCTAAAATTCCTTTAACTAGCTTCCCGTCTTTTGAGCTGTTTAAAGTATAAGTTGGCGGTGTAATTGCCGAAGAGTAGGTATTGATGAAATAATCATAATTCGGACTAAAAGTAGCGGTATTAGTTCCAATTTGTTGTGATAATTTCACTTTGTTTTTTCCGTTAAGGGAAATTTTATAAATGTCTCTAACAGTAGAACCGTTTTCGGTTGATTGGAAGAAAACGGTATTGGTTTTTTCGTCATACCCATAATATGAAGTTACTTCCCAAGACCCTTTTGTAACTTGATTTTTTAGTTTTCCATTTTTATCATACAAATAAATGTGATTGAAGCCATCTTTTTCGGAAGTCCAAATAAAGCTGTTGTCTTTTAAGAATGTTAAGTTGTCAGTCACATCAACATAAGCGGCATCTTTTTCATTCATAACTACTCGTGCAGCGCCAGAATTTCCGTCAATGAATAATAAATCTAAGTTGTCTTGATGACGATTTAATACTTGTGCACAAAGCGTGTTTGCATCGTTGGTCCACTTCATTCTTGCAATATAAAAATCGGAATAATTTCCTAAAGCGATATTTTTAGAAGTCCCTGCAGTTACATCATAAATGAACAAAGCTACTTTTGAGTTTTTTTCACCCGCTTTTGGATATTTAAAAGTTTCTACCGATGGATACAAGTCTTTTTTATAAATATTCATCGAAAATTCAGGCACTTCACTTTCGTCAAAACGAATATAAGCCAATTTTTTGCTGTCGGAACTCCAGTCAAAAGCTCTTACGAATGCAAATTCTTCTTCATAAACCCAGTCGGTAATACCATTAATGATAGAATTTTTCTTTCCGTCATTAGTAACTTGTGTTGTTTGTTTTGATTTTAAATCAAGGATAAATAAATTATTTCCTTTAGCATAGCCAATTTTTGTTCCGTCCGGTGAGAAGGTTGGCTCTTGAACTTGCTCTAAAATTTTAGAAATTTCTTTAGATGCTATATTGTACAAATAGTAATCGGCAGTAAACGAATGACGGAAAATTGGATTGGTATTATTAGCAATAAGTATTTGTTTTTCATCATTGCTAAAAGTAAAGCTGTCAATTCCGTCTGCTAGTGTTGGAACATTTTTAGTATCAATTAATGTAGCAACTTTTTGTAAGGTAGCATAATCGAATAAATCAATTTGTTGCGATCGTGTTGCTCTATCTGTATTCAGTACAGTGTATTGATTTGTGTTTTTTAAGGCTTGTAATTCGTCCATTGTTTTAGCACGAAAGGCACCCGTGTAAATTTCTTCAACAGTAATTTTTTGCTGTGCAAAAACAGAAAATGAGGTTATCAGTAAACAGAAAATTAATTTAATTGTTTTCATTTTTTAATTTGTAAATAATCGACATCAATTTTAGTGAAAAATTTTAATTAAAACTATTTTTTTAATGAAAATGCACTATTTATTTGATAAAAGCAATAAGTACAATAAAATGGAAACTGTATATTTGTGTCCAATTGATATTAATCCATATATAAATGAATAACTCCGTTTCGGGATTTTCTAAATTATCCAAAGAAGATAAAATAAACTGGATTGCCAACACTTATTTTTCCAATCCAGAGCAAGCTGTAGCCACTATTAAACAATATTGGAATAGTGATGCCAAATTGCAGCAACTTCACGATGAATTTATTGAAAATACAATCACAAATTTTTATTTGCCAATGGGTATCGCTCCGAATTTTTTAGTTAACGGAAACTATTATTCGATTCCTATGGTAATTGAGGAGAGTTCGGTGGTGGCTGCTGCAGCAAAATCGGCAAAATATTGGAGTACAAGAGGCGGATTTAAAGCCTCAGTTGTCAGTTCTGAAAAAATAGGTCAAGTTCATTTTATCTATAAAGGAGACGAAAAAAAATTAGAAGATTTTTTTATAAAAATAAAGCCAAAATTTTTTGAAGCTACAGAAAGCATTACCAAAAACATGCAAAAAAGAGGGGGAGGTATACTAGATATTGCCCTTCGAAATAAAACTCAAGAACTAGAAAATTACTTTCAACTACATGTAACTTTTCAAACAAAAGACAGCATGGGGGCTAATTTCATTAATTCTTGTTTGGAACAATTGGCTAAAACTCTTAAAGAAGAAGCTCAAGAGAATAGTTCTTTTACTGACGAAGAAAAAAATCTTCAAGTGGTAATGAGTATACTTTCCAATTATGTGCCAAATTGTATTGTTCGTGCTGAGGTTTCTTGCAAAGTGGAAGATTTAGCTGAGAAAAAACTAGAATATCCGCATGAGTTTTCCGAAAAATTTGTTCAAGCAGTTGCTATTGCAGAAATAGAACCTTACCGAGCGGTTACCCACAATAAAGGAATCATGAATGGAGTAGACGCTGTTGTGCTTGCAACCGGAAATGACTTTCGTGCAGTTGAAGCTGGTGTACATGCTTACGCTTCTAGAAACGGGAACTATTCAAGTCTTTCGCATGCCAAAATAGAAAACGGTATTTTCACTTTTTGGATGGAAATCCCTTTGGCATTAGGAACGGTTGGAGGATTGACCTCGTTACATCCCTTGGTGAAAATGGCCTTAGAGATTTTAGGAAAACCATCGGCACATGAATTGATGCAATTGGTTGCAGTTACGGGCTTGGCCCAAAACTTTGCTGCCTTGCGCTCCCTTACAACTACAGGTATTCAGGAGGGGCACATGAAAATGCATTTAAATAATATTCTGAATCAGTTTCAAGCAACAAAAGAGGAGCGAATGGCTATCGCCAAACATTTTGAAAACAATACGGTTTCTCATGCTTCTGTAGTGGAATTAATTGAAAATTTAAGAAAATAATAATGGCTAAAAGCACCTTCTACAGTAATGGAAAACTTCTAATTACAGGAGAATATGTAGTTCTTGATGGTGCCAAATCATTGGCTTTGCCAACAAAATTTGGTCAAAATCTTTCTATTGAGGAGGTTGATTCCAACCACCTTATTTATTGGACAAGTTATGATCATGATGGCAGCATTTGGTTTGAAGAAACGATTCCGTTTTCATCCATTATTGAAAATAAAGTCCAAGAAGGATCCCAGAATATAAAAAGCACCTTAATTGAAATTTTACATGAGGCGTATAAATTGAATTCCAATTTTATTACGCACTCAAAAGGCTATAAAGTAAGTACCGAATTAACATTTCCAAAATTTTGGGGACTTGGCACTTCTTCAACGTTGATTAATAATATTGCGCAATGGCTTTCTATTGATGCGTATGTGTTGCTTAAAAATAGTTTTGGTGGAAGCGGTTATGATTTGGCTTGTGCTCAAAATAATTCGGCTATTATTTACCAATTAGTAGAAGACCAGCCTCAAGTAGAAACGATTGCTTTTCATCCCGAATTTTCATCAAAGATTTATTTTGTGTATTTAAACAAAAAGCAAAGTAGCAAAGAGGCAATTGCTTTATATCTCGAAAAACAAGGTTCTGTTGGAAATTCCATTGAGGTCATCAATCAAATTACACATACTGTAGCCAATACGCAAGAGATTAATGAGTTTGCAAAAGCAATTCAAGAGCACGAAATAGAGATGAGCAACCTATTGGAATTACCAACCGTGCAAGAAACTCTGTTTCCCGATTTTAATGGAATTGTAAAAAGTCTCGGTGCTTGGGGTGGCGACTTTGTGATGGTTATTTCTAAAGAAAACCCTTCGGATTATTTTAAACAATTGGGCTATTCTATTGTTGTTCCTTACGAGGAGATGATTTTATAAAATGCAAAAAGGCGGTTTCATAGAAACCGCCTTTTTTAATTCTGTTAAAAGAACTTATTTTTTTACAGGAGCTGCAGCAGGTTTTGGAGCTGCAGGTGTAGTTTTTTCAGTAGATTTTGGCGCAGCCGATTGCGATGCGTCAATAATTTTATTGTTGTTGTCGCTTAAAGTTCCTGAGAAACTTAAGCTTGATAATAATACTAAAACTATTAAAGCTCCAGCCAACACCCAAGTACTTTTATCTAAAAAGTCGGTTGTTTTTTGTACACCACCCAATTGAGTAGAACCACCAATAGAAGAAGAAAGACCTCCACCTTTAGGGTTTTGTACCATGATAACGATGATTAGTAAAAAACAAACGATTGTTATTAATACTAAAAAGATTGAAAATGTGCTCATTACTTAATTATTATTTTGTTGTAAATTTTTAATATCTAAAATTCGGTCTGCAAAGAAACTACTTTTTTCTGGATATTTCAAAATTAATATTTCATAAGCTTGAATTGCTTTAGTGTATTTTTTTTGTTCCAGATAAACTTTTGCTAAAGTTTCGGTCATTAAATAGGATTTATCCTCTTCAATCGGAAGGATATTGGATACCGGAGTATCTTTATTTACCGGCGGAATTTTCGGATTAGAAGCAATAAAATTATCTATGATTTCTAATTTTTTCTTTTTATCTAAATTTTCTTCTTTAACCGGAATTTCTTTTCGCTCTATGGGTTTGAATCTTGAAATTTGTAACCATTCTTGAAAGGAGTGTTTTTCATTAACTGTAAATTCAATAGGTTTTCCAATTTCCAATTTTTCTTCCAGCTCCTCATGAATAGGTTTAGATTGTGCGATAGAGGAAAGTATCGATTGCTCTAATGTATTGGTATTTTCAGTTGGGTGGGTTGAAACCACAACTTCACTAGCTACCACATCCATATTCATTAATTCGGCTACTTTTTGATCGTACAATCCATTTTGAACCGTAACAAATGAATCCGAAGTGATGAAATCAAATAACACACTTCTATCGGTGGTGAACGCCGCGGCAACCTTTAAGGCATAATTATATTTAAAGCTGTCTTGATTGTACAAATACTTTAATCGCAAAACACGGGCACTTTGAAAATAAGGAAATTCTTCCATTATTTTTTCCAAAGCGATATTGTGACGTTCATTAATAGCGTCTGGTTTATTAATTAGGTATGTAAAATCGGTTGCGTTCAATTATTTTGAATAAAAACAGTTACAAATATAGACTTTTACTAATTACCACTTTGCAAGTGATTCATTAAAAACATCTTGCGTGATTCTTTCAAAAATCACATCCAAAGCGGTTGTTAAAGAAGAGCCAATTAGTTGTTGATCTCCTGGATAATCATAATAGAAAGAAAATGCTTTTTCAAAATTATCAGTGTCTTTCTTTTTGTTAGTATAGCGAACATTAACAGTTACAGTCAATCGGTTTTGAGCCGCTTTTAAATCGGCTGTTGCAGCCATTGGAGTTATGGTGTAATTGGTTATTTCACCTTCATAGGTTAAATCTCCGTCACTGCTCACGAGGTTCAAATTACTTTGATTTTGTATTAAATCCTGAAGTTTAAGAGTAAAAGTTCGCTCTATTCCCGGTTGCACTAAAGGGGCATTATTTAGAAAATAATTTACTTGAAAAGTTTTAGCATCTATCTTTCCCGTTCCAGTAAAATTATAAACCCCACAACTAGATATCGATAGGGTTAATAATAGTAATGCAAGATATTTTAGTAGTTTCATTGGATGAATTAAAAGTCAAAGATATTATTTTCTAATGAGCAATAGTAAAATTACTATAAATCGTATTGTTTTATTTTTCGATATAACGTTCTTTCAGAAATGCCGAGTTCTTCTGCAGCTAATTTTCGTTTTCCTTTGTTGCGTTCTAACGATTTTTTAATCAGTTCAATTTCTTTAGCTTCCAAGCTAAGTGTTTCCTCTTCTTCTACTGTTTCGGCAAGAAGGTAATTGGTTTCATCTTCTTCGTCATCAAATTCTTCTTGTAAACTAGGCTCTTTAACTAAAACAGGTGTTCTCGGTGTTTCTTCAAAGAAAGTGTCTTCTTCTAGTTTGCCATATACCTTTTGAACCAAATTGGGATTAATGTCTTGCACTTTGGTGCCATTTTTCATTAATTCTAAGGTTAATTTTTTTAAGTCATTTAAGTCACTTTTCATATCAAAAAGTACTTTGTAAAGAATGTCTCTTTCGGTAGAAAAATCACTTTCGCTTTTCTTGTCCTTAATTACACTTGGTAAATGGCTTCCATCTTGTGGCAAATACGACATCAACGTTTCCAAAGAAATATCTCTTTTCGTTTCGAGTACCGAAATTTGTTCTGCGGCATTTCGTAACTGTCTAATATTTCCGCTCCAGCGATAGCCTAAAAGGTATTTTATTGCAGGTTCTTCCAATTTTATTGCGGGCATTTTATATTTATGAGCAAAATCGGCAGAAAATTTTCTAAATAATAAATGAATGTCTTCTTTACGATCTCTTAAGGGCGGCAAAAGAATATCAACGGTGCTCAATCTGTAAAATAAATCCTCTCTAAACTTTCCTTTTTCAATGGCATCAAATAAGTTCACGTTTGTAGCTGCTACAATTCGAACATTGGTTTTTTGAACTTGTGAAGATCCCACTTTAATAAATTCGCCATTTTCTAAAACACGAAGTAATCTCACCTGAGTTGTTAAGGGCAATTCGCCCACTTCATCTAAGAAAATGGTACCTCCATTAGCTACTTCAAAATAGCCTTCTCTTGTTGCCGTTGCTCCTGTAAACGATCCTTTTTCGTGACCGAAAAGTTCACTATCTATTGTTCCCTCCGGAATAGCACCGCAGTTTACGGCAATGTATTTGCCATGCTTTCTATGTGAAAGCGCATGTATAATTTTTGGAATACTTTCTTTTCCAACTCCACTTTCACCAACCACTAAAACCGAAATATCGGTAGGAGCAACTTGAATTGCTTTTTCTAAAGCGCGATTTAGTTTGGGATCGTTCCCAATAATTTCAAATCGTTGTTTTATGTTTTGAACTGTTTCCATTTTAAAGCATTTAAAAGTTTAAAGTTTAAGATTTAAAGTTTCTTCGCAAACTTGTCATTTTAACGAAGGAAGAATCTCAAAATCTTTATTTCAAACTCTTTTTTATATTTAATGAATTAAAAAGTTCTTTTAATTCGTTGTATTGGTTTTCTACTAGATCAGCTTTTCTAATAACCTTGGCGCTTTTCTTGTTTAAATAAATTAAAAACCAATTTTCCTTTTCTACAATTTTAAAAATTTCTCTCCAATAATATTTCATATTAAAGCTTTCTCCTACATCTTCAATACATTCGCTATTGAATTTGATATAAATATTTTCCTCAAGTTTTTTATTTGATAATCTTGATTTGGTAATACTATATGCAGCCCATATTATTAATAAGGGTAATGCCAAGAAACATACATCGGGAAAAAATAATAATTCAATTAATTTTTTTTCATTAGGATAAATCAAATGAATATCAAAACTTAAAAATAATATGCTTAAAGGTCCAATAATATAGTAATAAGGTTTGTTTACTAATAGATATAGATTTATTTTAAAGTAATCTTTAAAAATGAAATTTGGCTTAACAATAATCTCTTTTTCCATATTCCAAAACCTTAAACTAATTATTAATTCATCTCTGAAAGTCCAACCGCTTCACCAATTAAGGTTCCGCTAGTACAATTCGTAATTCGAACATTAACAAAATCTCCAATTTTATAATTTTCTTTCGGAAAAACTACCGTTATGTTTTGGGAGTTTCTTCCTGATAAGTCGTTTTCTGATTTTTTGGAAGTTTTTTCAACTAGTACTTCAACGGTTTTACCCAAGAACCCCTGAGTTCGCATGCCACTGTGAATTCTTTGAAGGTCTACAATTTCTTGTAAGCGTCTTAGTTTAGTTTCTTCAGGCACATCATCTACCATCTTTCTTCCAGCCAATGTTCCTGGTCTTTCGGAATAGGCATACATGTAACCAAAATCATATTTTACATATTCCATTAACGATAAGGTATCTTGATGGTCTTCTTCTGTTTCGGTTGGAAATCCAGCAATCATATCTTGCGTTATCGAACAATTAGGAATGATGGTATTTATTTTGTCAATCAATCGCATGTATTCCTCCCTGGTGTGCAAGCGGTTCATTTCGGCCAAAATTCGGTCGCTTCCCGATTGTACCGGTAAGTGAATGTGCTTGCAAATATTTGGATATTTTGCAATAACATGCAAAACAGGCTCGTGCATATCTTGCGGATTTGAAGTCGAAAAACGAATGCGCATTTTAGGAAAAGCTTGTGCTACCATTTCCAGTAAATCTTCAAATTTTACTGCAGTTGCTTTTTGCATTTCGGATGCTTTGTCAAAATCCTTTTTTAAACCACCACCATACCAGAGGTAACTGTCTACATTTTGACCAAGTAAGGTAATTTCTTTGTAGCCGTTATCCCATAAGTTTTGAACTTCCTGAATGATGCTTTGTGGCTCCCTGCTGCGTTCTCGTCCGCGTGTAAAAGGCACCACACAAAAGGTACACATGTTATCACATCCACGTGTTATAGAAACAAATGCCGAAACACCATTTGAAGATAAACGAACCGGAGCAATATCTCCATAGGTTTCTTCTCTTGATAAAAGCACATTAATTGCTTCGCGACCTTGTTCTACTTCGGCCAACAAGTTAGGTAAATCTTTATAAGCATCGGGTCCAACTACAAGGTCCACTATTTTTTCTTCCTCTAGAAATTTTTCTTTCAATCGTTCTGCCATACAGCCCAAGACACCCACTTTCATTTTTGGGTTGGTTCTTTTTACGGCATTGTATTTTTCTAATCTTTTTCTTACGGTTTGTTCTGCTTTATCTCGAATAGAGCAGGTGTTTACCAATACTAAGTCGGCTTCTTCCAGTTTTTCTGTAGTATTATAGCCGTCATTTAATAATATAGACGCGACAATTTCACTATCAGAAAAATTCATAGCGCAGCCATAACTCTCAATGTATAGTTTTTTTGTGTTTTCGTTCTTGGATTCCAAAAGCAAACTTTGCCCTTGTTTTTTTTCATCTATTTCCTTTTCCATAAATAAAATCTTCGAATTCATCGAACTGCAAAGATAATACTAAAATAGAAAATATGACAATATGACATGTAATGTTTAACATACTTTTAAAACTAGAATGTATTTGGCATAAACGACGTGTTTTTTGGATCCCTAGATATTTTTTTGTTTTTAAAAATTTATTCAAAAACTCAAATTCTAAAAAAAACTTCTACTTTTGCCGAACAAAAAAAATATAATGGCAAAGAATTTAGTTATCGTTGAGTCCCCAGCAAAAGCAAAAACCATTGAGAAGTTTCTAGGCCCAGATTTTCAAGTTGAGTCTAGTTTTGGTCATATTGCCGATTTGCCTTCTAAAGAAATTGGGGTGGACGTCACCAACGGATTTTTGCCCAAATATGAAGTATCTGCCGACAAAAAAGCATTGGTTACCAAATTAAAAGGTTTAGCTAAAAATGCTGAAATGGTTTGGTTGGCTTCCGATGAGGACCGTGAGGGAGAAGCTATTTCTTGGCATTTATCGGAAGAATTAAAATTAGATAAAAACAGAACCAAACGAATTGTATTTCATGAAATCACCAAGAATGCAATTCTTAAAGCGATAGATAATCCTAGAGAAATTGACTATAATTTGGTTAATGCGCAACAAGCACGCCGAGTATTAGATCGATTAGTAGGATATGAGTTGTCTCCAGTTTTATGGAGAAAAATTAAAGGCGGACTTTCAGCTGGTAGAGTTCAATCGGTATCGGTTCGTTTGATTGTGGAGCGCGAAAGAGAAATTCAAAATTTTAAAGCCACTCCTTCTTATTCGGTAGTTGCCGAGTTTACTAACGAAGCAGGAAGAACCTTTAAAGCCAAGCTTCCTAAGAATTTTAATACAAAAAAAGAAGCCGAAGATTTTTTAAATAAAAATATCGGTTCTACTTATAAAGTAGGCGATTTAGAAACTAAACCTACAAAAAAATCTCCCACCGGACCATTTACAACTTCTACTTTACAACAAGAAGCTGCTCGTAAATTGTATTTACCTGTTGGAATTACCATGCAATTAGCGCAACGCTTGTATGAGGCGGGGTTAATTACCTATATGAGAACTGATAGTGTTAACCTTTCTAAAGAGGCTATGGATGCGGCTCAAGCCGAAATTATAAAATCCTACGGAAAGGAATATTCTAATCCTAGAACTTTTGCAAATAAGAGTAAAGGTGCTCAGGAAGCACACGAGGCGATTCGTCCTACAGATATGTCGCGACATACCGTGAATATTGATAGAGATCAGGCGCGTTTGTATGATTTGATTTGGAAAAGAACTTTGGCATCTCAAATGAGCGACGCCGAATTGGAGCGAACTAATGTTAAAATTGAAGCCAACAACCACTCGGAAGTTTTTACAGCTTCTGGAGAGGTGATTAAATTTGAAGGCTTTTTAAAAGTATATTTAGAAGGTAATGATGAGGATGAAGAAGAGCAAGAAGGCATGTTACCTGCCATGCGCGTGAATGAAAAATTGATAAATAATTACATCACAGCTACCGAAAGATATTCAAGACCTGCTGCGCGTTATACAGAAGCTTCATTGGTGAAAAAATTAGAAGAATTGGGAATAGGAAGACCTTCTACTTATGCACCAACAATTTCTACTATTATCAATAGAAATTATGTAGAAAAAGGAAATCTTGACGGTCAAGTTCGTAAGTACACCCAATTGACTTTAGAAGGAAATTCGGTTTCTGAAAAAATATTAAAAGAAAATACAGGGTCTGATAAAGGAAAGTTAGTTCCAACCGATATTGGATTTATTGTAACCGACTTTTTAGTAAAAAACTTCGAATCAATTTTAGATTATAATTTCACTGCAAAAGTGGAGCAAGATTTTGATGAAATTGCCGAAGGAAATATCAATTGGACTAAGATGATGCAGGAATTTTATGATAAATTCCATCCTAATGTAAAAGATGTTGAGGCCAATGCCGATAGAGAAAGCGGTGAAAGAATATTAGGAAAACATCCAGAATCTGGAAAAACAGTATTAGTTCGTTTAGGGAAATTTGGTGCAATGGCACAAATTGGGGATAGCGATGATGAAGATAAAAAATTTGCGAGCCTTCGTGCCGAACAAAATATAGGAACCATTACTTTGGAAGAGGCATTGAATTTATTTTTGTTGCCAAAAGCATTAGGGTCTTACAAAGGTGAAGAAGTTGAGGTGAGTTTGGGTCGTTTTGGTCCGTTTATTCGATTTGGTAAAGCTTTCATTTCGTTGCCAAAAGGAGAGGAACCATTGGACGTGACTCTAGAAAGAGCGCAAGAATTAATTGATGAGAAAGTGCAAGCGGATGCACCAATTGCAGTTTACAAAGGGGAAGGCGTTCAAAAAGGAACTGGTAGATTTGGACCGTTTATTAAGTGGAATGGAATATTTATTAATGTTTCAAGAAAATACAATTTTGACAATCTATCTCAAGCTGATATTGAAGAGTTAATAGAAGACAAGCTTCAAAAAAACATCGACAAAGTCATTCATGATTGGAAAGAGGAGGGGATTGTAGTTGAAAAAGCACGTTGGGGACGTTCGGTTATTTTGAAAGGAAAAATCAAAATCGAATTGAATAAAGATGTTGATGCTTCCAAATTAACTTTGGCTCAAGTCCAAGAAATGATTGCAAAAAAATCCCCGGCGAAAAAACCAGCTACCAAAAAAGCGGCACCAAAGAAGAAATAAAAACTATCTTTTTTACTTTGTTTTGTAAAAAAGCAAAATCAAACATATATGGAATTCGATTTTCTTTCTCCGGTAGAAACCAACCTGATAATTGAAATAAAGCGATTATCTTCTCAGCACTTATCTAATAAAGTGGTTTTTCATACCCAAGAAGATTTTCCAGATATTGCTAAAGTAAGAATTGCAATTATTGGTGTTCCAGATCATAGAGGAGATCAGACTTTTGCTAAAGAATCTGATTTATCTTCTATCCGTTTAAATTTATACAACCTTTTTCCTGGAAATTGGAGTAGTACTATTGCAGATTTAGGAGATATTCTTCCTGGAAATTCTCCAGATGACACCTATTTTGCTTTGCAAAAAGTAGTATCGAGATTAATAAAAAACAATGTAATTCCTATTGTTATTGGTGGTTCACAAGATTTGACTTATGCCTTGTATAGAGGGTATGATAATTTAGAGCAAATGGTAAATTTAGTTTCCATTGACTCGAAATTTGATCTATCAAAACAAGATGATTCTTCACTTGCAGATTCCTATTTGTCTAAAATAATAATAGAGGAGCCTAACAATTTGTTTAATTACAGTAATGTTGGGTACCAAACCTATTATAACTCACAAGAGGAGATTGATTTGATTGAGAAATTATTTTTTGATGCTTATCGATTGGGTGAAATTTGTAATTCAATTGCAATTGCAGAACCTGTTTTTAGAGATGCTGATTTGGTAAGTTTGGATTTAACCTGTGTTAAATCATCCGATTCGGGTAATTTCGTCAATTTTCAACCAAACGGATTTAACGGAAAAGAGATTTGCGCGCTTTCTAGATATGCCGGTATTAGTGACCGCGTTTCTTGTTTTGGAATTTTTAATCACCAAGGGAGTTTACAAGAAACAGCACTTATTGCTCAAATAATATGGTATTTTATTGAAGGAGTTCATTACCGTTCGAATGAATATCCATTTGGCAGCAAAGACAATTATATTAAATATACTGTGCCAACAGAAGAGGAAGATGTGGTGTTTTATAAAAGTGATAAAACAGAAAGATGGTGGATTGAAATACCTTTTTTTGCAAATGTTAACAATAAACTAAAAAAGAATACGTTATTACCATGTTCACACGATGATTATTTGGCTGCTTGCAACCAAGAATTGCCCGAACGATGGTGGAAAGCACAACGTAAAAGTATTATTTAATTAGTTATTTTATTTTGTTAATTCACCAATGATTTGTGGGGTAAAGCTCATAAAGCATTGATTTTCTTTGCTTTTGAATGCGTTTTATTTCTGTAAATCTTGATTATTAACCTATTTTTGATAAAAAAATGAATTTTAAGAGACAATTAATTGTTTTTTTAAAAAAATTTAGATAGGTTTACGGCCTTAAAATAAGAATACACATTTAACCAAATTTATATGAAGAAGTTCATTGCATTTGCATCGATTTTAACACTTTTAGCTAGCTGCGGTATGTCTAATGACAAAGGGGAGTTAGTTGGGGTGAAAGGTAAAAAATGGCATCCTGAAAAACCTTTCGGAATGACATTGGTTCCTGGTGGAGCATATATTATGGGTAAATCGGATGATGATATCGCTAATGCTCAAGACGCACCTACTAAAACGGTAACGGTGAGATCGTTCTATATGGATGAAACTGAAATTACAAATAAAGAATACCGACAGTTTGTAGAATGGGTTAAAGATTCTATTATTAGAGTAAGACTTGCTGTATTTGCTGAAGAAAATGGAATTACTGCCGGAAGTAATGCTGGTAAAGGTGGTAAAGGAACAGGAAGTATTGGAGATTTTGCATTTGCAAATTCTGATCCTGCAAAAATGGGTGTTTACGATAAATACATGTGGGAAAATTATTATAGTGTTGGTTCAAAAGACGATCCGTATGCGGGTAGAAGATTGAACAGAAAAATAAAATTAATAACAGACACTAAGAAATATCCAGATGAAAACTATACCAATGTTATGGATAGTATGTACATTCCAATGAACGAAAACTTTAATGGATTGAGAACTATGGATGTTAAAAAATTTGTTTTCAGATATTCATGGTTGGATATAGAAGCTGCAGTTAAAGATAAAAAAGGTAAAAGAAGTAAGTACATTAAAAATGATACGGTGCCTGTTTATCCTGATACAACAGTATGGATTAAAGATTTTGCATACTCGTATAATGATCCAATGCATAATGATTATTTTTGGCATCAAGCTTATGCAGATTATCCTGTAGTTGGTGTAAAATGGAATCAAGCCAAAGCTTTTTGTGCTTGGAGAACTTTATACAAAAACATTTACGTAAAGAAAAAGAAAGGTAGAGACTTAATTAATAATTTCCGTTTACCAACTGAGGCAGAATGGGAGTTTGCTGCTCGTGGAGGACTTCAATCTGGTAATTATCCTTGGGGTGGACCATATACGCACAATGATAGAGGTTGTTATTTAGCAAATTTTAAGCCAAGTAGAGGTGATTATGCTGCAGATAATTCTTTATACACTGTAGAAGCAAAATCGTTCCAGCCTAATGGTTATAACCTATATAACATGGCAGGAAATGTAGCTGAGTGGACCGATTCTTCATATGATTCTAATGCTTATGAGTTTGTTTCAACGATGAACCCAAATGTTTCTGATTCTAAAAACAACCGTAAGGTAGTTCGTGGTGGATCATGGAAAGACGTTCAGTATTTCTTGCAAGTTGGTACAAGAGCATTTGAATATAAAGATAGCGCTCGAAGCTTTATCGGTTTCCGTACTGTTCAAGATTACATGGGAACGCAAACAACAGGAAATAGATAAACTGTTTTAAATTGTATTTTTAAATAACTTAAATAAATTAAATTAAATTAACTTAACTAACTAAAAATTATTATTACTATGGGATTATTACCAAAAAGAGTTATGGAATTCACCTACGGAATGGGTGCTGCTGTCGTTATTGTTGGAGCATTATTTAAAATTCAACACTGGCCAGGTGCGAGTGCATTACTTATTATAGGATTATTAACAGAAGCATTAATATTTGGATTATCAGCTTTTGAAACCTCTGCAGATGAAATTGATTGGTCGATAGTATATCCTGAATTAGCTGGTGGACAAGCAAAAGAAAGAACTAAAAAAGAAGATAAAGGTGATGCGGATGGATTGTTGTCTAAAAAATTAGACGCAATGTTAAAAGAAGCTAAAATTGATGGTGAATTAATGGCAAGCTTAGGAAACAGTATTAAAAACTTTGAAGGAGCTGCTAAATCTATTTCTCCAACTGTTGATGCAATGGCTGGTCAAAAGAAATATGCCGAAGAAATGACTAAAGCTGCAACGCAACTTGAAGCATTAAATGGTTTATACCAAATGCAAATGCAAAGTGCTGAGAAAAACGCTCAAATCAACAACGAAGTTGCTGAAAACAATATGAAATTAAAAGATCAAATGCAATCGTTAACTTCTAACTTATCTACATTAAATAATGTATATGGTGGAATGCTTTCTGCTATGAATAACAAAGGATAATTAGTTTTATACTAAATTTATTTTTAAACAAAATTTTAAACTAAACTAATTAAAAAAAAATGGCAGGAGGAAAATTAACCCCTAGACAGAAGATGATTAACCTGATGTACTTGGTTTTCATCGCTATGTTGGCATTAAACATGTCAAAAGAAGTACTTAAAGCTTTCGGATTGATGAATGCAAAGTTTGAAGTAGTAAATAAGTTTTCTGAAGAATATAACAAAAGTTTATTCTCTTCATTAGAAACTAAAGCTTCTGATAATCCAACTCAATTTGGAGGGCCTTTTAATAGAGCTAAAAAAGTACAACAACTTTCTAACGAAATGTATGCTTATTTAGGTGCCTTAAAAGCAGATGTTACTAAAGAATTTGAAAGAGAAAAAAATGGAGATCTTCCTTATGATCAAATGGATAAAGGTCTTTATATCGATGAACATTGGTTTAAAGGTGACGGATATTCTGCAAAAGGAAATGAAATTATGTCTAAATTAGAAAACTACAAAAAAGGAATTGCTTCTGTTTTTGGGGTAGACGTAAAATACAAATTCATTGTTGAAACATTAAATAAAAAGTTCAATTTTGATAATGTAAAAGATAAAGACGGAGTTTCTGTTAAATACTTAGCATACCATTTTGAAGGTTTCCCTGCAATTGCTTCGATTGCAAAATTAACCAGTATGCAGAATGATGTAAAAACTATTGAACAAGATATTTACAACGCTTTAATTGGAAATACAACCGCTCAAACGGCATCTATGAAAAATTATAAAGCTATTGTAATCATGGATAAATCTTTATTCTTCCAAGGTGAAACTGTAACAGGTCGAGTTGTTTTAGGAAGATATGATGAGTCTACAGTTCCAACTTCGGTAAGTGTTGGTGGAGGTAGTGTTTCTATGGAAAATGGTCAAGCAGTATTTAAATTAAGCGCTGGTAGCGTTGGAGATCATGATATTAAAGGTAAATTTACTTTCATGGAAGACGACAAGCCTTTGCCAATCGATATTGAAGGGAAATATGCAGTTGTACCAAAACCAAATTCAGCTTCTATTTCATCTGATAACATGAAAGTTATTTACAAAGGGGTAAACAACCCAATGACAATTTCTTTCCCTGGTATTTCAGATAACAATATTACTGTAAGTGCTCCTGGTATCAGAAAAACAGGAAACAGTCAATATGTATGGAATGTTGGTGATATCAATAGTAAAGAAGTTTCTGTTTCTGTTAACGCTAAATTACCTGATGGTAAATCTGTGTCAGATACTCAAAAATTCAGAGTTAAAGATATTCCTGCTGCAATGGGATTAATCAATGGTAAAGCAGGTACTACAATCGGATCAAAAGGAGAAATCAGTTCTGCATCTATTGGTGTTGACTTTGGAGACTTTGGTAAAGATTATAAAGTTTCAGGAACAGTTACTAGCTTCAATGCTTTAGTAGGTAAAGTTTCTTACCCTTGTTCAGGTAGTTCTTTAAGCCCTGGAGCTGCTAATGCTATTAAAAACTTAGGTAAAAATGATGTTATATTAATTGATCAAATTAATGTAGTTACTAATACTGGAATTAAAGTTAAAAGAACTTTTTCTTGTTCATTTAAAATTAATAATTAAAATTTTTCAATCATGAATAAATTCTCTATTCTATTACTTTTTTGTTCGTCTTTTTGTTTTGCACAACCTAATTTGTTGAATGCAAAAGCACCTTCTGAAATAGGTAAAAAATCAGAAGAACAAATCAAGCAGGATAATCTAACTCCATTGAAATATGGTTACATAGACGATAGAGATGTTCTTTTTGGTAAAAGAATATGGGAATTTATTGATATTGATGAGCGTATAAACTTTCCTCTTTATTATCCAACTAAACCATTAATGGATAGAATTCCACTTTTTGATGTGTTAAGACAATATGTTGAATCAAGTGATAAAAGTGGTATAGATATTAGTAAGTTTTGTTTTGAGGACGATTATTTTTCGCAACCTTTAGACCCAGTTGTGACAAAAAGTAAATTTAAAGATTTTAAACTTACTGAAGAAGGGGAAACTAAAGTGAATACTACTTTAAACCCTACTAAAATTGATGGTGCTAAAGAGCCGGAAAAATTCAAAAAATTATGTGCTCAATTAATAGAAGATAAGCAACTTAAAGAGGGACCAGATTATAAGAGCGCGGAATTAAATGCAGAAGGTGTAATTGGTTACAAAGTTCAAGGATATTGGTATTTTGATGCTCGTCTTTCAGAAATGAAATACCGTTTGCTTGCAATTGCTCCTGTTGCTACTTCGGCTAAAAGTATCGTAGATGCTACATTTGGTCAACAAGCAATTGAAAATCAGTATACCCAAATGGTAGCTGATCAAAATTCTGAATTAACTGAAGATCAAAAGAAAGAAAAGCAAGTTGCTTTAGATAAATATAATGAAATGCAAGCTCCAGATATTTTATTTTGGATTTATTACCCAGCAATTCGTGATATTCTAAAAGCACACCCAGCGTTCAATGAAAGAAACAGTTCCAAACCAATTACTTTTGATGATCTGTTAGTTGCTCGTCACTTCAGTGGACTAATCTATAAAGAAGAAAATGTTTATGGAGATAGAAAGATTGAAGAATATATGAAAGACAACGCGCTTAATCAATTATTGGAATCTGAAAGAGTGAAAGAAAAAATTAGAAATTTAGAACACGATATGTGGGCTTATTAATATAATTTTACAACTTATTAAAAACTCTTACCTTTGGTAAGAGTTTTTTTATGCTTAATTAACACCCCTTTTTTAATGCTCGATTATATTATTGTAGGTTCTGGGTTGGCTGGGATTGCTTTTTCTGAAGTGGCTTTGCAAAATGGTAAAACCATTTTGGTAATCAATGATGCTTCTCAAAATTCATCTCAAATCGCAGGCGGACTATATAATCCGGTAATTTTAAAGCGTTTTAGCGAAGTGTGGCAAGCGGGTGATCAATTGGACCTATTATATGATTTTTATGGCGCTTTAGAGGCTAAATTGAATGTTAAATTAGATTATAAATTACCCTTATTACGAAAATTTCATTCGGTTGAAGAACAAAATAATTGGTTCACCGCCTCCGATAAACCCAATCTCTCTCGATTTCTTTCTACAAAACTAATTACTACCAAATTTAATTGTATTGATTCTCCTTTCAATTTTGGAGAAGTTTTAGATTCTGGTTATGTAGATACTGCTTTGTTACTTGAGCACTACCAAAAGTATTTAATTTCAATTCATGCTATACAAAATGAAACTTTTGATTATGCTGCTTTAGAAATCCATAGTGATTATTTAATCTATAAAAACATAAAAGCAAAACGAATTGTATTTGCAGAAGGTTTTGGAATGCTTTCTAACCCTTATTTTTCTAATTTACCTCTAGATGGTACAAAAGGAGAATTATTGCTTATAAAAGCTCCAAATTTGAATTTGGATGTGATTATCAAATCTTCGATTTTTATTATTCCGTTGGGGAATGATTTATATAAAGTGGGTGCTACTTACAATTGGGAGGATAAAACCAATATTCCAACTGAAGCGGCTAGAAACGAACTCGTTTTGGAACTAAAAGAATTAATAAATTGTGAATTTGAGATCCTAGATCATTATGCTGGAGTTCGTCCTACAGTTAAAGACCGAAGACCTTTGGTTGGTACCCATCCAATACATCAAAATTTACATGTTTTGAATGGCCTAGGAACAAGAGGGGTAATGTTGGCTCCAGCTATGGCAAATAGCTTATTCAACCAGATTGAAAACAATATTCCTTTAGATAAAAATATTGATATCCGAAGAATTAAGAATTATCTCTCCAGTTTTTATCATAGCTGATAAACATATTGATGTATATGTTTCTAGCCAATCGAGCTGTTATTGGCATTAAAGCTATTAATCCAACTCCAATTCCAATAAAAGTAGTTTTTACATCAAATCCCAAAATTACATTCAATGTTACAAAAATAGCTACTCCAATGGCTACCGTAACACCGTAACTCACATACATGGCGCCATAAAAAAAAGAAGGTTCAATCATGTATTTTGTTTCACAATGGCTACAAGTTTCATGCATTTTATAAATACTGCTCAATTTGTATGGATTTTTTTCACAATACATACTTTCTTCATGACATTTAGGACAAGTTCCTGTTAAAATGCTATATAATTTGGATCCTTTTTTTAACATTTGCAAAAATTTTCTACAAAGGTAAACTTTACGAAAGTTTTTAATGTAACAATTGTAACAAATATTATGCTAAATATCCACAATTTATCGGTTTCCTTTGGAGGCTCTTTTCTTTTTGAAGAAGTAACTTTTCGTTTAGGATCAGGTGATCGAGTTGGTCTTGTTGGTAAAAATGGAGCAGGTAAATCAACCATGCTAAAAATTTTGGCAGGCGATTTCAAACCCGATTCGGGTCAAATTGCAACCGAAAAAGAAGTTAAAATTGGATTTTTAAGACAAGACATCGATTTTGAACATGGGAGAACGGTGCTTGAAGAAGCCTACGAAGCATTTACGGAAATCAAAATGGTGGAGAAAAAGCTAGAAGAAGTGAACCATCTTCTGGTAACAAGAACCGATTATGAAAGTGAAGAATACGGACAAATAATAGAAGATTTATCCGATTATACACACCGTTTTGAATTGTTAGGAGGGTATAATTATGTTGGAGAAACCGAGAAAATATTATTAGGGTTGGGTTTTAAACGCGAAGTTTTTAATGACCAGACGGATACTTTTTCGGGTGGATGGCGTATGCGTATCGAATTGGCAAAATTACTGCTACAATCTAATGATATATTGCTTCTCGATGAGCCTACCAACCACTTGGATATTGAAAGTATCATTTGGTTAGAAAGTTTCTTGAGAAATTTCCCTGGAGTATTGGTTATTGTTTCGCACGATAAGATGTTTTTGGATAATGTAACCAATAGAACAATTGAAATTTCTCTTGGTAAAGCATATGATTTTAATAAACCGTATTCTGAATATTTAGAACTGCGCCATGAAATTCGCGAGAAACAATTGGCTACCCAAAAAAATCAGGCAAAGAAAATAGAAGAAACCGAAAAGCTAATTGAGAAATTTAGAGCCAAAGCTTCCAAAGCTTCTATGGCCCAATCATTGATCAAGAAATTAGATAAGGTAGAGCGAATTGAAGTGGATGAAGACGATAATTCTGTGATGAATATTTCTTTTCCGGTTTCAAAAGTTCCAGGTAAAGTGGTGGTTGAAGCCGAAAATGTAACGAAAGCCTATGGCGACAAAGTAATTCTTAAAGATATTTCTTTGTTGGTAGAACGAGGAAGCAAAATTGCATTTGTTGGGCAAAATGGCCAAGGTAAATCCACATTTATTAAAGCAATTGTAAATGAATTTGAATTTGGCGGAACCATTAAACTGGGACATAATGTGCAAGTTGGGTATTTCGCTCAAAATCAAGCCGAATATTTAGATGGAGAAATTACTCTTTTGGAGACTATGGAAAATGCAGCCTCCGATACCAACCGTTCAAAAGTTAGAGACATGTTGGGGTCTTTCTTGTTTCGTGGAGACGATGTAGAGAAGAAAGTAAAAGTGTTGTCGGGAGGAGAACGAAATCGTTTGGCTTTGTGCAAATTGTTGTTGCAGCCCATAAATGTTTTGGTGATGGATGAGCCCACAAATCACCTTGATATTAAGTCTAAAAATGTATTAAAAGCGGCACTTCAAAAATATGAAGGAACACTATTGTTGGTTTCTCACGACAGGGATTTTCTTCAAGGTATGTCGAATATTGTGTATGAATTTAAGGATCAAAAAATAAAAGAATATTTAGGAGATATTAATTTTTTCTTGGAGCAGCGTAATTTAGAAAACATGCGTGAAGTAGAGAAAAAAGATACGGCAAAGAAAGAAACTCCAAAAGAAACGAACAAAATATCCTACGAAGATCAAAAGAAAAATAAGTCGCTACAAAATCGCTTAAGCAAGATTGAAAGTCAAATCAAGCAATTGGAAATCGACATTCAGCAAGACGATAAAGCATTAGAATCTAATTACGATAAGCACATTGAAGATGCTTCATTTTTCACTGCCTACAATAAAAAGAAATCCGATTTAGATAAATTATTAGATGAATGGGAAGAAGTGCAAGGAGAATTAGACGCAATGAATGCGTAGTTATTTAAACGGATTTCGTTCTTGCCAATCGGTTTTTGGTTCCAAATAATTGAAAATTGTCTGGGTACATTTATCAATTAATTTGGATTCATGTTTTATGAAACCATAAACCTCAATGGGTTTTGCACCCACCGAACTTTTTATTTCAAGTGCAGTTCTTGCAAAAACAATTTCCTTAAATCCTTTATTTATAGAATAGGCAATCATGTCATACAGCATATTTAAATACAGCATTTTTTCTTTCTGAATGGAGTCGTCATAGCCTAAAAAATAGGTATCCATTGCAGTTCCATTCTTGATTAATGTATTGAAACCAATCAGTTTGTTATCAATAAAGTAACCGTAAAAAAGAAATTTATCTTTCAGAATTTCCTTAAACACTCTAAAGTGATTTTTTGCTAGAAAAAAGGTGTTAAAAGGGGCATTTTGCGCTACATGATAATACAGATTGTATATTTCTTCTTCAAGTGCAATAATCTCTTGAAGACCTAATTTTCGCTTTTCAATGCCGTCAGCTTTTTTGCGAGCGCGTTTGTATTGATCCCGGTATTTTTTTGATAAAGCAGCAATGTAATCTTGTTCTGTTTTCCAATTTTCTAAAATTGTAAACACCATATTGGGTTGGGTAGAAAATTGAAAATAGTCCTTTTTCATAGCTGGGTGGAAGGTCTCAATTTCTTCCGTTTCAAAGTCTTTTAGGCTGGAAATATGGACTTTTTTGCCCGATGCTTTATATTGTTCTTTGAGCGTTTCCATTGCATTTAAAACTTCATTTTGCAGGATTTTCACATCTATTTTAGTTGAAAATGCCCAAGCATTTTGACCAGTAAGCATGTTGTTTCCTAAAAGCAAAACATGTGAACAGAAGTTTTTGAATACGATTTTTCGAATACTCGATTTAATACATTTATCTCGATCACCAAAAGAATCCAATTGATTTAAATCTAGAAATTGGGAAACAGCAATGCCCACCAATTCCGAATTATTGAAAATTCCAATAAAATGACAAGTCATATTTACGGGTGCCGATTTTTCTAGAATTTCAAGGTATTCTTTAGTAAGGAAAATATTATCAACAGCCAAATCCTCCCAATTTTCTGGAAATTGGGTAACAGATGTATAAATTCTATGGCTGAGTGTTGTTTTCAAATTAAAAAAAATCGCTCTACAAAAATAGAACGATTGTAAATTTTGGAGTTAGTTTATTTTACATCCATTGGCAGATGATACCACCCATAAGCATACAAGTGACAACCCAGTAACCACCAGCAATAAGCGTATATTTAAAGCTTCTTCTTTCAAATAATGCACCAACACCAATTACAGGTAAACAGAAAAATAAACCGGTCATAAATCCGTGTAAAGCACCGTGTTTAAAAGTTCTGAAGGCAGTGCCATAATCAGCCATGAAAGCATTATAGGAAGGAAGTGCTTTTGAAACATCTCCACCAATCATTCCTAGTGCTCCACTTTGGTGAATTACCAAAAATTGCATTACAAATGAAATTAAGAAAGCATAAATATAAGCTGCTAACATGGTTTTTACCATGGTTGCTGTATTTGGTTTTTCTTCTGAAACACCAGATTCTTTCATCCAAATAGTTCCAAATACTTTAGGGTTGTACCAAATAAAACCAACCAATAAAGAGGAAAATGCAGAAAGCAATAAAACAGATAGTGTGTGCATGATTTTAAGTTTTTAAGTTAGTAAACCAAATATATGTTTTTTATTAATTCGATTTATTATCAGATAAAAATTATTTGATAAAATTAGAAGCGTTCGCTAGCGCTTCAGCAATTCCAGAACTATTTTTACCTTTTCCAGATGCAAAAAATGGTTGTCCACCACCGTTGCCATCAATGTATTTTCCTAATTCTTTTATTACCATGTTGGCATTTAAATTATTGGAAGCTACTAATTCTTTAGCGATGTAACAGTGAATATTTGGAGCATTTTCATCAATAGATGCCAGAACTACAAACGAATTTGGTTTTGAACTTCCAATAGACTGAGCCAAATCTTTGGTAGCACCCATGCTTAAATCTACTTGTTTTGCGAGATAGTTGATGCCGTTAATTTCTGTAAATTCAGCAGAAAGTAGGGTTTTTAAACCGTCTAATTTTTCTTTCAATAATTGCTCCAGTTGTTTCTTTAATTTTGCATTTTCTTCTTGTAAAGAAACCACTGCTTTTATTGTGTCTTGTGGATTTTTCAAGGTGCTTGAAATTTCAGCTAAAGCCGACTCTTGAGCGGTATAATAATTTTGAACAGCAGTTCCAGTTATTGCTTCTATTCTTCGAATTCCAGCTGCTACAGCACCTTCAGAAACGATTTTGAAATGCCAAATATCAGCAGTATTTTTCACGTGAATACCTCCACAAAGCTCCATGCTAAGCCCAAATTTAATTGCTCGAACCGTATCGCCATATTTTTCTCCAAATAAAGCCATAGCGCCTTCATCTAAAGCTTGTTGAATTGGAATACTTCTTCTTTCTATAAGTGGCAATTGCTCTTCAATTCTAGCGTTTACAAATGCTTCCACTTTTTTGATTTCCTCATCGGTTACTTTGCTAAAATGTGAAAAGTCAAATCGCAAACGATCTGCATTTACCAAAGAACCTTTTTGCTCAACATGGGTTCCCAAAATTTCACGCAATGCTTGGTGCATTAAGTGGGTAGCCGAGTGGTTTTTTGAAGTTGCAATACGCAAATCGGTATTGACTTTTGCCACAAAACTAGCTGAACTATTTTCTGGAAGTTGTTTTGCAAAATGCAGGATTAAATTATTTTCTTTTTTGGTATCAATAATTTCAATGATTTCGTTGGATGAAGTTAAAATACCTTTGTCTCCGACTTGACCTCCACCTTCTGGATAAAACGGGGTGTTGTCTAAAACAATTTGATATAAAACGCCGTCTTTTTTCGAATCAACTTTTCGAATTCGAGTGATTTTCACTTCGTTTTCGGTTTGATCATAACCCACAAAAGTTTCAACATTTCCAGGAATAATTAGGGTCCAATCTTCTGTAGAAACTTCTGAAGCGGCACGGGAGCGGTTTTTTTGTTCTTGCATTGCTGCATTAAAACCCGCTTCATCCAATTCAAATCCTTTTTCTCTTAATATTAATGCCGTTAAATCAATTGGAAACCCAAATGTATCGTACAATTCAAATGCTTTGTCTCCAGAAACTGTTTTTCCATTAGTTTCTGCAATTACTTTATCTAATAATTGTAACCCTTGATCTAAAGTTCGTAAGAAAGAAGCTTCTTCTTCACGAATTACATTGGTCACAAATTGTTGTTGCGCTTTAATCTCAGGAAAAAATTCCCCCATTTGATTGGCTAATACTTCAACCAAGGAGTGAATGAACGGCTCTTTAGTGTTTAAGAAGGTGAAACCGTAACGAATGGCACGGCGCAAGATTCTGCGAATTACATAACCTGCACCATTGTTTGAAGGTAATTGTCCGTCTGCAATGGCAAAAGCAACTGCTCTTACGTGATCAGCAACTACACGAATGGCAATATTGGTTTTATTTTGATCGTCTGAAATATTTTTGACATCGTCAGTAGTATATTTTAATCCCGTAATCTGTTCTACTTTTCCGATAAGCGGTGTGAAAACATCGGTGTCATAATTGGATGTTTTTCCTTGTAAAGCCATGCACAAACGCTCAAATCCCATTCCGGTATCTACGTGTTGCGCAGGAAGTTTTTCTAGTGATCCATCAGCTTTACGGTTGAATTCCATGAATACATTATTCCAAATTTCAACTACTTGCGGATGGTCGTTATTCACCAAGCTTTTTCCAGAAACTGCCGCTTTTTCTTCTGCAGAACGTAAATCAACATGTATTTCAGAGCATGGACCACAAGGACCTTGGTCTCCCATTTCCCAAAAATTATCTTTTTTATTTCCTAAAATGATGCGATCTTCATCAATAAGTTCTTTCCAAATATCCCATGCTTCTTGGTCAAAAGGTACATTTTCTTCAGGGTTTCCTTCAAATACGGAAACATATAAATTCTCTTTTGGAATTTTATAAACCTCGGTTAATAATTCCCAAGCCCAATTGATGGCTTCTTTCTTAAAATAGTCACCAAAAGACCAGTTTCCAAGCATTTCAAACATGGTGTGGTGGTAGGTGTCAAAACCTACATCCTCCAAATCGTTGTGTTTTCCAGAAACACGAAGACATTTTTGAGTATCGGCTATTCGCTTGCTTTTTGGAGTTCCGTTTCCTAAAAAGTACTCTTTGAATTGCGCCATCCCCGAGTTATTGAACATTAGGGTTGGGTCGTCTTTTAAAACGATAGGAGCAGAAGGAACAATTAAATGGCCTTTGCTTTCAAAGAATTGAAGAAATTGCTTGCGAATGTCTTGTGATTTCATTTTTGATTATTAGTGCTATAGATACTTAAATTTTATTCAAATAGTTTACTCATTAGCCCTGATTGAAGTGAAAATCCTTTTTTGAAAAAAAAGATTGAAACGAAAAGCAGGAACAAGGATTACAAAGATGCCAAAAGTTTCGCTTCTAAAAAATAAAAAATAGATTTAGAAAGAAACATTTCTTAAATTTGTTCGTATAACTATTGATAGTTTAAAAACTAGCACAAAAATAGTATAATTTAAGAAATGTCGAAGAAAGTTAAGTATTATTACGATCCAGAAAGTTTAGCTTATCGAATAATAGGGCCTCAAAAGCGTAAAAAGTATGGTTACCCTGCGCTTTTTATATTGGCATCGGCATTATTTGGGTTTTTATGTTTTGTGATTTTGATGAATACGCCGTATTTTGAAACGCCAAAAGACAAGATTCAAGCGAGAGAAATTGAAAATTTGAAACTTAATTATGCGATTTTATATAAAAAAATTGATGCATTAGATCAAGTGGCATCGGAGATGGCAGATCGTGATAATAATTTATATCGGGTTTATTTTAATTTATCTCCGATTTCTAATGAGAAGAGACAAGGGATTATTGATAGGAAAAGATATCAAGAGTTAGAAGGTTTTGATAATTCGGAATTGGTGATTAATACTTCAGAGAAAGTAGATAAAATAGCCAATGCCTTGGTTGCGCAATCAAAATCGTTAGATCAAATTTTGAAATTAGCGAAGGCAAAAGACAAGTTTTTAAGTGCGATACCGGCAATTCAACCGGTTAAAAATGAAGATTTGAAACATATGGCCTCGGGTTTTGGTTACCGTAGTGACCCTTTTACAAAGGCAAGAAAGATGCACGAAGGAATGGATTTTACTGCTCGAACTGGAACTCCAATTTATGCAACGGGTGATGGTGTGGTTAAAAATGCTGATAATTCGAAATCGGGTTATGGAAATCATATTGAAATTAGCCATGGTTATGGTTATTTAACTTTATATGGTCATTTAAGTAAATATAAAGTTCGCGCTGGTCAGCGTGTGAAACGAGGTGATATCATAGGATTTGTTGGCAGTACAGGAAGAAGTCAGGCGCCACATTGTCATTATGAGGTGCACAAAGGTGGGAAGCCCGTAAACCCAATTAATTTTTATTACGGAAATATATCAGCTGCAGAGTATGTGGCTATATCAAAAATTGCTAATTTAGAGAACCAGTCGTTAGACTAGGTTTGGTTTAATATAAATGTAAAACTATGCAGATTAATTTATCAAAAGACAAGTTGTATTTTAGTATTGGTGAGGTGGCCGAAGCATTTGGGGTGAATGCCTCTCTTATTCGTTTTTGGGACAAAGAATTTGATATTTTGAAGCCAAAGAAAAATGCAAAAGGAAACCGAATGTTCACTCAAGAGGATGTGAAAAATCTGCAATTGATTTATCATTTAGTAAAAGAAAGAGGCTTTACCCTTGAGGGTGCTAAAACCCATTTAAAAGAAGGCCAGAAAAAAACTTTGGATAAATTTGACATTATTGCCAAACTAGAAGGCATAAAAGCTGAACTGACATCTATTAAGAACAACCTTTAATATGAGAAACCTACAAATATTAAATATCAGTTTTACATCATCAATAGTGGTTGTAATTGTGGGTGCATTATTTAAAATAATGCATTATCCGTACTCACAACCCTTAATGATTATTGGATTATTGTCCCTACTTGTATTTTGGTATGTTTCCCTTTCTGAAATTAAATCGTCAACCAAAATAGACGCTTCCGAAAAATTTATGTGGTTCATTGGATTAATTTTTTGTGGCAGTATTGCAGGTTTGGTATACCTTTTGTCAGGTAGAAAGAGAATAATAAATAACAATCAATAAATAACTTTTAAATTAAAAAAAAATGAGAAAATGGATAATTACTGGTGGAATAATTTTTATACTATTAATAATAGTAATAACTTCATACAACGGGCTTGTTGAAGCTCAGGCAGATGCAAAAACAGCATGGTCAAAAGTAGAAAGTTCTTATCAAAGAAGAAATGATCTTATTGGTAATTTAGTAAAAGTTGTTCAAAAAGCAGCTAATTATGAAAAAGGAACGTTGACTGAAGTAATAGCAGCAAGAGCTAAAGCGACATCAATAACAATTGATCCTGCGAATGCTTCTCCTGAACAAATTGCTCAATTTGAGAAAGCTCAAGAAGGCCTAAAAGGTTCTTTGTCTCGACTATTAGTAACAGTAGAGCAATACCCAGAACTTAAAGCCACTGAAGGATTCAAAGAACTTCAATCTCAAATTGAAGGAACAGAAAACAGAATTAATGTAGAGAGAGATCGCTTCAATGATGCAGTTAACACTTATGATCAAAAAACTTTGAAATTTCCAAGTGTTCTTTTTGCAAAACTTTTTGGATTTAATCAAATGAATAGATTTCAAGCTGATGCTGGTGCAGAAAAAGCTCCAGATGTAAATCAATATTTTGATAAAGAGAATTAGATAATGTCAAAAATTGAAGTGTTTTTAACCAAAGAAGAAGAAGCAGAAGTAGTTGAGGCTATTCGAGTAGCGGAGCAAAATACTTCGGGCGAGATTCGAGTTCATATAGAAAAAGAAACTTCCATTGCTCCTATTGATAGAGCGGTGGAAGTTTTCCATTTATTAAAAATGGAACATACCAAAGAACGAAATGGCGTCTTAATTTATGTGGCCACCCAGAGCAGGCAATTTGCAATTTGTGGCGATCAAGGCATACATGAAAGGGTAACCTATTCGTTTTGGGATTCCACCAAAGAGATTATGTTAAACCATTTTAAAAATGGCAAAAATAAAGAAGCGTTAGTAGACGGAATTCATCAAGCTGGAGAACAATTGAAAAATTATTTTCCACATCAAGAAAATGATATTGACGAACTTTCTAATGAAATATCAAAGGCATAAATATGAAAAAACAAATAATTAATAAATTGAATATATTTTGGCTTTTTCGTTTTTCTTTTACGGTTATATTTATTTGCGCAACTAATTTTGGTTATTCGCAACTAAAAATTCCCGAAAAACCATCTTTTATTGCCCCAATAATAGACAGCACTAAAACTTTGTCAGAAGTCCAAAAACAACAATTATTTGAAAAGCTTAAAAATTACTCTGATAGTACTTCTACCGAAATTTTTGTAATGATTGTTCCAACTACACAAGGAGAAGATATTGCAAAATACGCTACTGATTTAGGACATAAATGGGAGATTGGACAAAAAGGAAAAGACAATGGGATTGTACTTCTTGTAGCAAAAGAAGATCATAAAGTTTCTATACAAACTGGATATGGAATTGAACATTTATTAACCGATGCTCTTTCTAGAAGAATAATTGAACAGGAAATAATACCCGAATTTAAAGACGGTCATTATTTTGAAGGTATTGATAAAGGTATTACAGCTATATTCAAAGTGATGAAAGGTGAATACAAAGGAAACCCAAAAAAAAATATTCGAAATGGCAAAATTCCTTTTTTTGTATTCATAATTATTATTGTGATTTTAATTTTCCTCTTTTCAAGAAACAAAGGAAATAGCAATGGTAGTGGAGGAATAGGAGGTCCAAGTTTATTAGATATTATTATTTTAAGCAGCTTAGGAAGAAGTAGTGGTGGTGGAATTGGAGGTTCATCTGGAGGTGGATTCGGAGGTTTCGGTGGTGGTGGCGGTTTCGGTGGTGGTGGAGCTAGTGGAAGCTGGTAAGAAGAAATCTCTTATCAATTTCGTTGACGCGACGTGAATCATCATCGGATCTGTCATTTGCAGTTCTGCTGCGGCTGGCCTGTTCAGTAGCCGAGTATGTTTTTTGATACTGTGCATCACACGTC